>VBIS01000085.1:0-6054 GCA_005880605.1 Chloroflexota bacterium
GCGGCTTGCTCATGTCGAAGAGGACGACGTCCTGGCTGGTCTGGTTCTGGAGCAGCAGGTCGCAGCCCCCCGTTGAGCCTTCGATGGTCAACCCTGGTGTCTTCGGCACGATGGTGTCGACGACCGTCTTGAACGGCTGATCCTCGGCCAGGGCCGTCACCGAGAACAGCAGCAGCGCGCCGACGGGGGCGAGCGCCACAACCAGCCGCTTCACGAGCCTATAACGCCGATTCGGCCGATGGCTGGCACCGGTCCTCCAGCGGCTCCCGGGCTAGACTGGGCCCGCAGGAGGGAGCAATGCCCTACGAGTTCGTACTCACCGAGTCCAACGGGGCGGTCGGGATCGTCAGGATCAACCGGCCGCAGGTCCGCAATGCCCTCAACCCGCAGACGATCGCGGAGCTCGTCGACGCGTTGGAGGCCTTCGATCGCGACGATGCGATCCGCTGCATGATCTTGACCGGCGACGACCGGGCCTTTGCGGCGGGCGCCGACATCACGCAGATGGTCGAAGCCAGTGCGGTCGACGTGCTCAACGACGACAACTTCGCGCGCTGGACTCGCTTTCGGGCGATCCACAAGCCGGTGATCGCCGCGGTCAGCGGCTACGCCCTCGGCGGCGGCTGCGAGCTGGCCCTGATGTGCGACCTGGTGGTGGCGTCCGAGACCGCGCAGTTCGGCCAGCCCGAGGTGAAGATCGGGATCATCCCCGGCGCGGGCGGCACTCAGCGCTGGGCGCGATCCGCGGGAAAGGTCCGCGCCATGGAAGCGGTGCTGACCGGCGAGCCGGTGAGCGCGGCCGAGGCGCACCGGCTTGGCCTCGTCAACCGTGTGGTCGCGGCCGGGGCACACCTGGATGAGGCGTTGCGGCTGGCAAACCTGATCGCCCAGCGCCCGCCGCTGGCGGTGCGCCTTGGCAAGGAAGCGGTCAATCAGGCGATGGAGGTGGCGTTGACCGCCGGCCTCGAGTTCGAGCGCAAGCTCTTCTACCTTCTGTTCGCCTCCGATGACAAGCGCGAGGGGATGCGCGCCTTCCTCGAGAAGCGTCCCGGTCGGTTCACCGGCCGATGAGCGACCTCGTCCTCAGCACGCTTGATGGCGGCGTTCTGACACTGACACTCAACCGGCCGGAGGCGCTCAATGCCCTGAATGCAGAGATGACGGGCGCGCTTCGCGACGGCGCGCAGGCGGCGGCTCGTAATCCCGAGGTGGGCGCGGTGATCATCACCGGAGCCGGCCGCGCCTTTTGCGCCGGCGCCGACCTCAAGGATGTGGCCGCGCGACGTGAGGCCGGCGAGCGCGACCTGGGTGACGACCTGCGCACCAACTACGCGCCGATGATCCGAGCCATCCGAGCGTGTCCCAAGCCGGTGATCGCGGCCCTCAACGGAACCGCCGCCGGCGCGGGGCTGAGCCTGGCGCTTGCCTGCGACCTGCGGATCGCGGCCGCCGGCGCCTCCCTGATCGTGGTCTTCGTTCGGGTGGGCCTGGTTCCCGATGCCGGCAGCCTCTTCTTCCTGACGCGCATGCTCGGCCTCAGCAAGGCGACCGAGCTCGCGATCTCAGGGGATCCGCTGACGGTGGAAGACGCCCACACACTCGGCCTGGTTGCGGCCGTGGTCCCACCCGAGCAGTTGATGCCCGCGGCGATGGAACGGGCGCGGCGCCTTACTGATGGGCCGCGCCAGACCTATGCCCTGATCAAGCAGGGCCTGGAACGCGCGCTCGACCTCGACCTCGAGCAGGCCATGGAGCTCGAATCACAGCTGCAATCGGTAGCCGCGGAAACCACCGATGCGCAAGAGGCGATCCAGGCGTTTCTTACGAAGCGAAAGCCGCAATTCGGCCGCGTGAGAAGGCTTAAGCCCTAAAAAGAAAGAGCGGCGGTGTTACCCGCCGCTCTCACCTAAATCAACTAATGCCATGGGCACCACCTCCCAGTTCTTAGGCGCCATTGTATCAATTCCCGGCCCGGACCCGGTCCTCGATCAACTCGCGGGAGATAAAGATCTGCTTGGCCCCCTGAACCGTCCGCAGTTGGCGCAGCAGCTCCGACGTCGTCCGCTCGGCCGGCAGGCCGACATCGATCTCCAGCCGGTCCTCCGTGTCATTGAGCTCGTGAATCCGCACTGACATCGGGTAGGCGCCGATTGCGCGCAGCGGCTCCCGCACCGCTTCGATCTCGCCATCGGTGCGGGGCACCACCATGCTCACCTGCGCTTCGTTGGGCCGCTTGAAGAAGCGCCGTTCGATCGGTTTCAAGACCATCAGCACGGACAGGATCAACAGGGTCGTGAAAACGGCGATGATGTATTGCGACGTCCCTGCCGCCATGCCGATAGCGGCCACCGCCCAGATGGTGGCGGCAGTCGTCAGCCCCCGCACCAGATCCTTGCGCAGAAAGATCGTGCCGGCTCCGAGGAAGCCGATGCCGGTGACGATCTGCGCCGCGACCCGCGAAGGATCGGTGTTTGGGAAACCGTAGGCGCCGATGATCGTGAAGAGGCACGACCCTAGCGACACCATGGTCACCGTCCGTAGCCCGGCCGCCCGCTCCTGCCGCTCGCGCTCCAGGCCAACCACCGCGCCGAGAATCAACGCAACGAGCAGGCGCAGCATGAGATCGAGCGCGGTTGGCACGGCGCTATGGTACTGCCCCGAGCCCGCCCAGAGGAGAAAAGGCTTAGGCGGCGCTATAGAGCGTGTTGTCGTAGCTCGGGACGTCTACGTCGACCGCAGGTCCGTGACGCTCGGTGAAGAGGGCCTCTTCGACGGCAAACAGGGCGTCCATGAGCTTCGAGATCCCGACTTTCACCTTGATGTTGGCCAGGTCGTCGGCGAGCGACCGCACTGGGCCTACCAGGCGCAGGATCTCCTCCAGCCGCGGCTCGTAGGCCATTGGCACCCGTTTGAAGCCCTTCAGATTCAGTTCCTCGAGCTCCTGCAGCAGCTGGTCGATCAACTGGACCGGGCGGCGAACCTGGTCCTGCCGGGCCTTGAGGTCCTTGGACTGGCGCTCGGCGTCACGGATGTATGCGTTGGTCTGGGCAAGTAATCCTGTCATCGCTGACCCCTCACATTCATGGCCTGAAAATGCACTACGTTTTCGCAAACCGAATCCGTCGATGGTTTATTCCCGGAAACCAGACGAACTTGGGTCCGCTCGGCCGGAGGCCGCCGTAGACTTTCGGTGACATGCCACTCCTGCGCGTCGACCGGCTGGCCGTGGTGTACGGCGCCACCGAGGTGCTGTCCGACCTGAGCTTCCAGGTTGAGCCTCGGCAGCGGCTCGGGATCGTGGGCGCCAACGGCAGTGGAAAGTCCAGCCTGCTCAAGGCGATCTCCGGGGAAATCACCCCGACCCGCGGCTCGCTGACGCTGGCTCCCCGCACCAGGACCGCTTACCTGGCGCAGGAGATCGAGGCCGGCCCGCACGAGAGTGTCTACGCGGACGCGCTACACAGCCGGCCCGACATCATGGGTCTGCGCGTCCGGCTCAGTGAGCTCGAAACGGCCATGACCGGTGGCCAGAGTGCAGAGCTGACCGCCCTGGTCGAGAACTACGGTGACGTCCAGCACGAGTACGAGCGCCTGGACGGCTATGCCTACGACAACCGGGTCGCCGAGGTGCTCCATGGCGTTGGCTTGACCGAGGCAGACCAGGCGCTACCGCCGAGCGCGCTGAGCGGCGGGCAACGACGCCGCCTGGCGCTGGCCCGCCTGTTGCTCCAGGAGGCGGACCTGTTGCTGCTGGACGAGCCGACCAACCATCTCGACCTGGAGGCCATCGAATGGCTGGAGGAATTCCTTCGGCTCTCCCGCGCCGGCATGCTGATCGTCTCGCATGACCGCCGTTTTCTCGAGCGCACGGCCGACGACATTCTCGAGCTGCAAGCCGGAATGGGCGAGTGGTATCCCGGCAATTACCGCCAGTACTTGCGCTTGCGCCGCGAGCGCCGGGCCTTGCGTCAGAAGGAGTACGACGCCCAACAGGACTACATCGCCCGGACCGAGGAGTTCATCCGTCGCTATAAAGCCGGACAGCGCGCCCGCGAGGCACGCGGCCGGCAGACCAAGCTCGACCGCCTCGACCGGGTCGCGCCGCCCTCTGACGATCAGCAGATCCGGATCCGCTTGCGTGCCTCGGGCACCAGCGACCTGATCTTTCAAAGCGACGGCCTGACACTTTCGTACCCCTCCCCCGCGAGCGGGGGAGGGCCAGGGTGGGGGCTTACGGTTCCCGCCTTCACCATCAATGCCGGCGAACGGGTCGCCATCGTCGGGCCCAATGGCTCCGGCAAGACCAGCCTGCTCAAGGCGTTGCTCGGCGAGCTTCGCCCGCTCAAGGGCCGGGTGAAGAGCGGGCCGCGGGTGACGATGCGCTATTACGACCAGCATTTGGCCGACCTCGATCCCAACAAGACGGTACTGACCGAACTGCAGGACGCCTTCGGCCTCCCCGAGGAAACGCTGCGCACCTTCCTCGGCCGCCTGCTGTTCCGGGGCGACGATGCGTTCAAGGTGATCCGGTCCTTGAGCGGCGGCGAGAAGAGCCGGGTTGCGCTCGCCAAGCTGATGCTCGATGACGCCGGCTTGCTGCTCCTGGACGAGCCGACCAACCACCTCGACATCCCCGCCCAGGAAATGCTGGAGGACGCGCTGCAGGACTTCGAAGGCACCATCGTCTTCGTGTCGCACGACCGCTACTTCATCGACGCCATCGCCACCCGGCTCTGGGTGGTCGACCAGGGCAGGGTCGCAACCCACCTCGGCAACTACACCGACCTGGAGCGATCGCGCCAGCGGGCCGGCCGGCTGGTGGTGGCCGCCGAGGCCGACCCCACGCCTCGCCGCGATCGCCACAGAGAGGCCGGCGCCGCCGCCGCGACGGCCGCTCCTGCCTCCGGCGTCGAGCATCAAATCGGCGAGCTCGAAGCCGAGATCCGACGAATCGAAGAGCAACTCGCCGACCATCAGACCTATGACGACCCGTCGCGCGTGACCACGCTGGCGCAGGCGCACGACGATGCATCCCGCCGGCTTCGAGCGCTTTACCAGGAATGGGAGCAGGCCGCCGGCGAATAGACCGGCGCCTGAGCGGATCGGCCGCGCCGCTGGGCCCGGTGGCTAGCACCGACCCCCCGTGGCTCATGCCCGCGATGTCGATCGCGTACGCCGTGACGGTTGGCGCCGGCGTGCTGGCCGTCGACCAGCTGGCCGCGTACATGCCCGGTGGCTGGGTTGATGTTCTGGGCGCGGCGTCGCTGGTGCTTTGCGTGATGACGATCGCCGTCTGGCTCCGCGCCGCCTGGCGGCGGCGGCGAGACCGACTGGGCCGCCGCGCCCTGCTCTGGGCGGGGGGCGCGATCGGGCCGGCGCTGGTGGCGGTCTTCGCCATCCTGGTCCTGGTGCAGAACGCGCAGATCGCATCGGAGATCAGCGGCGCCGATGTCCACCTGACCCGGCCGTTGATCGTATCCCTTCCCCGGCCCCCCGGCACCAAGCTGCTCTACCAACGGCCCGGACTCGCCGATACGGAGAGCATCTCCGAAGACTTCAGCGCCCAAAACCTGAACGCCATCGTGCCCTTCTACGAGGCCGCGCTGGCCAAGGACGGATGGGTCGAAGACAAGGCGTCGGCGACGACGTCGATCGTCTGGTTCACCAAGGGTGCCTACCTACTATCGGTGGCGATCGACCCGCCCTCGAGCGGTTATACGCTCACGGTCGATCGCGTCAACTCGACCCTGCTCACTTCACCCTCCCCTTCGGCCACGGCGACTCCCTGACGGTATTGGGCAGGGCGCACAAAAAGGGAGTCCCCAACTCGTCCCTGCCGACCGATGACGGCACCGCTGGCCACCCCTAGCATCGATACAGTCGGATCACTGCGTTCACGGAGGGAAACTCTTTATGGCGATTGATCAGGGCGTGCGCTCGAAAAAAGAAACCAGGGCGGATGCCCAATCCGTCATCGATCTTGCCCACAAGCAAGGGTTGAAGATCGTCGACCTCAAGTTCATCGACTTGATCGGGACCTGGCAGCACTTTTCC
>VBIS01000085.1:6072-23251 GCA_005880605.1 Chloroflexota bacterium
GGATCCGTCGACGGCGATCATCGACCCGGTCCTTAAGGTGCCGACGCTAACCATCAACTGCGACGTGATCGACCCGATCACGCGCGAGGCTTATTCGCGCGACCCGCGCTACGTCGGCAAGAAGGCGGAGGCGTTCCTGAAGTCGACCGGCATCGCCGACACCATCAACATCGGCCCGGAGTTGGAGTTCTACATCTTCAACAGCATGCGCTTCGATCAGAACCAGTTCTCGGGCATGTATGAGATCGACTCGGTCGAAGGCGTCTGGAACTCGGGCAAGAACTCCGAGCCCAACATGGCCTACCGCCCGCGCTACAAGGAAGGCTACTTCCCGGTGCCACCGACCGACAAGCTGCAGGACCTTCGATCCCAGATCGTCCTCAAGCTGATCGAGGCGGGCATCGATATCGAGGTCCATCACCACGAGGTGGGGACTGCCGGCCAGACCGAGATCGACATGCGCTACGACACGCTGGTCAACATGGCGGACAAAGTGATGATGTACAAGTACGTCGTCAAGAACGTCTGTGCCCAGAACGGGTTCGTGGCGACCTTCATGCCCAAGCCCCTCTTCATGGACAACGGCTCGGGCATGCACACGCACCAGAGCCTCTGGAAAGACGGCGAGCCGCTCTTCTACGACAAGGCGGGCTACGCGGGCATCAGCGACATGTGCCGCTGGTATATCGGCGGCTTGCTGAAGCACGCGCCGTCGCTGCTCGCCTTTGCCGCGCCGACCACCAACTCCTACCGCCGGCTGGTGCCGGGCTACGAAGCGCCCATCAACCTCATCTATTCCAAGCGCAACCGCAGCGCCTGCGTGCGCATCCCGATGTACTTCGACAATCCGCAGGCCAAGCGCCTCGAGTTCCGGACGCCCGATCCGTCGTGCAACCCGTACCTGTCCTTTGCGGCCTGCCTGATGGCCGGCCTGGACGGCGTCATCAACAAGATCGAGCCGCCCAAGCCGATCGACGAAGACCTCTACGAGCTCGACCCGGAGATGAAGCGCCAGGTAAAGAGCACCCCGGGCTCGCTGACCGAAGTGCTCGACTCGCTGGAGATCGACAACGAGTACCTCACGCGCGGCGGCGTCTTCACTAACGACCTGATCGAAACCTGGATCGACTACAAGCGCGTCCGCGAGGTCGACCAGGTGGCGCTGCGGCCCCATCCCTGGGAGTTCTACCTCTACCACGACATTTAGTTCGCGTCGCTAAACCTGTTCGTCCGACCGCGAGGCGGTTGCCACTCGCCCTGGCAACCGCCTTTATCGACCATAAGAAGAGGAGCAATGTGATGGACAACACGCCGGAGAGAGAGAAGCCCTGGCGACCCGGTGACCACCCGCGTCCGGGCCCCTCCTGGGGCGAGGACGATCGGCCACGGACGGCCGTGCCCACGGAGGTCCCCGACGGCGAAGACTGACGCGGCCACCGGCCGCCCCAGCGCGCAGACCATCGAGCGCGCCCTGGCGCGGCTGTCCGAGCGCGGGATCCGCTTCCTCGACCTGCGCTTCGTCGACGTCCTGGGGACGGTCAAGAGCATCACCGTCCCGGCGCAGCGGCTGCCCCACGCCGTACGCAACGGCGAGTGGTTCGACGGGTCGTCGGTCGAGGGCTTCGCCCGCGTCTTCGAGAGCGACATGTTCCTCCGTCCCGACCTCGACACCCTGACCATCGGCGAGGCCGACGGCGTCTTGGGCGCCCAGGTGATCTGCGATCTGTTCACCCCCGACGGGGAGCGCTTCGCCGGTGACCCGCGCGGGGTGCTGGCGCGGGCCCTGGCCGAGGCGGCTGCCCTCGGCTTCGACTACGCGGTCGCGACGGAGCTGGAGTTCTTCCTGTTGAACACCGATGCGGCCAGTGGTGGCGTTCGCTCTGGCCGCTATGACCGGGCGAGCTACTTCGACCACCCGGTCGACGTTGCCATCGACGAGCGCTAGGAGATCGTCAGCGCCCTCGACCACTTGGGCATCACGGTCGACGCCAGCCATCACGAGGTTGCGGCGGGACAGTATGAGCCAAGCCGATCTTCGGCGCCGCCGGCTCCGGGATGCATACCCACCAGGCGCTCACCGACCTCGGCAAGGAAACCAACGCGTTCTACGACCGTGCCGACCAGTACCAGCTCTCGCCGGTCGCCAAGCACTTCATCGCCGGCCAGCTGGCACACGCACGTGGGCTATGTGCGCTGGTCGCGCCGCTGGTCAACTCCTACAAGCGCTTCGTGCCCGGCTTCGAAGCGCCAGTGGCGATCACGTGGGCGCAGGTGAACCGCTCGGCCTTGATTCGCGTGCCACGCGCCGGCAGCGGTGACCGCGGCGCCATCCGGATCGAGTTCCGCGCCCCCGATCCTTCGTGCAATCCCTACCTCGCCTTTGCCGCCATGCTGCACGCCGGTCTCTGGGGGATCCGTCAGAAGCTGCCCCTGCCGCCGCCCGTCGAGGAGAATCTCTATGCCTTCGACCCGGAGGCGCTCGCCCGCCACCAGCTCGGCCAGCTCCCCCGGTCCCTCGCAGAGGCGCTGCGCGACCTCCGCCAGGACGAGGTCATGCGGGAGGCGCTGGGTGTCCACCTTCTGGAACGTTTCATCGAGGCGAAGGAGATGGAGTGGCAGAGCTATGAGAAGCAGGTCACCGGCTGGGAGCTCGAGGCCTACCTCGAAGCGTACTGACCAGCTTCGCAATCCACGATTCATACCGCCGCCCTTTCCACACCGGCGGCGGCTGTTCGTCCTCGCCGCCATCCTCCTCCCGCTGGCCGGGGTCTATGTCATCGAGGCATTCACCGCGCCCAACCCGATCGTCCGCATCGTGCTGCGCAGCGTGCCGGTCCTCCCCGTCGCGATTTGGACCCTGTGGTTCGATCGCGCGCGCCCCTTTGAGCAGCGTCCGCCTGCCTTCCGGCTGAGCGCCCGCGTCGTGTTGCTTGTCCTGGTGATGGCCTTCGCCGTCGCCCTCCTCGGCTTGGGCCTCAACTGGCTTTATGATCCCAGTCGGGTGATCTGAGCGAAGCACATCGTCGCGCTGGGTGGGGGTGGGTTCTCGGACGGGGGAGCGTGGTCCAGGCTCGACGACTACATCCTTAGCCTGGCGAGCAAGCCTCGACCGCGCATTTGTTTCCTCCCAACGGCCGGCGGCGATACCGACAGTTACGTCGCGACCTTCTATCGGGCCTTCAGCCCGCGCGAGTGCCAGCCCTCCGACCTCGCACTCTTCCGGCGAACCGTCGTCGATCTTGGCGCCTTCCTGCTCGAGCAGGACGTCATCTATGTCGGCGGCGGCAACACCGCCAACATGCTTGCCATCTGGCGCACCCACGGCGTCGACCGCATTCTTCGCGATGCCTGGGAGCAGGGGATCGTCCTGGCCGGAGTCAGCGCGGGTGCCATCTGCTGGTTCGAGGCGTCGGTGACCGACTCCTTCGGCCTGGGGCTTGCGGGCATGCGCGATGGGCTCGGCCTGCTCGCCGGGAGCGCCTGCCCGCACTACAGCTCGGAGGAGCGGCGCCGGCCGGTCTACCGGCAGCTGGTCGGCAGCGGCTTTCCGCCCGGATACGCTATCGATGACCAGGTCGGGCTTCACTTCATCGACGGCAGGCTTGCCGAGGTGGTGAGCGCCGCTGATGGGCGATCCGCCTACGAGGTGAAGCTGGAGGGCGCGGCCGTCCGCGAGCGCCCGCTCACACCGAGGAGCTTGAGCTAGCGGGCTCGGTCGCAGGCGCGGGATAATTGCGGCCAGAAGACGGGGGGCCGTTCACTGGAGGAGTCTGTGATGGCGCACCACTTGAAGGATCTGACGATCGAGCTTGACGAGAAGGCCGGCACCGTCGCTGCGGCGGCCGAAGCCCTGGGAAAAGCCGGCGTCAACATCGAGGGCATCTGTGGCTTCGTCGTTGGTGACAAGGGCGTCGGCCATGTGCTGGTCGCCGACCCGACGAAGGCACGGCAGGCGCTGCAGAGCGCTGGGGCCCGTGTGACTGGCGAGCAGGACGCGCTCGTGCTCGAGATCGAGGACAAGCCGGGCGCGCTGGGCAAGCTGACGCGAAAGATCGCCGATGCCGGCGTCAGCCTGAACGCCGTGTACCTGGCGACGAAGACGCGCGTGGTGATCGGGGCTCGCGACCTGGAGAAGGCGCGGGCGGCCGTCGGCGAAGGCGCTGCCAGTCGTCAATAGTCATCGCCCACCGCTGGTGGTCGCGCCAGCGTCCGGAAATCTTTAGATAGCGCGGCGAGAAGCCCTCGAGCCGGAAGCCGGCGCGCTTCACGAGGGCGATCGACGCGACGTTCTCCGGCTGGATGTTCGCCTCGACCCGGTGCAGCTTCATGGTGATGAAGGTGTGCCGTAGTAGCAACTGCATGCCTTCCGTCATATAGCCCTGCCCGGCATACGGCTGCTCTGCGTAGTAGCCGAGGTAGGCGCTCTGAAATAGCCGGCGGACGATCTGACTCAGGGTATAGACGCCGGCGATCGCGCCATCCTCGAGCCGGCAGACGAGGAAACACTGCACATTCGGTTGCCGGCACCGCACCATCCACTCGGCGAAGGTGTGCGCGTCTGTGGGCGGGGTCACCCAGCCGCGGTGCAGCGCACGGCTGGCTGCGTTCCGAGCAACGACCTCCGCCTTGTCACGGTTGGTGGGTTCCCGAAGGTAGACGCGCTCGCCCACCTCGAGGGCTTTTCCGAGATCAGGTCTCGGCACGCCGAGCCCAGCCTCGCAGAACCGCGCTGACCGCCCAGGCGGCGAGCCAGTTGGCCGCGACCGCAGCGCGATCCGGAATCCAGGAAACATAGACCGAGCGCTGGTTGCGTTCGACCGCTTGGGCGATACGCTGCGCGACTTTCTCGGCCGTCACCGGAGGGAACCGCTGATGCGCCTGGCGGCCGCGCGCACCGAGGCGGTTCTCACCGAAGTTCGAGCGCGTCGTTCCCGGAAACACATTCATCACCTTGATGCCGCGGTGCGCTTCTTCCATCCGTAGCGCGTCGCCAATCGCGGTCAGGGCGAACTTGCTGGCTGAGTAGTAGCCGATGCGCGGAATCACGACCTTTCCTGCCATCGAGGAGATATTGATGATCATCCCGTCGTGCTGCGCCCGCATGGTCGGAACCACGGCGCGAATGGCAGCCGCCGCGGCCAGCACGTTGAGCCTGAACACTGCCTCGACGTCGGCGCTCGAGGCATCGCCGATTGGAGCCGTGATGCCGATACCGGCGTTGTTTACCAGGATGTCGATGCCGCCGAGCTCGCTGACCGCTTCCTGCGCGAGATGTTCGACGGCGTCCGCGTCCGTAACGTCCGTCGGAATGACGATCGCCGAGCCTCCGTCGGCGTTGATCAATCCAGCCAGCTCCTCCAACGCCGGGCGGCTTCGCGCGGCGAGCGCCAGCCGCGCGCCCCGCCGTCCGAATTCGAGCGCGATCGCTCGTCCAATGCCCTGCGAGGCGCCGGTGATGATTACTCTCGCGGCCTTAACCTTCATGTTCCCGCCCCGCCTCGGCATTTCCCCTCCCCCGCTTGCGGGGGAGGGTCAGGGTGGGGGCTGTGGTGGGGGCTAATGCTGGCAGCCACGACAGAAGTCGGTCGCCTCGCCTCGGGCGGTCAGCTCGGAGATGCGGTGACCACAGCGTGGACACTTCTCCTTTCCCTTGGTGTGGACCCTCATGAAGCTGCGGTCCTGCTTGTGCGGCTCGTACTTTGGCTGAGCCTTGATCGACTCGATCGCCTCGCGCAGGACTTTTCCGGTCGCGGCGTGGAGCCGAACGACTTCATCCGGCTTGAGCGTCGTGCGCTTTCGGAGCGGCAGCAGGCCTGCCTCGTGCAGGATCTCATCCGAGTAGGCGTTGCCGATGCCGGCGATGAAGGCCTGGTTGCGCAGAAGGTTTTTGAGCTCGCCCGGGTGTCGTCGGATGCGCTGCGAGAACTCGGACAGCGAGACGGTCAGCGCGTCGGGACCCAGCTCCGCCCATCCGGGGATGGTCGGAAAAGCGCCGGGCACCACCCAGTAAACGCGCCCCATCTTCACGGTATCGAGAAAGCGCAGCTCGTCCCCGCCTTCGAGGGTGATTCGAAAAACGGTGGCGGCAGCAACTTTCTCGGACGCCGTCGTCCATTGGAGCCGGCCGCCGAGCATCGGGTTGATGACCAGGTGCTGCCCTCTGATGTCGAAGATGAGGAACTTGCCCCGCCGCCAGACGCGCTCGAAGGTCCCGCCGGTTAGCTGACGCGCGTACTCGTCCGGCGGCGTGCGCAGCAAAAAGCTCAGCTTGGGCGAGGTCCAGACCTGCGCGATCTTCCGACCCGTAAGACGCGGGCCGAGGTATTCGCGCAGGACTTCGAGCTCAGGCAGTTCAGGCACTGGCGGTCAGGCTACCGCAAGAATGGCGTGCTCAAATGTTACTTGACAAGACTGGACGTCCAGTCTAGTCTCGTCCTTGGAGCCCATGCCAGCGGCCGAGAAACGAAGGGAGCGGATCATGCACGAGGCGGCGCGCTTACTCTCCCGGGACCGGCAATCCTCGATCGATGACATCGCGACGGCGGCCGGCGTCTCTCGAACCACCTTCTACCGTGCCTTCCCATCGCGCGCCGAGCTGTTGCACGCCCTCGAGGTGCAACCGGAGCCCGATACCAGGCAGCGAGTCCTTGATGCCTCGATCCGAATGCTCCGCACCCAGACACTCAGAGATCTCTCCATGGATGAGCTCGCTGGTGAGGCGGGCGTCTCGCGTGCGAATCTCTATCGCCTCTTTCCCGGCAAGTCGGCGCTGTTCCGCGCCATCCTCGTGGCCTACTCGCCGTTCGAGCCGGTGATGGCCGTCCTTGCCCGAGCCGGTGACCGGCCGCCCGCGGAGGTCATCCCGGAGATCGTGCTCACCGCGTATCGCACCGTCGCGGGACGTTCGGGCATCGTTCGCACCCTGCTCCTCGAGGTCACCTCGATGACACCCGAGCTGACCCAGGCCTTCGCCGAAACGGGTTTGCGCGCCTTCGGCGCCGTTGCCCAGTATCTGGGCGGCCAGATGGCCGCGGGCCGCCTCCGGCGCATGCATCCAATGCTGGCGGTGCAGAGCCTGGTGGGCGGTCTGATGTTTCACATCCTGGCCGGGCCGGTCATGAGCCAGGCGACGATCGACCTACCCGCCGGGGACGAGGTCGCGCTCCAGTTCGCCAATATCTGGTTGCGCGGCATGCGCCCGGAGGCTTCCGCTCGTGGCAACTGAGCCCTACGCGGTCGACGTCGAGGGCGTGGTCAAGCGATTCGGCCAACAGGCGGCGCTTGACGGCGTGACCCTGCGCGTCCGGCGCGGCGAGGTCTACGGCCTGCTCGGCCCAAACGGGGCGGGGAAGACGACGTTGATCCGCAGCCTGGTCGGGTTGGTGGCTCCGGAGGCCGGCACCGTGTCCGTCCTCGGCCATCGCATGCCTCAACTGGAGGTGCTGGCGCGAATCGGCTACATGACCCAGCAAGCTGCCCTCTATCCCGACCTGTCGGCGGAGGAGAACGTGCACTTCTTTGGCGCCATCTATGGGCGGGTCGACGGGGTACGCGACGCGCTCGAGTTGGTCGACCTATGGGATCGCCGCAGATCGGTGGTGAGCACCCTGAGCGGCGGGATGCGAACGCGCTGCTCGCTCGCCTGCGCCCTGGTCCACAAGCCGGACCTGCTGCTGCTCGACGAACCCACGGTCGGCGTCGATCCGCAGCTGCGCGTGCAGCTCTGGGATCGCTTTCGCAAGATGGCGGCCGGCGGTACCTCGATCGTGGTCTCGAGCCACGTCATGGACGAGGCCGAACGCTGCGACCGCCTCGGGTTGATCCGCTTCGGCAAGCTGCTGGCTGAGGGAACCGTCGCCGAGATCAAGGTCAAGGCGGGCGTGGACCGTCTGGAAGATGCCTTCCTCAAGCTTTCGGAGTCGCCGGCATGAGCGCGAGCCGGGTCCAGGCCATTACGCGACGGATCCTCCAGCAATTCAGGCGCGACCATCGCACACTCGCGCTTCTCTTCGGCGCGCCGCTCGTCATCCTCGCGCTCCTCGGTTACCTGCTTCGCGGTGGGGGCGAGGTACCAAAGATGGGTGTGGTCAACCTGGATGGCGGCCCGCTCGGTAGCCTGGTTGCCTCAACGCTCGCGAGTTCGAAAACGGTGTCAGCGTCCAGCATGTCGCAGGCTGACGCGGAAGCCAGGCTCAAGTCCGGTGACATCGCCGGATTCGTCTTACTGCCGTCGGACTTCACCGCGCAGGTGCAGCAACAGCGCATCGTCGCCCCAGCGGTGCACCTCGAGGGAAGCCAGCCAGGGCTCTCGCAGAGCATCTTGCAGTCCGTCAGCCAATCGTTCGTCGCGCTGGCCGGCCAGGCCGGCGGCGTCCAGTTCACGCCGCGGGTCGTCTTCTTGTATGGCGGCCCGAGCTTCGACACGCTGGATTACTTCGGTGCCGCTTTCATCGGACTGGTGGTCTTCTTCCTGGTGTTCGTCATCACTGCGGTGGCGTTTCTCCGCGAGCGCGGCCAGGGAACGCTGGAGCGCCTGATGGCGAGCCCGCTGCGGCGTGCAGAAATCGTGCTCGGCTACATGCTGGGCTTCACGGTGCTGGCGCTGGTGCAATCCGCCGAGGTGCTCGCCTTCAGCCTGCTCGTGCTTCACGTCCATAACGTCGGCAACGTGGCGCTGATCTTTCTACTCGAAGCCCTGATGGCGATTGCCGCCGTCAACCTCGGGATCTTCCTCAGCATGTTCGCGCGCACCGAGTTCCAGGCGGTGCAATTCATCCCCCTGGTGATCGTGCCTCAGATGCTGCTCGCCGGCATCATCTTTCCGGTCAGCACCGAGCCCGGGCCGCTCCAGGCCCTGTCCCACGTCCTGCCGCTGACCTACGCCGTCGAGGGCTTGAGAAACATCATGATCAAGGGCGCAGATTTAACGTGGCCATCGCTGCAGCTCGACATGGGCGTCGTGCTCGGCTTTTGCATCCTGGTGATCCTGGCCGGCGCCACGACCCTCCGCCGCCGAATCGCCTAGCGAGCCGGGCCCTTGCCCATCGCCGGCTTCGAGCCTTATACTATGAATTGGCTTAAATGTTATAGCCGCAATGCATGATGGAGGTCAGCCATGCCCGGAAAAAAGAAGAGCGCATCGATCAAGAACCCGAAGACCTACGAGGGCCTGAAGAAGAAAGGCATGCCCAAAAGCCGGGCGGCGGCCATCAGCAACGCGCAGGCCAAGAAGAAGAAAAAGAAGTAACCGCTGACCGCCATGCCCATCAGTCCACCACCGGTTCGCGCGTGGCGGCCTGAGTACATCCCGGCCTACCTTTCCAACGGGCTCATCGGGCTGCGTGTCGGCCCGATCCCGTTGATCGAAGGGCTCGCCATCGTGAACGGGCTGGCGGCGATCGATCCGGTCGAGCAGGGCGAGGGATTCGCTCGCGGACCCTATCCCATCGGCGGCGAGATCGAGTTCAACGGTTGCAAGTTGAGCCGCGTGCCCGCGCAAGCCCGGTTCATCGAGCAGCGCTATGACTTCTCCTGCGGCGAGCTCACCAGCCACTTCGATTTTCGCGCCGGTGACGCAACTGTCTCCGTCGAAGTGACCACGCTGTGCAGCCGGACCCTGCCGTCGGTAGTCTTGCAAGAGGTTCGGGTCACGGTCGATCGGCCCGGCCGGCTGGTCATCATCGCCAAGGTCGATCCAACCGGGATTGCGGGCAGCTGGCTCTCGCGCGAAACCTCAACCCCTGGCTCGGATAAGCCAGTGGTGGATGGTTCGATGCTGTGGGAGACGAACGGCGGGCTCTCGACTTGCGGGGCCGCCTACATCACCCAGTTCTCGAGCAGGGATGGCGTCGAGCGCAAGCGCGAGGAGCACGACCAGCTGGCGCCGCTCTCAACCTCTTATAGCGTCGAGGCCCAGCCCGAGCAGACGTATACCCTGCGCCATTTCGCGACTCTCGTCGCCAGTCAGATGCACCACGAGCCGCATCGTCAAGCCGCCAGGCTGGTGGGAATGGCCGCCCAGCGGGGGTTCCAGCGGCTGCGCGAGGAGAATCGCGGCGCCTGGCAGGAGCTCTGGAAAGGACGCATCACCCTCGTTGGCGCCGACGAACGATGGCAGGCGATGGCCGACGCCGCCTATTACTACCTTCACGCATCGGCCCATTCCTCATCGCTCTTCAGCACTTCGATGTTCGGCCTGGCGTACTGGCCCAACTACCACTACTACAAAGGTCATGTCATGTGGGATATCGAGGCCTTCACCTTCCCCACCCTCCTGCTGACCGCGCCCGAATCCGCGCATGCCCTGCTCGAGTACCGGGTTCAGCGGTTGCAAGCGGCCGAACGCCACGCGGCGATGAATGGATACCGCGGACTGCAATTCCCGTGGGCGAGCGGGCCGCGCCACGGCGAAGAGGTGATCCGGCTCTCCGCTCCGCAGCTGGTCTTCGAGCAGCACGTCAGTCTCAGCGTGGCGAACGCGTTCGCCCACTACGTCCACGCCACCGGCGATGACGACTATCTGCGGGAGGCCGCCTGGCCCGTGCTGGAGGGCGTCGCGAATTGGGTTGCGAGCCGGATGGTCAAGACCGAACGCGGATACGAAATCAAAGAGGTGATCGGCATCGCCGAGCAGACGAGCCCGGTGGACAACAACGCCTACGTCAACATGGCCGCCAGCGTGGTGCTGCGCCAGGCGGCCGAGGCCGCCCGACGCCTGGACCGATCGGACGCGGACCGATGGGACAGAATCGCCGCTTGCCTGTACGTGCCGATCGATGATGCCAATGGCTTCATTCGCAACCATGATCGATACACACCGGAGGAGAAGGGTATCGCCGCTGCAACGCCAGAAGCGCTGGCCGGATTCTTTCCTTTTAACTATGCGGTTGACCCTCCGGTCGAACGGAAGACCATCGACTTCTACCTCGGGCGTGCCGGCGAGTTCGTCGGGAACCCGATGCTCTCCGCGCTACTCGGCGTTTACGCCGCGCGCATCGGTGATCGCGCCGGATCTCTGCGCTGGTTCGAACAGGGCTACGCCGACTTCGTCGAGGGGCCCTTCATGGAAACCAATGAGTTCAGCCTCAAGCGCTTTCCTGACAAGCCGCGGGTCGGTCCATTCATGGCCAACCTTGGTGGCTTCCTCATGAGTTGCCTGTACGGGCTCACGGGGCTGCAGCTAAGCGCGGCGGAGCCGGCCGAGTGGTTCACGCGTCCGGTCGTCCTTCCGGAAGGATGGGACGCGATCCAGGTCGATCGAGTTTTTGTTCGCGGCCGGCGGGCTCGCCTGTTGGCACGCCACGGTGAAAACCGGGCGCGCCTGACCTTAGACTGATGCCATGAGTGGGCTCATCTCCGGCGCACATGTGATGATCTTCAGCCGCGACCCTGAAGCCGATCGCACCTTTTTCAAAGACGTGCTCGGCCTCGACTCCGTGGATTCGGGCGCCGGCTGGTTGATCTTCGCCCTGCCTCCCACGGAGGTCGGCATCCATCCGACCGACGAAGCTGAGCATCACCAGCTCTACCTGCTATGCGAGGACATCGAAACGACCGCGCGGGAATTGGCAGGGAAAGGAGTGCTGCTCAAGCGACCCTTCGATGAGGCGCGCTGGGGACGCGTGACTGAGATCACCCTCCCCGGCGGCGGCCGGATCGGGCTCTACCAAGCAAAGCATCCCCTCGCTCATCGTAGGACCGAAAGCAGCGCGGCTCAGCGATAGTTGCGGGAGCTCGGGAAAACGTCTTCATCTGGAAGTGATGGGGCGGCCTCGACGTGGTCGACGAGCACACTGAGCACGCCGTCCTGCTTCTGAAGGCGCCCGTCCATGATCAGGATCGGCTCCAGGTTGGCGACCTGTCGGTAGCGCTGATAGATCGGTGGCCGCAGGATGACGTCGACATGGCCGAACTCGTCGGCCAGCGTGAAGAACTTGAACTCCTTGCCTGTCGATGGTGATTGACGCGTGATAACCAGCCCGCCGACCCGCACCTTGGCGCCATCGCGGACACTCTCGCGAATCGTCTTCGAGTCGATCACACGCAACTGGTTGAACTGCGGCCGGTAGAAATGGATCAGGTGATCGGTGGTCGAGAGCGAGAGTAGCCGGTAGTCGGTCGCCACCCGCTCGCGGTGCGTCATCGGTGCCAGGCTCACCGACTCGGACGGCTCGGCCAGCATGGGCGACCGTTGCCACTCGTCGGCGTGCTCGTTGAAGCGCCAGACCGCCTCGCGCCGGTTCGGCTCGAGCGCATCGAAGGCGCCGGCCAGCACCAGGTTTTGCACCTGCGCTTTGGTGAGCCCGTTGCGGGACTGCGTCGTCAGCCGGATCCGGCGGCAGAAATCCTCGAGCGAGGTGACGGGTCCTTTCAGCTGGGCCTCCTCGAGGACCTCGAGCGCCTTGTCCCCCACGCCATGCACGTAGTTAAAGCCCAGCCGCAATGCCCCACTCTCGACGGTGCAGCGCACGTAGCTCTTGTTGATCTCGACCGGCAGGATCTTGACGCCGTGATGCTTGGCATCTTCCACTAGCACGTGCGGGTGGTAGAAGCCCATCGGCTGGTTGTTGAGCAACCCGGCGTAGAGCGCGGGCGCGTGATGCAGCTTGAGCCAGGCGGTCTCATAGCAGGTGCGGGCGAAGGCGGCCGCGTGCGACTTGGTGAAGCCGAACTCGGCGAACGCCGACAGCTTGGTGAAGATCTCTTCGGCGGCCGCCTGCGGGATCTCGTTCTCCGCGCAGCCGCTGAGGAAGCGCTCCCGGATCGCGGCCATCAAGTCGTGCGAGCGGTGGCTGCCCATCGCCCGGCGGAAGCGGTCGGCCTCGGCGCTGCTGAATCCGGCGCAGTCCATCGAGATCTTGAGGATCTGCTCCTGGTAAAGGACGACGCCCAGCGTTTCCTCGAGGATTGGTTTCAGGCGCGGGTGGATATACATCACCGGCTCCTTGCCTTGCTTGCGCCGCAAGTAGGGATGCACCGCGTCGCCCTGGATCGGTCCGGGGCGGATGATGGCGACCTCGACCACCAGGTCGTTGAACGTCTCTGGCCGCGAGCGCGGCAGCGTCTGCATCTGCGCCCGGCTCTCGATCTGGAAGACGCCGATGGTGTCGGCTTCGGTGCACAGGTCATAGACCTCCTGGTCCTTGAGGTCGAGCGCGTCCAGGTCGGGGCGCTCGCCGGTGTCGGCCTCGATCAGGTCGAGCGCCTCGGCCACCACCGAGAGCATGCGCAAGCCGAGCATGTCCATCTTGATCAGGCCCAGTTCCTCGACGTCGTCCTTGTTGAACTGGACCACCATCCGGCCCGGCATGGTGGCACGCTCGACCGGCACGATGTCGATCAGCGGCTCGCCGGTCACCAGCATCCCGCCGACATGGATCGAGAGGTGGCGAGGGAAATCGAGGATCTGGGTGGCGAGATCGAACAACTGCTGCCAGGGCTTTGCGACATTGGCCGTGGGATAGCCGGCCGCCTGCGCAATCGTCTCGGGGCTTTCGGGATGCCAGGCTGAGGCCGACTTCGCGAGGTGATCGATCGTCTCCTCCTTGAAGCCAAGCACCTTCCCCACCTCACGGATCGCCGAGCGCTGGCGGTAGGTGACGACGTTGCAGACCATCCCGGTGCGCTCCGGTCCGTATTTGTCGTAGATGTACTGGATCACTTGCTCGCGGTGCGCGGTCGAGAAGTCGATGTCGATGTCGGGCGTGGTCGTCATTTCTTCATGCAGGAAGCGCTCGAACAGCAGGTTGTGCTCGATCGGATCGACCCGGGTGATGCCGAGCAGGTAAGCCACGATGCTGTCCGCCGCCGAGCCGCGGCCCTGGCCCGGGATGCCGCGTAATTTCGCGAAGCGCATCAGGTCCCAGTTGATGAGGAAGAACTCGGAAAAACCGGTCTTGTTGATGACGTCGAGCTCCTTCTGCAACCGGGCCGCCACCTCGGACGTGACCGGGCGATATTTCTCCCGCACCGCGTCATGGCAGAGCTTGTAGAGGAAGGAGTACGGAGTCTCCCCGCCCGGAACCGGGAAGCCGGGGAAGCGCGCGCTCACCAGGTCGAAGCTGAAGCGACAGCGCAGCCCGATCTCCGCCGCGTGTGCGATGCCTTCATCGACCACCTGCCGCGGGTACCGGCTGAAGACCTGGCGAAGGTCGGTGCCTGACTTGAGATAGTGCTCGGCGTTCGGATGCAGGTAGCGCTGCGCCTCATCGAGCGTGGTGCGATGGCGGATCGCGGTCAGGACGTCGTGGAGCTTGTGCCGGTCGGGTGTCGCATAAAAGACCTCGTTGGTGATGACCAGTGGTGCGTCGTGCCGCTGGGCCAGGTCGAGCAGCGCCTGGTTGCGCGAGCGGTCGTCAGGAGCCAGGTGATCGTGCAATTCGATGAAGACCCGGTCGCGGCCGAAGACTTCCTGGTAGAAGGGCAGCCGATCTTTCGGATCGGCGACCAGCGCGATCAGATGGTTGCTCAACCCCGCCAATTTGTCTGCACCCAACCGTGCCATGCCTTTGGCGTTGGGCATCTGCGCCATGCTGATCAGGCGGCAGAGGTTCATATATCCGACCTTGTCTTCGGCGAGCAGGAGCAGCCGGTCTCCCCAGCGGTCGTAATCCACCCGGTCCTTGGGCGGCTTGCTGTCGTCGTCGATGGTCAGCTCGGTGCCGACGATCGCCTGGATGCCGGCGCGCTGCGCCGCTCCGAAGAACTTGACCGCCCCGTAGAAGCCGTTGCGGTCGGTGATGGCGAGCGCCGGCATCTCCAGGTCGCGGGCCCGCGCCACCAGCTCGTCGGGATGTGAGGCGCCCTCGAGGAAGGAGTAGTTGGAGTGACAGTGTAGCTCGACGTAGGCGCTAGTCATAGACCCGCTCCACGTACCATTCCGCGCTGGTGCGGTTGCAGTAGCACTCCAGCGCCAGGTCGTCGTCGATCAGCAGCCGCCAGTACTCGCGCGAGACCGGGTTGCGCCACCAGTCGCAATCGATGCGCCAGCGATTGAGCACACGCGTCACCGGCTGCCATCCGGCCGCCGACTCGAGGTGGGTCGGGACGCCATCCGCACCGATGCGCACCCGGACCGGCCGGGCCGGCGTCAGCAGCTCGGTCATGCGGGTTTCCAGAGAATCCGGTGATCGGGCAGCGGCGCGGCGTCGCGGCGAACCTCGGCACGCTGCACCAGCGACGGCCCGTATTCCTCCTGCAAGCGCGCGACCGCATCGGCGATTGATTCCTTGAAACCATCGCGGCGAACCAGCAGCCCCGGCTGGCGGACATAGGCGGGTTCGAGCCGGCCGGCGCGCAGCGTGATCCGCTCCAGCGGCGCCGTGATCGACGCGCGCAGCAGGCGTGGACGAATGCCGTCGAAGAGCTCGCCGGCGGTCGTCACCGGGTAGGCAAAACGCGCCTCGACGACGAGCGCGGGCGCCGACTCCTGGTTGAGGGTGATGCGGATGGCGCGCGTCCCCAGCCCTTGTGACAGCAGCGAGGCGCTCACCTGCTCGGCCAGCGCGCGAGCGATGAATTGCAGCGCCTCCGTGTTGTCGACGGGTGGCTCGAGCGGCTCGCTGGCTTCGATCCGGACCGCCGGCCGCCACGCTCGCAACCGGCGCCGGTCCGTCCCCAGCGCCAGGTCATAGATGTCGAGCGCTTTCAGACCGAACTGGCGGCGAAAGGCAGGACGCGAGATGGCCTGCAGCCGACCGATCGTCTTGAGCCCGAGCAGCTCGAGGTATTCACGCAAATCGTCATCGAGCGGCAGGACATCGATCGGCAATCGTGCCAGGTAAGCGCGTGTCTGTTCCGGTTCGACGGCCACCGGTGCGCCGGCCGTCGCGCGCTCGGCGGCGATCTTGCTGACGAACATCGACGAGGCAACGCCGATCGCCGGTCTGACGTGGATCGCGACGTCGAGGGCATGGCTGATAGCCACCAGCAATTGCGCACGGTCCGGCCAGCGCAGGACCAGCCGGTCGAGACGGAGGAAGGCACAGCCAGGAACCTCGCCGGCAGCCACGTCCGGGGTGAAGTGATGCAGGGTCAGAAGCAGGGACTGGCGGACCCTGGCTGTGGCCTCCTCGTCGACCGGTTGAAAGGTGGCGTCGGGGGCAAACTGCTGCGCCTGGTTGAGACTCATCCCCTCGACCACGCCCTGCGTCCGCGCTTGGATCGATGCCGTTGTCACCGAACCGCGCTCATGCGCGAGTCCACCGAGAATCAGCGGGCGGCCGCGCAACGCCGGCGTCTCGAGCCAGGCGGCGACCAGCGACGGATGCGGGGTGCGAATGCAGCAGATCATGGGATGGGATAGGGAACGATCCACTGCTTCTTCAGACCCGGGGGCGCCAGCCGGTTCTTGACGACGGTGGCATCGACCTGCAGGCCTTCGAGGTCACCATTGCGGCGGAAGACCCAGGCACTGCGCCGGAAGCTCAGGATCAGGCTGGCGTAGTAGCGGATCGCGTCATCGGCATCGGCGTCGTACACCAGCAGCAGCGTGCACTCGGCTTCGGCGGCACGGTGCAGCAGATGCGGCAGCTCGGCATCGAGTCCTGCGGATCCGGTACGCGACAGGTCGATGCAGATCATGTCGACCCCGGCGCGCGCCAGCACGCGAACGCTCGCCATCCCTTCTCGCAGCGATTTCGGTCGTACCACCAGCAGGTGATCCAGTCGGGCGTTGAAACGGTTGAGAAACTCGGGATCGAGCCGGCTCGGAAAGTCGATATAGGCGACCGGTCCCTCCCGACTGGCCACGGCAATACTCCGTTGCGCCAGGGTTCGCTTGCCCGAACCCCGGGGACCCGCCAGCAAGCTCAACCGGCCGACCGGCCATCCGCCGATGCCCGTCAGTGCATCGAGCTCCGGGATCCCCGAAGGCCTGACCGGACAGGGTGGAGCCGCCGGGCGCGGCGCAGCGCTCCCGAAGCGGGTCTGGAGCACCGTAATGGCTTGTTGGAGATGATCTGACATCTGATACGCCCCAAAGGAGAGTTGCCGAGAACCGCCGTGACATCAGGCCTCCCCGGGGACGCAGGAGCAGATCGCTGAGGCTGGTCAGATTTTATCGAACAAATGTTCGTTCGTCAAGCCGGCACGAGCCCGCCTGGCTAGCGGGCTTCCTGCAGTCCGACGCTGAACATCGCCTCGAGGTCGTGCTTCGAGTAGACCTTGAAGGCGACGTGGG
>VBIS01000175.1 GCA_005880605.1 Chloroflexota bacterium
CCGCTTCAGAACGGGACCTACCTCATCACCCTTTCAGACGGGCGCATCATCATCCTGCAGCGCCTGTTTCTGTTCGTCGTCGTCGCCGTTGTCGGCTCGGTGATGGCGAAAGCGGTCTCGGCGCATCAGGACCTGGTGACGCGGCGAGACGTGGAGGCCAAGCTCATGACCGAGGTGAACATGGCGCTCGCGAATGCCATCGAAGCCAAGGACAGCTACACGCGCGGGCACTCCGAACGGTTGGCCAAACTGGCGGGCGCCTGCGCCGAGCGGATGGGCCTCTCGCGTGACGAGGCGGCCGCGGTGCGGCTGGGCGCCATTCTCCATGACGTCGGCAAGATCGGGATCCCAGACCGGATTCTCCGCCAATCGATGGCGCTCACGGAAGACGAGATGGCCTGGATGCGTCGCCATCCCCAGATTGGCGCCGACATCATCGGACCCGTCGAGGGGCTGCATCACGTGGCCCCGCTGATCCGCCATCACCACGAAAAATTCGACGGCACCGGATATCCAAAGGGCCTCAAGGGCGAAGAGATCCCGCTCGGGTCGCGCATCATTTCGGTGGCCGATGCCTTCGAGGCAATGGTGGCGGACCGGATCTACCGTCCGTCCCTTGGTCTCGGCAAAGCGCTCGAGGAGATAAAAACCGGCCGCGGCAGCCACTTCGACCCCCGCGTGGTCGACGCCTTCCTGGACCTGATCGCGACCGACACGGTGCACCTGCCGCTGCCGACCAAGGACCAGGGCCAGAAGCTCGTGCCCAACCGCCCCGACGAGCCAGTCCAAACCGCCGCGTAACTTCCCTGAGCTCACCCTGCTCAGCAGGTAATGTGTGCAGACGATGGAAGTCGCACCAGGCATCTTCAGGTTGGAGCTGCCGATGCCGTTCGAGTTGAAGCACGTCAACGTCTTTCTGTTGCGCGACGGTGATGCCTACACGCTGATCGACACCGGGCTGCAGACAGAAGAATCACGGCAGGTCTTGAACCAGAAGCTGGCCGAAATGAAGGTGCGCGTCGAGCGGATCAATCGCATCCTGATCACGCACATTCACCCGGATCACTTCGGTCTCGCGGGTGAGCTGCGCGAACGGGCGGCGGCTGAGCTCGTCATTCATCGGCTGGAGGTCGCGCTGATGGAGCCGCGCTACGCGCGCGCCGAAGACCTGGTCCATGACGTGGCGAAGTGGCTCAGCTGGAACGGCGTGCCGGAGGCCGAGGCCGAGTTCGTCAAGAGTGCTTCGATGGCGGCCCGAGAATTCGTCTCCGTGGTGGAGCCGGACACGCTGCTCGAAGGTGCCGAGCGCTTGCCGGTCGATGACAGCGAGATCGAAGTCATCTGGACGCCGGGCCATTCACCGGGTCACTGTTGCTTCTACTGGCCGGCGCGCGGCGTGCTCTTTTCCGGCGATCATTTGCTGCCGAAGATCAGCCCGAATATCGGGCTTCACCCGCAATCCGGCGCCGATCCCCTCGATGATTACATCGCCTCGCTGGAGCATGTTCGCCGGCTCGAGGTCGAAACCGTGCTGCCCGCCCACGGCGATCCCTTTTTCGATCATCGTGGCCGGATCGCGGAAATCATCGAGCACCATGCGGCGCGTAAGGCGGCGCTGGTTCGCCTTGCCGCCGATGGGGCGAAGTCCGGCTGGCAGCTGGCGGCCGGGCTGTTCCAGGGCATCATGCAGCGGAACGTCTTCCAGCAGCGGCTGGCGCTGCAGGAAACCCTGGCGCACTGTCAGTCCCTCGCGGTCGAGGGCCGGCTGCACAAGCAAGTGAGCCGCGAGCTCGTGACCTGGCGAGCCGCCTAGGTTCGGCGGCGCTCGACCGCGTCGACGAAATCCAGGATCAGCCGGACCACCTCGGCGAATTGCTCCGAATGGACCTGGTGGCCGGCGCCCTCGAGGATCTGCAGCCGCGCATCCGGCAGACCGCGTTGAAGTTGTTCGCCGCGGGCCACGGGTACCATCCGGTCCTGGCGGCCGTGGAGGATGAGTACCGGCTGTCGGATTTCGCCGAGCCGATCACACAGGTTGTGCTGTTTGACGGCCTGGTCCTGGCGGACGATGGCATGAAGCGGCATCTTCCCGAAGTGGCGTGCGTCTTCTTCGACCCAGTCGGGATGCTCGGCGATGAAGCTGGCGGCATAGAGACTGGCATAGCGGCGCAGCGGACCCTCGACACGCGACGCGTCGCCGCCCGTGTATGGGTGCTCGCCGCCGCAATGGGTCGCGCCCAGGATCAAGCTGCGCACCGCCTCGGGATGATTGAGGGCAAGCTGCTGCAAGACCATGCCGCCCATCGAGAGACCAAACCAATGCGCGGACGTTTCGCCGGCATCGCGCAGCACGGCGAGCGCGTCGTCCGCCATGAGTCCCGTGCTGTACGGCGTGTCCGGTTTGTCGGAGGCGCCGGTCCCGCGGTTGTCGAGGGCGACCACCTTGAGGCGTTCGGCGAGGACCGGGATATACCGCCACCAGGCGCCATCGATGTCCGAGGTCTTTCCGCCGACCAGGACCAGCGGCGGCCCGGTTCCCTCCACGATGTAGTGGAGGCGCGTCCCGTCGGCGGCGGTCGCGATCATTCGCGCATTAGCATGAGGCTCGAGATGGGAGGCGCGTCGTCACCCGGCAATAGTGCAGTGCCCGAGCCAGCCTGGCGCGCCCTTCGCAGCCTCGATCCGCAGCTCGAAGACCAGATCCTCACGCTGGCAACGTGCCTGGCGCTGGCCGAGCAGCGGTTCCAGATGCTGTTCGAAGAGGTATTGCCTCGCTTTGCCGAAACGCCGGATGACCTGACCGGCAAAGCAGATGTCCTCGCCGATGCTCACCACGCGCTGACCTTGCTTCAGGAGAGCCTGCACGCGACCTCGCGGCGGATGCTCGACGTGCTCGACCGTGTCAGCCGCGAGCTGGGCGAGTAGGCGCTACAAACCCTGGCGGTCGAGGCGCTCCCACGGAGGGTGCTCGCTGCCCAGGTCGCGCTTGATGTCGGTGGCCCGGTCGACGTTGTCCAGGCTGTCCTCACCGGACTTCGGTAGCTGCACCTGCCAGGGAGCCGGGTCATACCGCGAATGGTGGACCGGCGGGCGAAATCCCCAGGCGCGCCGGGGCATCACGCCGGCGGTCTGACGGAGGACCAGCGGCTCGAGCATCGGCGTGTCGTACTCCAGTGCACCGGCGCCCGGGCGTAACGCCATGAGCAGTCCGGCGCCCACGATCAGCACCGTCCAGCCGCCCAGGATGATTACCGCCCAGTCGACGAGACTCATCGATTCGCCATTGTAGGCTGCGTGATTCTCGTTTCCGGGGCCTGGAGCATGCGAAGTCCGGTGAACGCCAGGTAACCGCCGAACAGCAGGCGCAGGATCGCGTCGGGGCTGGCGAGGGCGAGAAAGGCGCCCGCTACCGCACCGACGACGCCACCCGCAGAGAGCCAGGCCGCCGTCGGCAGCCGGATGTTGCCCATCCGAAAGTGCGTGATCGAGCCGGAGACGGCGGTCGGGATGATGACCAGCAGCGACGTTCCCTGCGCCATGTGCTGGGTCAGTCCCATCAGCAACGTCATCGCCGGAACCATGACCGCGCCGCCTCCGATACCGAGCAGGCCACTCAAGACACCGGCAACGGCCCCTACCGCGAGGCCCATGACCCAGAGCGAAATTCCGGTTGGATGCAGCCCAGCGGCAACGTGAACCCCGCCAACCGCGCGCAGCGCCGAGTCGGCAATCATCAGGATCCCGGCGGCGACGGCTACGACCCCGAAGGCGCGGCGCAGGCCGAGGTCTGAAAGACGTTGGGTCAGGCGGGCGCCGAGCACCGCCCCGCCCACGGCCCCGGTGGCGAGCGCGATACCGACTTCGACGTCGACCTGGTGTCCCCCTCCGAGGATGGTGGCGCCAACGATCGCGATCGGCACGATGACGGCCAGCGAGGTGCCATTGGCTTCACGCTGAGGCGTCTTCAGCAGGTAGACCATCGCGGGCACCATGACGAAGCCGCCGCCCACGCCCAGCAGCCCGCCGGCGAGCCCGGTGAGGGCGCCGATGGCCAGCAGGCGGAGCGTGCGCCCGCTCACCACCCTGGCACCATGGATCCAAGTTTAGGGGCGGCGCGAAGCGCCTAAACTGAGAACAGTTACCGCGAAGGAGGACAGATGGCTACGGCAACCGCGACATCCCTCGGCAAGCTGCAATCGATCCTCGGCAACGACGCCGCCAGCCTGCTGCAGCACGAGTGCAAAACCATCCCCAAATCGCAGCTGCATCTACCGGGCCCCGACTTCATCACCCGCATCTTTGCGACCAGCGATCGCCCGACACGGGTGCTGCGCAGCCTCGAATCGCTCTATGACCATGGCCGGCTGGCGGGCACGGGCTACCTCTCGATCCTGCCGGTCGACCAGGGGATCGAGCACTCCGCCGGTGCGTCATTCGCGGCCAACCCCGCCTACTTCGACGGCGAGAAAATCGTGGAGCTGGCGATCGAGGGCGGGTGCAACGCGGTGGCCTCGACCTTCGGCGTCCTCGGCTCGGTCGCCCGCAAGTACGCGCACAAAATTCCCTTTATCTGCAAGATCAATCACAACGAACTCCTGACCTATCCCAACAAGTACGACCAGATCGAGTTCGGAACGGTGAAGGAAGCGTGGGAGTTGGGGGCGGTCGCGCTCGGTGCCACCATCTACTTTGGGTCAGCGGAGTCCGACCGGCAGATCCAGGAGATTTCCCGAGCCTTCCACCAGGCGCAC
>VBIS01000176.1:0-4514 GCA_005880605.1 Chloroflexota bacterium
AGTCCCTACGGTGATCCAAGCAAGCTGATCCATATCGCCGATCACCTGGCCTACTCGCCCGACACCCTCTTCAGCGTTCTCTCGATCGATTCTGGCCGCAACCTGTTCGCGGCCTGGACGGTCGGGGGCAGTGGCTCGGGCGTGACGCCCAGCGCCCGGCAAACCTACGTCAGCAGCGCCAGCGCGGCCAGCGGATGGTCCACCTGGAGCCCCGCAACGCGCGTGAGCGATGCCTCGACCTCGACCGGCGACGCGGTCAACGTCTTCCCCTGGATCAAGGCCGGTGGACCGGGTCGGGCCGATGCGGTCTGGTACGGGCAGAACCTCAACGCCGATCCGAGCGGCCAGTTTGGCCAGAGCTGGAACGTCTTTATGGCGCAGGTCGTCTATCCGACGACATCCACCGGTGCGGTGACCGGACAGCCGCCATCGGTCCGGCTGGTCAAGGCCAGCCCGCATCCCAGCCACTACAACGACGTCTGCCTGCTCGGCACCGGGTGCATCACCACCCAGGGCAACCGCAACCTGGCCGACTTCTTCGCGGTCACGATCGACGCCAGCGGCGCGGCGCAGATCGTCTACGACGACACCTCGAACGGCTTAGCGCAGCCCGGCTTCACGCCGGCGAACACGCAACTCGTCGACCACGCCGGCGCCGGCGTGATCACGATCGCGCAGCAATCGGCTGGGCCGGGGCTCTTCGGCTCCAACATCTCGGGTCCGTCGAATTCGCCGTCCAGCGGGCTCAGCGATCCGAGCGGCGACGCGCGCTATCCCGTGATCGGTGGCGCCAACGTGCCGGGCATGGACATCCTCTCCAGCCAGTTGAGTTTGTCGAGCAAGACGCTCACGGTGACGGCGAAGGTCGCCGATCTGACCAACCCGGCGCTGACCGCCGCCCGGGTGCCGGGCGCCGCCTATCTCCAATACGTGACCCGCTGGCAGATGGGCAACACCATCTACTACGCTGCCATGGAGAACACGGCGCTCAACCAGCCCACCTTCTTCGCGGGGAAGGCGCAGAGCGTTGATCTCTGCTCGGTCTCGGCCTGCTTCCCGCACGTTGTCACCTACCCTGAACCCGGGCTTGGCGGCTCGGCGGAGACCGGCAGTATCAGCTGCCCGGCTTCACCGTCGGCGACCAATCCCTGCACCCTGACGATCACCGTCAGGGTGGCGGACGTCGGCAGCCCGACGGGGGGAGCACTCCTCGAGGAAGTAGGGGGCTATGCCTTCGGGTCGGCGCATCAGCAAGGGGCGCTCACCAACGCGCAGGCCGAAGCAGATGACGTCCCGCTCGAGATCGACGGCGTCTGCTGCTACAACTTCAGCGCCAAATAGGAGGGAGCGATGCGATTCAAGCTCAATCGACGAGTCAGCATCATCGTGCTGGCGATCGTGCTCGGCGCCGCGCCATTCGCGATGTCCGGCCTGGCGCTGGCGGCCAAGGCGTCGACGGGATCGACATTCAATGCCAACCTCCTGCTCCAGGGCAGCAGCAACGTCGCCGAGCCCAGCATCCGGACGGACCGCTTCGGGCGGCCCTTCGTCATCGGCCCGACCGGCGTGCCCGCCGGCTGCAAGGCCTGGCGGGTGACCCATGACGGATCGGCTGCCGCCTATCTGGGCCAGCCGGACCATACCGCGGGTGGCGGCGATTGCGACTGGGCCATCGGGCCGCAGGAGACCTCGCCGACGATCTCGCCGCCGGCAACTGACGACGTTCTCGCCTACTCCAGCCTGTCGCTCGCCAACATCACGACCGGTAAATCCGACGACGGCGGAAACAGCTTTGGGCCGCCCAACGTCTACTCGCAGCAGGTCGGCGGCGACGACCGGATGTGGATGGCGGCAGATCCCAGACTCAATAGCCTCGGCCTCGCCAACATCTTCATGACCTATCACGACGTCTCGGGTCCGGAGGACATCGAGATGGGCGTGTCCATCGACGGCGGATTCAGCTACATACAGAACGCGCCGATCATCAATAACAACGACGTGCCGGTAGGGCAGTGGCAGGGCGCCGGCGTGAACGTGGCCGGTGCCGGCAACGAGCTCGGCAACATCGTCGCGCGCCGTACGGCCGCCGGGCTCACCCTCTACTCCATCTTCCAAACGCCCGACAGCGCCGCGGACAACACCAACCAGGCCATCGCCGGAACCTCCAACTACAACCGCGTTTACGAGGCGATCGGTACGGTGACCAGCGATACGGCGCCGCCGGTGATCTCCTGGCGCAACTATGAGATCTACCACGGGCCACTCGGTGCGCGCTACAACCGGATCTTTCCGGTGACGGCCGTCGACGCCGCCGGCCGGGTCTACGCCTTCTGGTCGGATGGCAATCACATCGACTACAAGGCGGATGCGACCGGGACCAGTTGGAAGCCAGCCAAGGCCCCCTCGCAGATTGCCAACCCTAGCGGCGTGAATACTGCGATCATGCCGTGGGCCGAAGCCGGCGCCGCCGGCATCGCCGACGTCGTGTTCTACGGCGCGTCGGGAGGCGCGGGTGCGCAGCCAAGGCCGCAGGATGATGTCAACAACGTCTGGAACGCCTACTTTGCCCAGACGACCAACGGCGGTAGGAGCTTCAACGTATCCAAGGCCAGCGATCACGTCATCCACAACGGTCCAATCTGCATCGACGGGCTGGGCTGCAACCTGAGCACGCCCGCGCGCGATCGGACGCTGCTCGACTTCTTCCAGGTCTCGATCGATCGCACCAACGGCGCCGCCGACATCGCCTATGCGGACGACCATTCGGCACCGGGCACCGCTGTTGTCTACTTCACACGACAGTGCACCGGCACCAGTGCGACCACCGGCGCCGCCCTCGTCAATGACTGTGTCGTTCCACCACCACCGGCGCCGCTGCCGCAGGGAACGACCTGCCCAGGACCGCAAGTGGTCGACTTCGTCGGCGATGCCCCTAACAACTATCCGGGCGGACTCGGCGAGAACATCGACAACCTCGATGTCGTAAACGCCTTCTTCGGGACTCCAGGCAGCACGACGATCCAGGTCACCCTCACGATCAAGAACCTGGCGCCACCGCCGCCGCCTGCCAACCTGGTGTCCGCCTTCTGGACGGTCTACTGGAGCTTCAACGGCATCACCTACTACGCGCAGGCCACGTCGAACGGCCCGGTCATCACCTACAGCGATGGCACCTACGACGGCTCGTTCCACACGACGAGCGTGATTTCGGGCTCGTTCAACCAGGGCCCGAATGGCACGATCGTGTGGACGGTACCCAGGGCCGACGTGGGCAATCCAGCGGATGGCGCCACGCTCAGCAACACCTCTGCCGACACCCACGGATCGTTCACCGTGATGGGTGGCGGTGTCTATTATCTGGCCGCCGCGGACCGCGGTCCCAACTCGGGCTACGGTTCGAACTACGTCGTCGCCCAGGTCTGCTAGATCCGGGACACTCGCCCTGCCCTGACCCTCCCCCCAATTGCGGGGGAGGGTCGGGGAGGGTTGACCAGATTCGATTAGCTTCTGTGTAGTTAGGTGTATTTGGGTGTATGGAGGTGTATAATGCCTCTGTGAGTCGCACCAATATCGACATCGACGACCGGCTCGTGGCGGAAATAATCCGCAGATACCGCCTGGCTAGCAAGCGTGAGGCGGTTGAATTGGCGCTCCGACGGCTGGCCGGTGCCCCGCTGTCCCGCGAACAGGCAATCGCCCTCGAGGGGTCCGGTTGGGAAGGGGACCTCGCCGACATGCGCCGGTCGCGCGTCAGCTCACGTTGATCCTGGTCGATACCTCCGCTTGGGTTGAATACTTGCGTGCCACCGGAAGCCGGGTGCACCGCAGAGTCCGGCAATTGCTCGAGTCTGATGAACGACTAGCGAGCACCGAAGTCGTCGTGATGGAAGTATTGGCGGGCGCGCGTGACGATGCTCACCTGGAGCGCCTACGCCGTCTCCTGTTCGGCTGTGAGCTCCTACCGCTTTCTGGACTATCTGACTATGAAGATGCGGCAGCCCTCTACCGGCAATGCCGCCGCGCCGGCAAGACCGTGCGATCCCTCACGGACTGCCTTATTGCCGTCGTCGCTATTCGTGCCGGCGCGGAGTTAGTTCACGCCGACCGCGACTTTGACATCATCGCCCGGCATGCTCCGCTTCGCATCGCGATCAGCCACTCATCCAGGCGCTAGCGATCGTATTGGTTCGATCGTGAGCGGGATCGAGTAAGAGCCCCCGCCGCCGTGGAATCGGAGCAGGAAGGTCCCGCCCGTAGCGGGTCGCGGCCACTCGTAGTCAATGCGCGAGTTCTGGTAATTGACCGGGTTCACCTGTTGCTTCGGGACGATAATTCCGGCGTCGCCTGAACTGAAACCGATCGTGGTGCCGGCGGAATCGATCAGTGCGACGATCTCCGGAATGCCAGGCCCAACGATGCTCCCTGGCGAGACACCATTGATGACGGCACGAAGGTGGATGACGCTCGGCGTGACTTCGAGCCGTTCGATATTGCCTCGCCAGCGGCCGAGGCCG
>VBIS01000176.1:4527-8902 GCA_005880605.1 Chloroflexota bacterium
ACTGCCGCAGGTAGGACACGTTGATGACGAGGTTTGCCACGCCGTCGAGCCCGGGATGCGGTCCGCCGCCGTCGATGGAGAACCACGAGTCGCCGATTGACGGCTTGATGCGCTGTCCACCACTGCCGCCATTGATCAATCCAAGGTCGTCGCTGATCGTTCCCATCTCGACCTGATAGTTGCCAGTGCCCCGGAAGAACAGCACCGTCCGAGCGGGATCCGCGTAAGCGCCGATCAGCGTGATGGTCATGCCGCTACTGCTGGAGTCGACATGGAATGGCGTCACCCGGGTCGCGACGTTGGTCAGACGCGCGGCGAGGAGGTCCTGGGCCGGGAAGGGATGGGTCACCGCCAGGCTACTTGCAGGATGCAGCGTGGGAGCCACAGCGCTGGGCCGATATCCACAGCCAGCGAGGACCAGCGCCACGGCAATCATCCCGGCGACAGGGCGATTCATGGGGCGACTATAGGGGAAGCGTGAAGCGGACGCTGGTCCCCGAGCCGACGGTGCTCTCCGCCGTGATTGTTCCGCCGTGAGCGGTCACGAGATCGCGCGCGATCGCCAGTCCCAGGCCTGACCCGCTCGATCCGGGCGTTTTCACGAATCGGTCGAAGATGCGTGGTAAGAGGTCAGCTGGGATGCCTTCGCCGGTATCGCCTACCGAGACGGCGATGCCACCGTCGGCCCGCGCCGCGCTGACCCGAATCGAACCACCAGTCGGCGTGTGGGCGATGGCATTGGCCAGCAGGTTGGCAATTACGCCGCGAATCCGGACGGCATCAGCCGACACTGCCGGCAGCTCACCCGGAATGTCGGCGGCAAGCGCGACGCCTTTCGCCTGCGCCTGAGGCTCGAACGACGCGACCGTGTCGTTGATCAGGGTCGCCAAATCGACGAACTCACGTTGCAGCTGGAGATGGCCGGTCTCGGCCAACGCCAGCGTCCGTAGATCGTCGACGAGGCGTGTCAGCGTCTCGGTCGCCTCGACGATGGGTGCGAGGTGAGCGGCATCGGCGGGGTAGAGGCCGTCGGCGATTCCCTCTGCCTGACCGCGAATGATGGAGAGCGGGGTACGGAGCTCGTGGGTCACATCGGCGAGGAAGGAGCGCCGTTGTTTCTCGCTCGCCTCCAGCTGCGCTGTCATGGCGTTGAACGCCTGTGCCACCGATCGGAGTTCGGGCGCACCGTCCTCGCGGACCCGGACGCCATAGTCACCGGTGCTGATGCGGCCGGCCGCCTCGACCAGACCCTCGACGGGCGCGGCCATGCGGCGCACGCGGCGGCCGGCCAGCAGGACCAGGAAGACGGCCAGCAGGAGGAAGATCCCCCAACCCCAGAAGGCGCCGTGGGGCGGGCCTCCTTCCGGTGCGCCAGTCGCGTGACCGAAGAGATAGCTCGCGATGCTGAGAAAGACAACCAGGGCGATGAACCCGGCGAAGAACAGGAGAAGGCGGCGTGCGAATCGGCCCCGATAGCGCATCCATGGCGGACGCGTCGGTGGCCACGGCTCTCCCTCTGGCCACCAGGGCGGGCGAGGGCTACCCGGGCGCATCCACGGCGGGGGGCCACCAGACCACGAGCCTCTGCCGTGACCCGTGCTCATCGCGGCGCGTCCGCAAAGCGGTATCCGACGCCGTAGGCGGTCAACAGGTATCGAGGCGCGCGGGGATCTGGTTCGATCTTTCGCCGAATGTTCTTGACGTGTGCATCGATCGCTCGTTCATACGATTCGAACGCGACGCCGCGGATGGCGCTCAACAGCTGCGCGCGGGTGAAGATGCGGCCCGGCTGGCGCGCCATGGTCGCGAGCAGTTCGAACTCGGTGCGAGTGAGATCGATGCGCCGGCCGCCGATGCTGGCTTCCATTTTTGGGACGTCGAGCTCGACGTCGGTGCCAACCCGAACGATATCGCTTTGTCGCTCCATGCCCTGCGCGCGGCGCAGCACGGCGCGCACCCGCGCCACCAGCTCCTTGGGACTGAACGGCTTGGTCACGTAGTCGTCGGCGCCGAGCTCCAGGCCAACTAGCTTGTCGGACTCGTCGGTTCGCGCGGTCAGCATGATGATCGGTACCGCCGCCTCGCGGCGAAGTGAACGGGCGACGTCGAGGCCGTCGACGCCGGGTAGTCCCAGGTCGAGGACGATCAGATCCGGATGCCCGGTCCGGGCGCTGCGGATCGCCGCCGCCCCGTCCGATGCCGTGATCACCGCAAAGCCGGCGTTCTCGAGGTAGTCCCGAACCAGCTGCACGATCTTCGGCTCGTCGTCGACCACCAGCACTGTCGCCACGCTGGGAATCGTATCCTCGTCGAGCCTCGAAGAAATGCCGGGGGCGGCCCCGGTGGGCCGCCCCTGGCTGGTCGGGGAGGGGGGAAGGTCAGGCGCTTTTGGGCTGCCCAGGCTCCCCACCTGCGGGTGGCGTGGCCGGCGCGGTCGGTGCCGTCGGGCCGCCATGCTCGTGCGGGTGCTGATGCCAGTGGCCGCCGCCGTAAGGGCCGCCGCCCCAGCCGCGCCTCCAGCCCAGGGTCCACCGGATCAGGGCGAAGATCAAGAGCACGCTCAACGCGAACCACAGAAAGCCGAAGAAACCGAAAAAGCCATGGCCGTAAGCGTAGCCGTCATTGACGACTGTCCCGGCGCCCGGGTTGGTTGTGACCGCTTCCGTTGCGTGCCCCGCCATGTAGGCGAACACCCCAACGACCGACGCAATGAGAAGTGTTCCGAGTGCCCAGATCCATCCGAAACCAAACGGTCGATTCATATTTTTCAGACCTCCTTGTTATCTTGCCTTGATCTTGGGCTCGACTTGTGAAGGCCCTGTGAACAGACGGCGAATCACTTCGGGAGGTCGGCGAGCTGGAACCGACGCTGGCCGTGCGGTGTAAATAAGGTGGTGCCTCAATTCGACTGGCGCAGTCGTCGCGTCGTAATCGCCGCAGCTGTGGCCGCGTCCGTGATTGGCGTGTCGGGCGTATTTATCGTGCTCGGGATCCTTAACCCGGCGGTCGCGGAGCGGGCGGCTTTGCCGCCCATCATGCCGACGGCGGACGCGCCCTACGCCGAGCCACGCTTCGAGATTCCAGCGGCGTTCACCGCGGAGGACGACGCCAGGGCCAAGATCCCCCTCAGCCAGCCCGAAGTCCACTGGGCGTTCGCCGACGGGCCGAACCTCCCGCCGCTGGTGAGCCCATGTGGCGGCTACCTGCCGAGCGACGCCGAGCGTGTGGGTGCCCACCAGCTCGCCCTGGTGTCGCCGAACACTGTCAAGCTAAGGCGAATCGTCGTATACCGTAATGTCAACGCCGCCCGGCAAGCGATTGGAGAACGCCGCGCCGCGGTACAAGGGTGCGCCCGTCACGATGACGGAAATGGGATCGCGACCGTCTGGATCTGGCAGCCGCTGCAAATCGGCGACGAAGCCATGGCGGTCGGCAGCCAGCGATATCGCGGCTCCAAAAGCTTGTCCGGCCACCAGCGCGGGGTCGTCATGCGTCAGGGAAGAACCCTTGTGACCTACTTCGATTCGGGGCAAAGCGACATTCCACCGACCATCGCCGAAATCGGTCCCTACGCAACCGTGGCCAAGTCCGTGGCCACGACGCTCGCCTCGGCTCCGTGGAACCACTAGCTCGAATAAATCCCCTCCCCCCTTGCGGGAGGATCGGGGTGGAGGCTACGGGCCTGGAAACCACTCCTTGAAGGCGGCCGCGAGCGCCGGATCGCCGTGCACCTCGACGCCGTTCTCCTCCGGCTTGCCGCGACCCATCAGCACCCAGTAAAGGCCCTCGGCGGATCCGCGCATCGCTACGTCGCCCCTGCCGTGGCCGGACTCTGCCGTCGCCTCGCCATTCTGAGCGCGCAGGGTCCATTCGCCCTCGCCGTCGGTCCGGTGGATGTGGAAGGTCGCGGCCTTTCCCTTGTGCGGTGATCGCTGATGCAGCCGCGACATCAACGCGATGCTATCCCCGAGCCCTCGATCGATGAACCAGTCAGGGATCGGAATCGACCGCCCGACGGCCGGCATCAGGTCATATCCATGGATAACGTACTCATTCAGCCGCAGACTCCGTACCACCGGCATCGGCACCGTTCCGAATGGCACCGTGAGCATCGTCTGGGGCGCCTTTTCCATTGCCTCCGTGATAGCCGCGACCGTTTGTTCGGACTCCTTGTGGGCGGCCTCCTTCAGCTTGGCTGGCTCCCAGGTCGAGAGCGCCTGAAACCGGCGTTGGCGATCGGCGAAGTCGACCGGCAGGTCCTGTCCAGCCCGATCTTTCCCGGTGGCGTCGAAGAGGATGGCGCGGAAAAGCTGATCGCCGGTCGTGACGTGCGCAATCAAATTCGAAACGGTCCAATCGGCGCACCGCGTCGGAC
>VBIS01000177.1 GCA_005880605.1 Chloroflexota bacterium
GGTTACGTCGACGCTGGTCGGCGCCAGTAGCGTGGCGCAGCTGGAACAGAATGTCGGCGCCCTGGACAAGCTCGAGTTTTCCCCCGACGAGCTCCGCGAAATCGACCGTTATGCCACGGACAGCGGCCTCGACCTATGGGCGGCGTCGAGCAGGGAGTAAACGGTTCCACGGAGCGCTCTTTTAGGCGCGGATTTTTGCGGTTGACCCGTGGGTCGACCTGTGCTATGCATGGGCTGAACCGCATCTCGAAGGGCAAAAAATTTGAAGACGTCGCGGCTGAACGACGGAGATTCCAACGATTCGTTGCGGCCTGCCGATGAGTGTCCGTGGCCGCGGCCGTTTCCCCAGGGATTCGATCGCTGTGCGGTGTTCGCGCCAATGACGTTTCGCCCGATGGACAGCCGTGACCGCCCGCTAGCACCGGCGCAAACCTGCGGATACCTGGTCATCCGGCCCTTCAACCAACCCAAAGCCGGATGGTATGCGGCCTGCGAACTTGGTGACGCGGCGGCGCGACGAGCCTACCTCGAACGAAAGATCGTCACCGCCGTGAAGCCGACCCTTTAGGCGCCCTCACCCTCGCCGCCGCCGTCACCAGGTCGGCGTTCCCGGGAGCGCGCGTTCCATCGGGCAGTAGCAAGGTGTCTTCCAGGCCGATCCGGACGTCGTAGCCGTGGGCGACGGCGTCTTCGAGCAGCGGCCAAGCGGCGGCATCATGCCCGTGCTGGACACGCGGAAGGTGAATGCCACTGCCCTCCAATACCCGCCCAATGACGGCGGCGGCTCGAATCGGGTCGTTGGTACCCGGCTCGACCTCGACCAGGACCCGCAGGCATTGTTCGACGAAGCCGCTGTCGACGAAGGCCCGGGCGTCCGCAACCGAGCCCAGCCCGGCTTCGATCGCGATCCCCATGGCGACTAATAAGGTGCAGAGCTCGTCGGTGCCGTCCTCGGAGAAGTTCACCGATGCGAAGTCCGGCAGGACCGTCCAACGCTCGATGAGCGCCAGGCGTGGGGCGCTCGTGCCGGTAATCCATAGCCCGGTGGTCAGACCGATGGGAAGGCCGGGACTGCGCTCGCGAATCGCCTCGATCGCCGCGGCGCAGGCTTCGGGCTCGAGGGTCTCGTGACCACCCATGCCGCGCGGATGGATGTGGACGGCGCCGGCTCCGGCCTGCCGGCATCGGAGCGCGTCGTCGGCGAGCGCCGCCGGCGACAGCGGCAGTGCCTCGTGCTCCTCCGCTCGCCGGCTGCCGTTCAAGCACGCCTTGATCAGCATCTCCGCAGTTTAAGCTCAGATTTGCGCCATGAAAACTGCCGAACGCAGTCAACTCACGCCGGAACTGGTCGCGCGCTATCCACGCCCCGGGATGGCGATTCCGGGCAGACTGCGCTACACGCCCGATGCAAAATTCATCACCTACCTGTTCAGCGAGCGCGGTGATCTGGTTCGTGACCTGTGGCGGCTGGACCTGGCCAGCGGTCGAACGGAGCACTGGCTGTCCGCGCCGGGTGAGGCCGTAACCGAGGAAAACATCTCGCTCGAAGAGGCCCTGCGCCGGGAGCGGCTTCGACTGCGCGAGACCGGGATCACGGAATACTTCTGGGCCGAGAAAGCCAACGTCATGCTGCTGCCGTTGCGCGGCGAGCTGTACCGTTGGACCGAGGGGGCGGTGACCCGTCTAACCGGCGGCGGCGTCATCGATCCCAAGATCACCGACGACGGCCGCCGCGTGTTCTTCGTTCGCGACGGCGATGTCTGGACCATCGACAGCGATGGCGACCGGCGTCTCACCACCCATCCCCCGGGCACCACCAATGGGCTGGCGGAGTTCGTCGCCCAGGAGGAGCTCGACCGATTGAGCGGCTACTGGCCCTCGCCAAAAGGCGACCTGGTCGCCTTCGAGCAGGTCGATGAGTCGCACATCCCGATCTACCCGATCGTGCACCAGGCCAAGGAACCGTTGCAGATCGAGGAGCATCGGTACCCCTTTGCCGGCGCCGAGAACGCGCGGGTCAAACTCGGGGTGGTATCGGTGGCGTCCGGAGAGACGACCTTCATCGATCTTGGGGCCGACGAGGGCTATCTCGCTCGAGTGGATTGGCATCCCGATGGTCGCCTGCTGGTCCAGTGGCTCTCTCGGGACTGGACGCGCCTCGAGCTTCGCGCCTTTTCTCTCCGTTCCCCTATGGGGGCGCGCACGATCCTGGTCGAGAACCTGGAGCCGTGGATCAATCTCCACCATGACCTGCGCATCGTCGAAGCGACCGGTGAGTTCACCTGGTCGTCCGAGCGAAGCGGCTTTCGACACCTATATCTATATGCGGCCGACGGCAAGCTGATCCGCCAGCTCACCAGCGGCGATTGGCCCGCCGAGGCGACGCTGGCATTGGACGAGAAGCGCCGTCAGCTTTATTTCGTCGGCTGGCGAACGAGCCCCCTCGAACGTCGCCTCTTTCGCGTGTCGCTGGACGG
>VBIS01000178.1 GCA_005880605.1 Chloroflexota bacterium
CGATCACCTGGAGCTCGACATGATCGCTCAAGGTCACGCCCTCGATCGCGCCGTCGGTCGCGCGCATGCCGCAGCGAATCTGGCTGCCTTCGAACGCGGGCCCGGCGGGGGCGGCGGTGCAGAGCACCCGCTTGACCGAGCCGAGCACGATCTCGCCGTTGGTGCCGACGTCGACAAAGACGCGTAGCTTGTCCTCACGGGCGAGCCCGGTCGCGACCACCCCCGCCACGATATCGGCGCCCACGTAGGCGCCAATCACCGGCAACGTCTGGACGAAACCACCGGGGTGGATGTCGAGACCGACCTCGCGGGCGGGGAGGTAGAGCGGATCGCGGAAGGCGGGCGTGAACGGCATCATCGAAATCGGGGTGGCATCGATGCCGAGCAGGAGGTGCAGCATCGTCGCGTTGCCGACCCCTGCATGCCGTGACTGATGCGCGAAATCACGTCGGCGCCAAACGGCGCCTGGCCATTGAGCGTCGAGCGAACCGCCTCGGCCATCCCGGTACGCAGGTTCATCAGCGTGCCGACGACGGTTGTAGTGCCGAGGTCGAAGGCGATGCCATAGCTCTGATCGCGGGTATCGCCGGCTTCGACCGTAATCAGCTGGTCGCCACCGAGCACCGCTGTCACTTTGAACTCAGCGGCGCGAAGCGTGGCGGGGAGGGCCCGGAGACTTTGGAGATCGGCCTTCATATCGAAGCCCTCGGCAGTCAGCGCATCGCGCAAGCGTTCGATGTCGCTGCGCTGGTCTTCCAGGCTGGGCTCGGTGAGTTCGACGAAAACCTTGCGGACGTTGGGATCGAGCAGTACCAGCCTGTTGACGCCCATCGTCGCCGCCTTGGGGACTCGCATCAGCGCCGGCACGTTCACCGTCGTGTCGTCGTAGACCTTCGCCTGGCAAGAAAGCCGCCAGCCGGCCTCGAGCTCGTCGGCGCGCAGCTGCTTCCGGTCCGCGATGGTGATCTCGGCGCCACCCTGCAACACCTGGACCTTGCACTTGCCGCATGTGCCACGCCCGCCGCAGGTGGAGTCGATCGGCAGGCCGATCCAGTGGGCGGCACTGAACAGGGTGGTCCCCGGCGGCACCCGGGTGGCCTTATCGAACGGCTGGTAGACGACCTCGAGCTTCTTCTGGATCACGGGGCTGCCACCGCCTTCTTCTGGTCGGCGCGAAACGCTGAGATCCAGCGCATGGCGTACTCGTCGTGACCCAGGAGCAGATCGGAGGCCTGGACGGACTTACGCACCTCCGGTACCAGCGGGTTGGTGATGGCGCAGGTCAACCCGGCATGCATCGCGACCGAGAAGAAGGCCGCATTGAGAATGTGCCGGTCGGGATGGTCTCGAGCGTGATCAGGCCGGCCTGCGGATCGGCAGCAACCGTCATCGCGATCGGGTCGATGATGACGTCCGCCGCGGGAATCCCGTAATAGGCGGCCCGGTCGATGATGCGACGGGCAATCTCCACCCGCTCCTGCGGCACCATCGTGATGCCGGTCTCGTCGTTGCTCATGCCGATCACGGCGGCCCCGTACTTCTTGACGACCGGCAGGATCCGGTCCATGCGCTCGTCCTCGGCGGTCACGGAGTTGACCAGCGCCTTGCCCTCATAGGCGGCGAGCGCGGCTTCCAGCGCCTCGATCACGGAGGAGTCGATGCAAATCGGAACATCGGTGACCTCGCTGACCGCCTTGATCGCCGCCACCAGGAGTGCCGGCTCGTCCACCATGGGCACGCCAGCATTGACGTCGAGCATCTGCGCGCCAGCCTCGACCTGGGCAATGGCGTCGGCCTTCACCCGATCCATCACCCCGGCCCGCATCTCGGCAGCGAGCACCTTGCGGCCGGTGGGATTGATCCGCTCGCCGATCATGACGAAGGGCCGGTCGCCGGAGATAACGACCTCTCGTGAGCGCGAGCGGAGCACTGTGTTCATCAGCCGCGACCTCCAGCGCTCACCAGCGGACTCAGCGTCGGGCGGGGCAGCAAGCCCGCCGCCTCCGCGACCTGAACGACCCCTTCTTCCCACTTGATGCCAATCAGGTGCACTCCGCTAACGCCCGGGATCTCGCGTACGGCGTTGACAAGTTCGACGGCGATCTTGACGCCCTCCTCGGCCTGCCGTGCCTGAGGGGTCCTTTCCAGCCGAGCCACCAGCGATTCCGGCACATGCAGCCCGGGAACTTTCTCGCGCATGAAATGCGCACTGCGGGCCGAACGGGGAATGCCGATCGAGGGGATGATGAAAACCTTGCCGACCAGGCCAAGGTCGGCGACCATCGCCATGAAGTGGGCGAATAGCCGCACATCGAACACCAATTGGGTCTGAATGAAGTCGGCGCCCGCGCGCACCTTCTTTTGCAAGCGCAGCGGGCGAAACTCAAGTGGCGGCGCGAACGGATTCTCGACGGCGCCAATGAAAAAGGTCGGGGCCTGCTCTAGCTTCCGGCCACTCAAGTAGGTGCCGCGATCACGCATCGCGGCGGCAACCTCGAGCAGCTGCATGGAGTCGATGTCGTAGATCCGGCGCGCCTCGGGATGATCGCCGGCGGTCACGTCGTCGCCGCTCATCAGCACCAGGTTGCGAACACCGAGCGCCGCGGCGCCGAGTAGGTCCGCCTGTAGCGCCAGCCGGTTCCGGTCGCGGACCGTCAGCTGCATGATCGGCTCGATTCCCTTCTCCACCAGGAGGTGCGCCGCCGCCAGTGACGACATATGAACGTGCGCGCCGGTGTTATCGGTGCAGTTGATGGCGTCGACCGATCCGCGCAGCACCTCGGCCTGTCGCCAGGTCGCCTCGGGATCAGCACTGTCGCTGGAGGAGAGCTCGGCGGTGACGACGAACCGGCCCTCGCGCAGCAAGCCGGCAAGCCGGCTTTGACTCGTCATTCCCCCTCGCTCACCCTCCCCCTTTGGGGGAGGGCAGGGTGGGGGCTCCACCCGAGCGGGGCTTTCCCGTCCCTACCGCTGAGGAGGTTGATCCATGAGGAGGTGCCCTGCAGCTGCCAGTCCACCGGCTTCTGCAGGTGGTGGATGTGACTCTTGAACACCGGCAGGCGTTGCGAGCCCTCCCAGGCTTCGACCCAAACGCATCGCTTATCCGCGTACACCTCACAATTGCCATCCGGGCGGACACCACCGCATGGTCCGTTGCGAAGATTTTTCGGGCAACGCATCGGGCAGCTGAGGCCGGTCGAGTGCAGAATGCACTGGCCACACATCTGGCAATCCCAGATGGCTTCCTTGAGCGGCTTCTCAACGGCGAGCACGAGGCGTTCGATGACGCGCACCGCCCTACCCCTTCTTCAGTGTTTTATCGATCAGCTCGACGGCCTGGGTGAGCGCCGCATTCTCGGCCGCCTGCGCCGCGCCCACGATCTGCTTGGCCATCCTGGTGGCGATCGACGCATCGGGTGAGTAATGGTCAGCGCCGGCGAGCTTGGCATATTCCTCGGTAACCGGGGCGCCGCCAACCATGACCGCCACCTTGTCGCGCAGCCCGGCCTTCTCCAGCGCCTGGATATTGACCTTGAACATCGGCATTGTCGTTGTGAGAAATGCGGAGAAGCCGACGATGTGCGGTTCATTGACCCGAACGGCCTCGACGAATTTCTCCGGAGGACAATTGACGCCCAGGTCGAACACCTCGAAGCCGGCGCCCTCGAGCATGATGATGACCAGGTTCTTGCCGATGTCATGGATGTCGCCTTTGACCGTTCCGATCACGACCTTTCCGATCGGCTTTGCGCCCGTCTCGGCGATCAGCGGCCGAAGGATGACGAGCGCGCCCTGCATGGCGCGAGCCGCAATCAGCATCTCGGGGACAAAGAAGTCACCCTTCTCGAAGCGGCGGCCGACCTCCTCCAGCGAGGGGATTAGCGCCTTGAACAGGATGTCCATCGGATCCATGCCGAGCTTCAGCCCTTCCTCGGTGAGCGCCTTGACTTCGGGCGCGTGTCCGTTGAGGGTGTGATCGAACAACTCCTGCCGAATCTCCTCTTCCCGACTCATGCCTCGCCTCCTCCTGGGATGTAGCCCATCCGTCTTGAGATCGCCTCGCCCGCCTCTTTCGTCACCTGGCCCAGATCGTTCAGTCGCTGTGGCGTGACGCGGTAGGCGGGCCCGGCTACGCTGACCGCGGCCTGGACGCGACCGTCGGCCGCCCGTACCGGCGCGGCCACCGCATTCAAGCCGAGCTCGAGCTCTTCGAGGGTGAATGCGTAACCGTCCTCGACCACCCGGCGCAGTTGCTTCTCGAGCGTGCGCGGGTCGGTGATGGTGCGGGGCGTCAGGCGCGGCAGGGTCGAGGTAAGCAGGCGACGACGCTCTGGCTCTGGAAGATAGGCGAGCAGCACCTTGCCGTTCGAAGTGGCGTGCAGCGGCGTCTGTTTGCCGACCCAGTTGACATTGACGACCACGTTGGGCGCCGCGATCTGGTCGATATTGACCACCTGGTTTCCCTGGAGGATGGCGAGGTTGACGGTTTCGCCGGTGCGCAGCGCGAGCTCTTCCAGCACCGGGCGGGAGGCGCGGGCGAGGTCCACCTCAGCGACGACCGAGCCGGCCAGGCGCACCAATCCATATCCCAGGCGATATTTCTCGGTGCTGGGGGTCTGTTCGACCAGGACGTGTTCCTCGAGGGTCGAGAGCAGGCGGAACACGGTGGATTTGTGGACTTCAAGCTGGCGGGCGAGATCGGTGACCCGCATTTCCGGCTCGGTCCCAAGGAGCTTCAGGATCTCAAGGGCCCGATCCAGCGACTGCACTTTGTTGCGCGTAGCGAAACCGGTGCTCATCGCACAACAAACTATACCCCTCGAACCGAAGGCTTAGCAAGGCTTGCCGGGTTGGCATGGAGGGAACGGCTGCGGTACCGTAGCCCCTGCCGATCGCCCGGAGACGAAAGAGCGCGTAGCCGCGTGAGCCGTCAGGCGGGTGTTTGGCTTGGCTCTCCA
>VBIS01000179.1 GCA_005880605.1 Chloroflexota bacterium
CTTGGCGGCGCGACAACCCACCATGTGCTGAATGGCGCCGCTGATCCCGCAGGCGATGTAGAGGTCCGGCGCGATCCTCGTCCCGGTCTGGCCCACCTGGTCGCTGTGCGGACGCCAGCCCAGGCTGGTCACGGCGCGCGAGCAGCCGACCGTGCCACCGAGCAGGTCCGCGAGCTCTTCGAGCGAGGCGAATCCTTCCGCGCTGCCGACGCCGCGGCCGCCGCCGACGACTACGCGCGCCTGCGCCAGCGAGATCTTTCCGGTGTCGGCCTCGACCTGAGGGACGAGTCGCACCCGGAAATCTTTGTCGTCGAGCACCGGACCAAACGCACGAGTCGCGACCTCGGTACGGCTGGGCGATGCTTCCGCCGCCAGAGCATGCGGCGCGAGCGTCAGCAGCTTGACCCGACCCTTGAGATGCGACTCCTCGAGCAGGCTGCCACCCCAGCGCTGGCGGGTCACGACGAATGGATCAGCCGTCGCGACCTCGGTGCAGTTGGCGG
>VBIS01000180.1 GCA_005880605.1 Chloroflexota bacterium
GAAACACCGCGGCTCATCCTCAGCTATCCGACCGATGACGATTTGGCTGCGCTGAACAGCCTGGCCGGTCAGGGGATCCACGATCCGGCGGTCATGCCATTCGATACTCCGTGGACGGATGAGCCATTGGAGATCCGCCCGCAGCATTCGCTCCAGTTCTATTGGGGAACGCGGGCCAATTGGAAGCCGACCAACTGGCACATCACGATGATGGTCAAGGAGGGAGATGCGGTCGTCGGCGTGCAGGGTATGCTCGCGGCCGATTTTGCGGTCAAGCGCCAGGTCGGCACCGGGTCCTGGGTTGGACAGGCTTACCAGGGCCGAGGCATCGGCAAGGAGATGCGCGCCGCCATCCTGCACCTTGCTTTCGCGGGACTCGGCGCGGAGCGCGCGACGAGCGGCGCCTTCGAGGACAATGTCGCATCGCTCGCGGTCTCGCGCGCTCTCGGCTACGTCGAAAATGGCGACGATATCGGCGCCCCGCGCGGCAAGGCCATGCGGCAGGTCCGGCTGCTCCTAACGCGTCAGGCGTGGGAAAAGAACCGTCGCCACGACATCCAGATCCATGGGCTGGAGCCCTGCCTGCCGATGTTCGGGATCGAAAAGAAAAGCGCCTGACGCCTACTTGAAGGCGCTGAGGCCCGTGATCTCCTCGCCAATGGCGAGCATGTGGATCTCGCTGGTCCCTTCATAAGTCAGGACGGTCTCGAGGTTGTTCATGTGGCGCATTACTGGATACTCGAGGCTGATCCCGTTGGCGCCGAGGATGGTGCGCGCCTCGCGCGCGATCTGCAGCGCCTCGCGCACGTTGTTCAGCTTCGCCATCGAGATCTGTGTCGCCGTCACATTGCCCTGGTCCTTCAAGCGACCGAGCTGTAAGGCCAGCAGCTGCCCCTTCGTGATCTCGATCAGCATGTTGACCAATTTTTCTTGCGTCAGCTGGTAGGCGGCGATCGGCCGATCGAATTGGACCCGCGCCTTCGCATAGTCGAGCGCGCTGCGATAGCAGGCGGTCGCGGCGCCCAGGACACCCCATACGATTCCATAGCGGGCCTCGTTCAGGCACGACAGCGGCGCTTTGAGACCCTGGGCACCGGGCAGCTCGTTGCGCGCCGGGACGCGTACGTCATCGAGGATCAGCTCCGAGGTGACCGAGGCGCGCATCGAGAGCTTGTGATGGATCTCCCGCGCTTGGAACCCCTTGGTGCCCGTTTCCACCAGGAAGCCGCGAATGCCATCCTCTGTCCGAGCCCACACGATGGCCAGGTGGGCGACATTGCCGTTGGTGATCCAGCGCTTGGTGCCGTTGATCACCCAGTCGCCCCCATCGCGGCGGGCCCGCGTCGCCATACCGGCGGGGTTCGAGCCAAATTCCGGCTCGGTCAGGCCGAAGCATCCGATCACCTCGCCCCTGGCCATGAAGGGGAGCCAGCGCTGCTTTTGTTCCTCGGAGCCATAACGATGGATCGGAAACATGCACAGCGATCCCTGGACCGAAACGAAGCTGCGCAGGCCACTGTCGCCGCGCTCTAGCTCCTGGCAGGCGAGCCCGTACATGACGTTACTCATGCCGGCCGCACCGTAGCCCTGCAGGTGCATGCCAAAAACGCCGAGCTTGGCGAGCTCGGGCACGATCTCCATCGGAAACGACGCGCGCTCGTAATGGTCGGCCACGACCGGGAGGAAGCGCTCGTCAACAAAGCGACTGACGGTCGACCGAACGAATCGCTCCTCATCAGTCAGGAGATCGTCGATGCGATAGAAATCGACCGTCTCAGCCAACGAGAGCTCATTCTAATGTCGCCTCATGGACGGCACTTATCATTGGAGGAGCGTGCATGGAAAACCCGCTCTCGCTGTGGCACTTTTACTTGCGAAACAAGCGCAAGGTGCTTCCTGTCATCGGCATCCTGGCGCTGGCGATCCTGGGCGTCGTCGTCACGGATTCACTGCTGGCCTCCGCCCGTGAGACCGCCTACGCCACCTACGGCAGCTATCAGAAGCTGATCCTGGTCGCCCCCCGGGCGACCCGCGAACAGGACCTGGCCAACCCCCTGGCGCAGTCGCTCAGCCAGCTCCGCGATGTCCAGCTGAAGGTCGATACCCTTGACGGACCCGGCGGCCTCTCCGCCTATTACGACGCCGTGATCGCCATCCCGGCGCGAGTTCGAGCGCAGCTGCCGGCGGTGCAACAACTCCAGGTCGACGCTGCCAACGCCCGGTACTATGCTGCCCGGCTTCGCGGCGACCTGGTCCCTCTCGGCGACCTGATCGTCCGGGTACAGCGCTTGCAGGCAGAGCAAAAATCGTTCGATCAGCTCGTCCAGCAACTGAGCCAGAATCCCAGCGACCCGCGACCACTCCTCAATTACCTGCAGCAGCACCAGACCTGGCTCCAGTCGGTACTCCCGGATACCGCCCAGCTGGGACGGCTGCAGAGCGCCGTCTCGAATGCCTCGTCCGACGCTGCGGGCCTGCAGCAATCGCTGCAGGCGATGAACCGCGATACCGCGAATCTCAATAGCGCCGGCCAGAGCGTGGCCGACATCCCGATCCCACCGTCGCCGAGCGCCACCATCGACCAGTTCAAGGGAGCCCTCGATCGCCTGACCTCGAGCCTGGGCGCGATCCAGGCGCCGCAGCCGGGTCTGGACAAGCTTGTGGCCGACAGCGTGCGCATCCCCGGCACCGCCTTCGTCAAACGCGACGCCTACTCGAACCTTGATATCAATCTCCTCGCCGGCAACGCCCAGTTCGACCTCTACGGCTTCGACCCCCCGGGCATGGGGCAGTTGCTCTCCCTTTACGGTGACCGGATCGTGGCCGGCCGGCTGCCGGCAGCGAACGCCAACGAGATCGCGGTCTCGGAGGAGATCGCCCGCTCGCGTCACGTATGGGTCGGCGGCAAAGTGGGCAACGCGCTGGACGAGCTGGACCGGCTGCCCGACACCTTTACCGTGGTCGGCATCATTCAAGGGCCGACGCGCCTCGGCGTCATCCCGCTGGACTACATGACCGAGCACTATCTCTTCGAGCGGCGGTACCAGGGCCTGGTCGTGGTGCCGCAGCCCGGGCACGAGCAGGCCGTGCACGACCAACTGCAGAAACTGGTCGCCGGCAGTGCCTTCCGGCTCTTCGACTGGGCGTACATCAAGTCCAAGATCGACAGCCTGATCGCGAACCTCGACGCCATCAACACTTTCTTGATCCTGCTGGTGACGATCGTGCTGTCGCTGGTCGTCGGCCTGCTCAACAACCTCTTCTTCCGGCAGCGGATGAACGAGTTCGGGCTGCTGGCCGCGGTCGGCTACAGCCGCTGGGGCCTGATCATGCGGGTGGCATGGGAGTCGTTGGGGGTCACCCTCGCCGCGTGGCTCATCGGCGTCGGCCTCGGGGTCGCCGTGCTCAGCTGGTTCAACCTGACCTTCATCGTGCCCCACGGCTTGCTGATGAACATCTTTGACTGGAATGTACTGGCGCTCCACACGCTGCCGATTCCGCTGATGGTGTTCGCCTTTGGGATGGGCACCGTCGCCTGGCAGCTGCTTCGCCTGGATCCAATTTCCATCATCGAGCGGAGAGACTGATGCTGAGCGGCCAGGACCTCGCCCTCGACTACCGAAGCGGCGCCAGCGTCGCCCACGCCGTTGACACCGTCTCGCTGTCGGTCGAGCAGGGTAGCTTTGTCGGGTTGATC
>VBIS01000051.1 GCA_005880605.1 Chloroflexota bacterium
GATGCTGGCGGCCATGGCGCAAGGCGAAAGCCGCATCGACGGTCTTCCCGACGGCGAGGATGTGGCGGCGACCGTCGCCTGCCTGCGCGGCCTGGGGGTCCAGATCGATCGGATCGGCGGCCCGGCACGAATCCACGGCGGTGGCTGGCGATCGTTTCGATCTCCTCACGGGCCGCTCGATTGCGCGAACTCGGGGACCACGATGCGCCTCTTGCTGGGCATCCTGTCCGGTACCTGGGTGTCGGCTACGCTTGACGGTGACGAGTCGCTGCGACTCCGGCCGATGGGTCGCGTTGTCGAATCACTGCGAACCATGGGCGCCAGGATTCAATCGCAGGATGAGCGTGCCCCGCTCGCGGTGACCGGAGCGCGGCTGCAGGGGCGCCGCCATGTTCTGTCAGTCCCCAGCGCACAGGTAAAGAGCGCGCTTCTGCTCGCGGGACTCTCCGCCAGCGGTCCGACAACCGTGCTTGAACCCGTAGCGACTCGGGACCATACGGAGCGGCTGCTCCGCGCGATGGGCACGGATGTGAGCGTGACGGCGGACGGTGTCGTGGTACGGCCGTCCCAACAACCGCTGCGCCCGATCGACCTGTCGGTCCCCGGCGACTTTTCGTCGGCGGCCTTCTGGATGGCGGCGGCGGCGCTCCGGCCAGGCTGGTCGGTCACGATTCGCGGGGTTGGGCTGAATCCCAGCCGCACGGCCTTCCTTGGCCTCCTACAGTCGATGGGCGCAGAGATCCATGTCGATGCCGACGGCGCGGGCATCGAGCCGCGCGGCTCCGTGACCGTAACGGGTCGCCCGTTGCGCGCGGTGACGATCGGTGCCGCCGAGGTCGCGGCATCGATCGACGAAATCCCCGCATTGCTGACGATCGCGACCCAGGCCGAGGGCACGACCATCATCGAAGGCGCGGCCGAGCTTCGCGTCAAGGAGAGCGACCGCCTGGCCACCATGTCCGAGGGCCTCCGCCGGATGGGCGCGGTCGTCGACGAGCGTGCGGACGGCGTCAGCATTCATGGCCAGGCGAGTCTGCGCGGCGCGATGGTCGAGTCGCATGGTGACCATCGGATCGCGATGGCACTCGCCATCGCAGGACTGGTCGCCTCAGGTCCCACAACGATCGAGGATGCCGATTGCGTCTCGGTCTCATATCCGGACTTCTTCGCGGACTTGAAGGAGCTAACCCGGTGACATCCAAAGTTCTCCTATTCGGCAATCCAGTATCCGGTAGCCTCTCGCCGGTGATGCAAAATGCGGCGTTTGCCGCATTAGGTATCGAATGCCTCTACGAGCTTCGAGAGGTGGACGCGGGTGGTCTCCCCGGCGCCATCGCCGAGCTGCGCGGCGACGAACGGATTGTTGGAGCGAACGTCACGATTCCACACAAGGAAGCCGTCATCGCGTTGCTGGATGACCTGGATCCGCAGGCCGCTCGCATCGGCGCCGTGAACACCATCAGTCGACAAGGCATACGGCTAAAAGGCTGGAATACCGACGTCGAAGGATTCCGTCGCGCCATAAAGGAGAAATCTCCCTCCCCCGTTACGGGCGAGAACTCAAAATCTCCCTCCCCCTCTGGGGGAGGGCAGGGTGGGGGCCATCGCGTTGCGATTATCGGAGCCGGCGGCGCCGCACGTGCGGTTGCGGCGGCCGTGCAACCAACGGCCGACGAGGTCTGGGTGATCGCGCGGAATCTCGAGCAGGCACGACGTCTATGCACGGATCTCGGCATTGAGCGCGGCGGCCCGGTTGACCTGAGCCAATTGCGGGAAACCATCGCCAGGGTGGGCCTGGTCGTCAATGCCACGCCTGCGGATCTTCCGCCCGCTGCCTGGCTGAAACCCGACCAGCGCAGCTTCGACCTGCGGAGCCGTCGGTCGGTCGAGGGTCGGGCGATGCTGTTGCACCAGGGTGCCGCATCCTTTGAGATATGGACCGGCCGGCAAGCGCCCGTTGACGTGATGCGCGCGGCGCTGGATCGCGAGTCGGTGCCGGCATGACGCTCCGCTTGCTGACTGCCGGCGAATCGCACGGTGAAAGACTCACAGTGATCCTCGACGGCGTTCCCGCCGGTCTAACCGTGCGCGAAGAAGACCTCGCCCGCGACCTGACCCGGCGGCAGGGCGGGCATGGCCGAGGTGGACGGATGGCCATCGAGCACGATGCCGCTCACATCGTGGCTGGCGTTCGCGGCGGCGTGACGTTGGGATCGCCGATTACGCTGGAGATCGCCAACCGCGACTGGGAGAACTGGCGGCAGGTGATGGCGGTCGATGCGGCGGAGGTAAAGCGCAAACCGATCACGCGGGTGCGCCCTGGGCATGCCGATCTGGCAGGCATGCTCAAATACGGTGCCGATGATGCCCGCGACGTGCTCGAGCGGGCCAGTGCGCGCGAGACTGCGGCCCGCGTGGCGGCAGGGGGCGTGGCGAAGCTGCTGCTCCAGGAATTCGAGATGCAGGTGCGCAGCTACACCCGCTCGGTTGGAGTGATCGAGGCGACGGTCCCGTCGGTGATTCCGTGGGATGCGGTTGAAGCCTCGCCCGTCCGGTCTCCAGATGCTGCAGCGGGGGAGGCAATGGTGGTGGCCATCGATGCCGCTCGCGAGCGCGGCGACACGCTGGGTGGCGTCTTCACGGTGATCGCCGAAGGCGTCCCGCCCGGACTCGGCAGCTATCGCCAGTGGGACACGCGTCTCGACGGGTTGCTCGCCCAGGCGATCGTCAGCATCCCGGCCTGCAAGGCGGTCGCGATCGGCGATGGCGTGGATGGAGCCAGGCTGCCCGGCTCGCAGGTGCACGACGTGCCCGTCTATGACAACGATCGATTGCGGCACGAGACCAATCGCGCGGGCGGGCTGACCGGTGGCGTCAGCAACGGCGAGCCGCTGGTCGTGCACGGGTACATGAAGCCGATCTCGACATTGCTCAAGCCCCTGGCCACAGTCGACCTGAAGACCAAGGAACCGGCGCGCGCCCATTACGAGCGCAGCGACATCTGTGTGGTGCCGGCGGCGGGCGTGGTGGGGGAGGCCATGGTCGCCCTGGTCCTGGCGGGAGTGTTGCTCGAGAAGTTCGGCAGCGACTCGATGGGCGAGCTCCATCGCAACGTCGCGAGCTACTTGAAGGAGACGCATCGTTGAACAACGTCGTGCTGGTTGGCTTCATGGGAAGCGGGAAGTCCACCGTGGGTCCGCAGCTGGCGCAACGGATGAACCGGCCGTTCGTCGACCTCGACGATGTCATCGAGGCCGATGCCGGGCAGTCGGTCGCGGAGATCTTTTCGAGCGAAGGCGAGGCCGGATTCCGCGAGCGCGAAGCGCGCTGCCTCCAACGCGCGCTCGAACGGAAGGGCTTGGTCGTCGCGGTCGGTGGTGGCGCGCCGATGCGGGACGATAACTGGGTACGCATCCGGAACGGCAACTGTGTCATCGCGCTGACAGCCGAGCCGGATGAGCTGGCCCGTCGGCTGAATGGATCGACCGACCGTCCCATGCTGCAGTTAGGAGCGCCGTCGGTGATCACCTCACTGCTACCGCGCCGGCTTTCCCGCTACCTTGAGGCGGACGTAGTGGTCCCGACCGACGGCATCGACCCGGAGCAGGTGGCGCAACAACTCCATGAGCGGCTGTCGGGCAATGGGCTGCAGCGGATCCGAATCGACGTCCCCGGTTCTCCTCACGAAGTCATCGTGGGCTACGGACTTACGCACCTCGTTCCGGAGGAGATCTCAAAATCTCCCTCCGCCCTTGTCGGGGACATCTCAAAATATCCCTCCCCCTCTGGGGGAGGGCAGGGTGGGGGCACCGTTGTCGTGGTCAGCGACCAAGGAGTCGCAGACCGGCACGCCCAACCGCTCATCAAGGCTCTGTCCAGTGCGGGCCTTTCCGCGGCGCTGCATCTGGTGCCGGCAGGTGAGCCGGCGAAGGACCTGGCCGTACTTGCCGGCATCTACGAGGCACTGGCCGCGGCCGGCGTTGATCGGCGCGGTGCCCTGATTGCTCTCGGTGGTGGAAGCGTGGGAGATGTGGCCGGGTTCGCCGCAGCGACCTGGATGCGCGGCATCCGCTATATCCAGATGCCGACGACGCTGCTGGCCATGGTCGACAGCAGCATCGGCGGAAAGACCGCGATCAACTTGCCCGCCGGCAAGAACCTGGCAGGTGCGGTACATCAGCCGTCGGCGATCTTTTGCGACCTCGATTACCTTGCAAGCCTTCCCAACGAGGAGTTCCGCACGTCCCTAGCCGAAGTGATCAAGGCCGCGATCATCGCGGATCGATCCTTCGCCGAATGGCTCTCGGCCAACTTACCCGGCGTGCTAAGACGGGATTCGTCCTCGATCCGCGAGGCGGTGGCGCGCTCCATCGCAATCAAGGCAACGGTCGTTGCCAGCGACCCAACCGAGACCGGTGAGCGAGCGATCCTCAACTACGGACACACCGTTGGCCATGCGCTTGAACGCGTCATCGGCTTCGGCCGAGTGCGACATGGCGAGGCGGTTGCGTGGGGCATGGAGGTGGCTGCCCGGATCAGCCTGATGGCTGAGGCCTGCACGCAGGCGAGCGTGACGGCACAGCATGCGCTTTTGACCGATGCCGGCTTGCTTGCCGAGCGGCCGGCCGCCTCGCATGCGAAGCTGATCGACGCCATGCGTCATGACAAGAAATCCCAATCGGGCGAGCCGCGTTGGGTGCTGCTGCGTGAGATCGGCCGGGCCGACTACGGCCGGCGCGTCGATCCATCAATCGTGCGCGCCGCGTTGGCCGAGGTGCTTCCCGAGTGAATATCCTCGTCCTCAACGGCCCCAACCTGAGTACGCTCGGACGCCGCGAGCCCGAGGTTTATGGGACGAAAACCCTTGCCGACCTCGAGAGCTTGCTCACCGGCCGCGCCAAAGAGCTGGGCGTGCAGCTTCGCTTCCGGCAGTCGAATCACGAAGGTCAGCTGATCGACTGGATCGAAACGGAGCCCAGCGATGCCATCATCATCAACCCCGGGGCCTTGTCGCATTACAGCCTGGTGCTCGCGGATGCGCTACGCGGCTCAGGAAAGCCGGTCGTCGAGGTACATATCTCCAACGTCTTTAGGCGCGAGCCGGAGCGGCACCGGATGGTGACCGCCGCGGCGGCCAAAGGGGTGATCTCCGGCCTGGGCTTCGACGGATATATGGCGGCCCTGGATTATCTAGCCAGAATCTGACGAACGCGGGTCGGCTCGATGTCATAGCCTGTGGCCAGGGCCCCAGACCAATTGAGGCCGACCTGGAATTGGTCTTTTACGAGGCCGATGAGCCAGGTGTCCATGAACTCTTGTAGCGTCAACTCAAACGGCTCGAACCCCTCGTAGGCGGGAACCGTCTTGATGATTTTCTCGGCCCGCGAGCGCGACGACCAAAATGGCATGCTCCGGATGCCTGACCCGTTTCGCGGTGCCGGAAAGCCTGCGGCGTCCCGGATGGTCCATACCCGTCCGGACGCGGCCACTTCGCGGTAAAAGGTGGCGGCTTGAGAGGCCGCTTGACTCATTCCGAGACTAGGCTACATCCACGTGAGCATTCAACTCGAAGCGTTGGCTGACGAGGTCTTCGGCGCGGCGTCGGCCCAGGGCCGAGTTGGGGGAGAGAATGTTCGGAAGCCCTTCGGCGAAATCGTCTGGAATCGGACGTATCCTGACCTCTTCTTTCTCAACGGCGTCGAGGACCTGGTGGCGCCCGACTGGGAGGCTGCCGACTTGGAGCGGGTGCTGCACGAGGCGATTCCTCAGGCGACCACCTTGCGTGCCACCAGCCGCGACCCCGCCACCATCGCGGCCCTGAATCCCCGGCTGATCGCCGCGGGCTACACCGGTGAGACACGAATCGCGATGGTCCAGGTTTCCACTCCGACTGAATCTCCCTCCCCCCTTGCGGGGGAGGGTCGGGGTGGGGGGTACACCATTCTTCCCGTAAGGTCCGAGGAGTCATGGGCCACCTTTGAAGCCCTGATCCATGCCGACACGCGCGAACACTCCTGGACCGAGCCGATGAGGGCGCAGCTGATCGCGCTCTATCGCTGGCGCGCGGCCAACACGCCGCACCATTTCTATCTCGCCGACGACGGCACGCGACCGGTTGCGCATGTCGGCCTCTTCCAGCACGGCGCGAGCGCCTACCTCCACGGCCTCTACACGCACCCATCGGCGCGCCGCCGTGGGGCGGGTGCCGCACTCACGCTGGCAATGAGCGCGAAGGCCGGCACCCTTGGCTGCGAGCGCCTGACGCTCCAGTGCACCCGGGACTCCTTCCTGCCGGCCTATTACGAGCGCCTGGGATTCCGAGCGGTCGGCGAGAAACAAATCTGGACCAGGCCGGCTCCAGAATGACACCCGCGTGGCAGGGCGAGTTTCCTCTCGTCGGTCCGGCGGGCGAGGTCGTCGACCTCCGCCGCGTGTTCCTATCGCACGGAATTGCGGAGCTGCCGCCGATGCGACTCGACCAGAAAGCCTGGACCTTCGAAATCACCGTTCCGCTCACCGGACTTGGAGCCAGGACGTTGCTGATTTCTCAGGCGCGTCCTGGCCACGGGGTCATCCGGGTCACGGGTCGAGCACCGACGCACCGGGTGGCCGCGGCCATCATGGCGCAGGTCCGCCATGTCCTCAGCCTGGACCTCGACCTGTCGCCGTTCTATGCGGTGGCCGCCGGGGATCCGGACCTGGCCTGGGTCCTCAACGGAGCCGCCCTGGTGGAACACCTGGGGGAGAAGGCGCCCGGAGCACCGGCGTCGGGACCGTACGGACGCGCCTTCCCGACTCCGGAGGCTATGGCCACCGCCCCGGAGCGTTTCTATAAGGAGGTTGCGGGCACCGGCTATCGCGGTCCATACCTCAAGACCCTGTCGACCGACGTGGCCCACGGGCGCGTTGATCTCGAAACGCTCGCCGGCGCGTTACCCGAAGATCTGCCCGACGACGAGGTGGCCGCGCAGCTGCGCGCGCTACCCGGCGTTGGCCCCTATGCCGCCGCGCACATCATGTTGATGCTGGGCCGATACGACCGCCTCATTCTCGATTCCTGGACCAGGCCCACGTATGCCCGCCTGTTGGGAAGAAAGCGGCCGGTCGGCGATCGCACCATCGAGCGCCGCTTCAAGCGGTACGGGCGTTATGCGGGTCTCGCTTTCTGGCTGTTTCTAACTCGAGATTGGCTGGCCGACGACGCTCCAGCCTATTCTTTGACGCAACCATGAGCACGCCCGAGTTGCGGGTGCTGATCGTCTCGCCCAATCCGCTGGCCCGCGGCGGACTGGCCGCAATGCTCGAAGGCATGGCGGGGATGAAGGCGGTTGGATCGGCCGGCGTGCCGGAGGCGGCATCAGTCGCGGGCCAGCTGCTGCCCGATGTCGTGCTGCTCGACGTCGGCGATGGCGAGATCGAAGACCTCGATGCGATCGCGCGATTGGCCGGGGCCCAGCCGGGACTGCCGATCGTGGCGCTCACCGGCGAGCCGGGCGCACTGACGCAGGCGCTTGCCTTCGGTGCGTCCGCCCTATTGCCGGTTGGGGTCGATTCCCAGACGCTGGCGGCGGCCCTGCTCGCCTCGGCCCGCGGACTGGTGTCGATTCCCCGACAGGAGATCGCCACCCTGCTGCCCCACGAGGAACGGATCGAACCGGCCCTCAACGCGCCCACGGAGTCGCTGACCCCGCGCGAGTTGGAGGTGCTCCAATTGATGGCCCGCGGTTTGACCAACCGGCAAATCGCCGGGCGTCTAACCATCAGCGAGCACACCGTGAAATTCCACGCCGGCGCCGTTCTCGGCAAGCTGAACGCGCGCTCCCGCGCGGAAGCCGTTGCCCGGGCAATTGGACTCGGATGGATTCTCGTCTAGAGACGACGCTTTAGACTAGGCAGGCGACATGGCAGTGGACGCCGAAGGATACGGGGCTAAAGACCAGGGGCTCGACCGTCTGATCGCCGACGCGCGGGTTCTTTCCCCGGCTGGTATCGAGCGGGTCGCCTGGGGCTGGGACCGGCATGAAGATCCGCGAATCATGGAACGCTTCCATGAGGCCGAACGCGCGGCCCTCCGGGTCCTCGAGAAGAACAATCGCGGACCGCAATGGGACGAAGCGCGCAAGCGCATCCTCGACCTGACCGAGGGTCGAAGCTCGCTCGAAGACTGGAAAGCCGAGCACGGTGACGTTGGTCACAAAGGCGAGCGCGCGCTGCTCGCGGCGGCGCTTGCCATCCTGGCGCGCGACAAGCTCGACCGCGAGCACTACGCCACGCTGGTCCGGCCGATGTCCGAAGCCCTGCCGTGGTTGCTGCCCGAATTGCCGCCAGAACCACGCCGATGATGATCATGTCGCCGCGGATCGATCCCGCGGCCGCTAAGGCAAAATTCGATGCGGGCGAGGCGGTCCCGCTCGACGTGACCAGTTCGCTGGTTTATCCGGCTGTCAGTCACCGCATCCCGGGCGCGATTCGGATCCCTCCCGAACCGATCATTCGCGGTCTCCAAGCCGCGCGCCCGGCTTCCGAGATCCTGCGGCACTTCGAGAGCCTGCCCGCCGACCGCGAGATCATCGCCTACTGCACTTGACCCGACGAGGGCACCAGCGCCCGTGTGGCGCAATTCCTCCGACAGCAGGGCCGGCAAGCGTGGGCGCTGCGCGGTGGGCTGGCGGGGTGGCGGGCCACTCAGTATCCGATGGAATCCAAGCACGCCGACCATGCCCCAGGTCCGGAGGAAGAGTGCCCCGACTGCCACGAGCAAGTCGGAGCACACATCGCCTAAAAGGGTGACTTAGTCGGTCAGCTCGTAGACGATCGCCACATCGACCGTGACATTCATCTGACCGGCCTGGACGGGTGCGCCGCCCCCGCCGCCGCATCCGCCGCCGCTCCCGCAGGGCGATCCGCCGCCGCTCGAGACGACTTCCGAGACCGAAAGCACTTTGCCGAGGTGACGCCCGGCGAGGTTCGCCCACTCCTTGGCGCGGGCGCCTGCGGCGGTCATTGCCGACTGGCGCGCACCCTTTAGCTGGTTCGTATTGTCGCTCAGCTGCAGCGTGATGCCGTTGAGCTGGATGTCATCGCCCACGGCCTTCTGGGCCGCCGCGATGACGCTGCCGACGTTGGCGATGTGATGGATCTTGACGTTGACCGTGTTGGCCGCCCGGTAGCCGACCGAGCCGTATTGCGTGTCCTGGTAGATCGAAAGTCCGGTCGTCTGGATGTCGGCGTCCGCAACACCCTGCCCTTTGACCCCATTCAGTAGCGACGTCATCTCGATATTCGCTGCACTCAGGGCGTCTCCCGCCGTCCCTCGCCTGACCGAGACACCGAGGCTGATCAGGGCGTTGTCGGGCGTCGCATTCTGCGTTCCCTCGCCGACCACCGTTACCGTGTCGCGCGGGCCAGCGACACTACCGGCGTTAGCCGTACCCGAGGTCGATCCGCCACCGGCACCGGCCCGAACGGCCACCGCGGTTACGGCGGATGCCGCGATTGCGATCAACGCGCCGATGACGATCAAAACTCCACGTGTCGCGAGCGTTCCCCTGAGGGCTTGCATGATGTCGTCCTCCTTAGATGAAGTCGATAGATGAATCTGCCGTAAGAACGGCCGCACCGACCAAACCGTTACTCCTGGTCGAACGGGCGGTCGGGTTCCCGGTCGTCTGGGTGATGACGTCGGCTGCTGCACGCGATACCTTTGAAGCGTGGCAAGGCTGTCCGATCTATCAGCCGAGATCGCCCAGGTGGCTGCCGGCCTCGCGCCAAGCCTCGTCCGCGTCGATGCTCGAGGTGGCCGCCCGGCAACCGGCATCATCTGGGCCGATAACCTGGTTCTGACGGCGGATCACGTGATCGAGGCGGACGACAACATCGTCGTCACCGGTGCGCCGACCACGGTGAAGGCGTCTCTGCTTGGTCGTGATCGCACCACTGATCTCGCCCTGTTACGAACCGAGGGTCTGCGAGGGGCTCCCGCTCCACGCGGGCGGTCGGCCGACCTGCGCACCGGCCATATCGTGTTAGCGCTAGGCGGCACG
>VBIS01000086.1 GCA_005880605.1 Chloroflexota bacterium
AGGCACGTTCCAGGATGGCATCGTATCCGGCGCACACCACCAATTCGACGTCGTGCATGCGAAGGGTCTTGGCCATCGCGAGGTCGCGCGCCTTGCGGTCGGGGAAGTTAGCCAGCCGAAAGATTTCGCGACTGATGCTTGCCTTCTTTGCCAGCTCGAGCGCCGCGCAATCGCGGTTGGCGCAGACCGTCACGACGCGCGCCGGGTACAGGGGGTCTTTCCCCGCCTCGATCAGGGCCTGAAGGTTGCTGCCCCGGCCGGAGACCAGGACGCCCACTCGGAGTCGACTCATGCCCCCACCCTACCCTCCCCCAGAGGGGGAGGGAAAAATCCCACCTCCCCCAGAGGGGGAGGGAAAACGCCTACCTCTCCCGGACGGGGAGGGGTTCCAACACTCACTCTAGGATTTGGACACGTCGCCGCTCGGACGCCACGATGTCGCCGACCGCGAAGATCTCTCCATCGAGCAGGCGCAGGGCGGTCTCGGCACTGGACTCATCGACCACGACGATCATCCCGAGGCCCATGTTGAAAGTACGCCACATCTCCTCGTCGGGCGTAAAGGGCGCGAGGTAGGAGAAGATGGCGGGCTCCGGCCAGGTCCCGCGCTGAACGCGGGCCCCGAGGCCGACCGGCAGGATCCGGGGCAGGTTGCCTACCACGCCGCCGCCGGTGATATGGGCCAACCCCTTGATCTCGACGGCTTCGCGCAGCCGTCGCACCGGCTCGAGATAGGCGCGGTGTGGCGCCAGCAGCGCCTCGAGGACGGTGTGACCGTTGCCGGGGATCGTCTGGCTCAGCGCCTGGCGCGGGATGACCCGGCGGGCCAGGCTGTAGCCGTTGGTGTGGAGGCCGGTCGACGGTAACGCCAGTAGCGCATCGCCTTCGCGGATGGAGCTGCCATCGATGATCGCATCCCGCTCGCAGACACCGACCATGAAACCTGCAATGTCGTAGGTGGCGGGCTGGTACACGCCGGGCATCTCCGCGGTCTCGCCGCCAAGCAGCGCGCAATTGACCTGGCGGCAGGCGTCCGCCATCCCGGAAACGAGCTCGGCGATCACCGGAGGGTCGAGGACACCGGTCGCGACATAGTCGAGGAAGAAGAGAGGCTCGGCGCCCGCCGTGAGCACATCGTTGACGCAGTGATTCACCAGGTCGGCCCCGATCTGGGCATGACGGCCCGCGCCGCTCGCCAGCAGGACCTTGGTGCCAACCCCGTCGGTGCTCGCCACCAGCACCGGCTCACGATATCGGGCGGTGTCCAGCGCAAAGAGCCCGCTGAACGGGCCGACCCCGGCAAGCACCTGCGGGCCCTGGGTGGCCGCCGCCAGGGGGCGGATGAGCTCAACGGTCCGATTGCCGGCGTCGATGTCAACGCCCGAGTCGCGGTAGGTCGTCACCGGGCGACCGTCTCCAGCGCCAGCTTGTCCATCTCGAGCTGGACGGGCACCGGCACCGGGTAATCGCCGTCGAAACAGGCCATGCAAAAGCCGCTGACGTTCTTCACGGCGCGAAAGAGTCCGGCCTTGCTCAGATACTTCAACGAGTCGGCGCCGATCAGGTGCTCCACCTCTTCGACGCTCCGGCCGGAGGCGATCAGCTCCGAGCGGCTGGCGATGTCGATCCCCATGAAACAGGGCCACTGGATCGGCGGGCTGCTCACCCGAAAATGGACTTCCTTGGTTCCGGCGCGGCGCAATTCCTCCACGATCTTCCTGCTGGTGGTCCCGCGCACGATCGAGTCATCGACCAGCACCACGCGCTTGCCGGCGAGAATCTCGCGGAGCGGATTGAACTTCAGCTTGATGCCGACGTTGCGCAGCCGCTCATTGGGCTGGATAAAGGTGCGCGTGATGTAGCGGCTTTTGATCAAACCCTCGCTATAGGGAATGCCACTGGCCTCGGCGAAGCCGACGGCAGCCGGCGTGCCCGAGTCCGGAAGGGAGATGACGATGTCGGCGTCAGCAGGCGCCTCCCGCGCAAGTTCGCGACCCATGTTGCGGCGGGCCTCGTACAGCGACTGCACCTGCAGGTGCGAGTCCTGTCGAGCGAAGTAAATGAACTCGAACATGCACATGGCCTTGCGCGGCGACAACAGCAATTGCTCCGCGATCGGCGCACCGCGACCGAGCATGACAGCCTCGCCCGGCTCGATCTCGCGAACGAACTCGGCGCCCACGGTGTCGAGCGCGCAGGTCTCCGAGGTGATGATGGCGCCCCCTTCCGGCAGGCGTCCCAGGCACAACGGCCGAATCCCGAGCGGGTCGCGCACGCCCACCAGGGTGTCCCTGGTGAGAAACAGCAGGCAGTAAGCGCCCTGCAGTCGTGGCAGCGCGCGACGCAAGACCGACACGACGTCAGTGCCGCCGGTATGCGCGACCAGCTCGGCAAGCACCTCGGTGTCGCTCGACGTCTTGAAGCGAACGCCGCGCTCCTCGAGTTCGTCACGCAGCACCTGCGCATTCGTGAGGTTTCCGTTGTGGGCGATCGCGATAGTGCCGAGCTGCGGATGCTCGACGAGGATGGGCTGCGCGTTCTCCAGCCGGTTCGACCCGGTGGTGGAGTATCGCGTGTGCCCCAGTGCCAGGTGGCCGGTCAAGCGCTCGAGCGCCTCCTGGTCGAAGGCCTGCGCGACCAGGCCCATGTCCTTGTGCATCCGCATGGTCTGGCCATCACTGGTTGCGATCCCGGCGCTCTCCTGCCCGCGGTGCTGCAGGGCATAAAGCCCGAAATAGGTCAGGTTGGCGACGTCTTCGCCGGGCGCATCGATGCCAAAGAGCCCGCACTCCTCGTGCATCCGCTCATCGGCCATGGGATGGCGCCGGTTCAAAACGGCGTCTCCCACGCCTGCCGCAGGCTGTCGAGGGACAGGCGGATATCCGACCCTACCTGGAAATCCTCACCGCCAATGACGCCGATGGCGTAAAGCGGAATGTGATGGCTCGTCATCAGCTGTTGCAGCTCAGGCACGCGCCGTGGGGCGACGCTCACGATCACCCGCCCCTGTGACTCGCCGAAGAAGAATGCCTCGCGGCTGATCGGCCCGACGATGCCGGGGCAACGTAGCCCGCGTCCACCGTAGAGGGCGCTCTCCGCCAGCGCGATCAGCAAGCCTCCGTCGGAGACATCGTGGGCGCAGCGTACCACCCCGCGGCCGATGGAATCGAGCATTGCGGCCTGCAGGCGACGCTCCATCTCGAGACTCACCATCGGTGGGCGGCCTTCCGCGGGGGCGCCTAGCAGCCGCAAATACGCACTTCCGGCGAGCTCCTCACGGGTCTCCCCCAATAAAAAGACGAGGTCGCCGTCCTCCTGGAATCCGGAAGGACATCGCAGCGACAGGTCCTCGAGCAGTCCAACCATGCCGATCACCGGCGTTGGCGGGATGTTCCGCTCGCTCGTCTCGTTGTAGAGGCTGACATTGCCGCTGACTACCGGCAGGTCCAGCGCGCGGCAGGCGTCGGCGAGGCCGCGGATACTCTCCTGCAACTGGCCGAAGATGGCGGGCCGCTCCGGGTTGCCGAAGTTCAGGCAATTGGTCACCGCGATCGGACGGGCCCCGGTGCAGACGATGTTGCGGGCCGCCTCGGCAACCGCCGCCTTGGTCCCTTCGTACGGGTCGAGCGCGACGTACCAGGGATTGCCGTCGGTCGTCAACGCCAGTCCCTTGTTGGTTCCGGGCACGCGCAGCAGGGCCGCATCGAAGCCGGGGCCGAACACCGTGTTGTCCTGCACCTGGTGGTCGTAGGTTCGATAGATCGGCCGGCGGCTGCGCAGGTTCGGGCTCGCGATCAGGTCGAGCAGGATCGCCTCGGGCTCCTCGACCGCCGGCATCACCACCGTGGGTTGCCTATCAGGAAATGACGCGACCGGCGTTCGCAACGGAACGCCGTCCACCAGCGCCTTCAGCGGGATGTCGGCAACCGAGACACCGTGATCACGAATCCGGATCCGTCCCGTCCCGGTCACGACCCCGATGCGGTCGGCGTGGAGCTCGAAATGGTCGAAGACCTGGCGCGCCGCCGCCTCGGCCTCGGGTCGCACCAGGATCAGCATCCGCTCCTGCGACTCGGAGAGCATCGCTTCGTAGGGCGTCATGCCCTGTTCCCGGCGGCTGATCCGGTCGACGTCGATGTCGATCCCGCGATGGCCTCGATGGGCGAGCTCGCTGGCCGCGCTGGTCAGCCCGGCCGCGCCCAGGTCCTGGATGGCGGTGACGCCGTCGAGCTCGTTCAGCCGCAAGCACGCCTCACACAGCAGCTTCTCGAGGAACGGATTGCCCACCTGGACCGCCGGTCGGCGCTCGGCGGATCGCTCATCCATCTCCACCGAGGCGAAGGTCGCCCCGTGAATGCCGTCGCGTCCGGTATCCGCGCCGACCAGCAACACGATGTCACCGGCTCGGTCCGCGGTGGCGCGGCGCAGCCGGTCGTGCGCCACGATCCCGTCGAGCGGCCCAAAGCGAAGCGCATCGAGGATCGCGACCGGTCGGGCGCCCATGGCGAACACGTCGCGGAGGATGCCGCCCACACCGGTGGCCGCCCCCTGGTAAGGCTCGATCGCCGACGGATGATTGTGCGACTCGATCTTGAACACAACGGCGAGGCCGTTGCCGATGTCGACCGCGCCGGCGTTCTCGCCCGGCCCCTGCAGAACATCCGGACCTTCGGTGGGCAGCTGGCGGAGTAATGCCTTGGCGGTCTTGTAGGAGCAGTGCTCGCTCCAAAGCGCACCGAACATGCCAAGCTCGAGGTCATTCGGGTCGCGGCCGATGGCGCGCACGATGGCGCGGTACTCGTCCTCGTTCAGCGCCACTTCCTGGAGCTGAGCGCGCCTCACGGCAATCGCCATCAGACGGCTACCCGATCCAGCGCGTGGATGGCGGAGCGAAACAGCGCGAGGCCGTCGGTGCTACCCAGCAGGTCCTCGCAGGCACGCTCGGGATGCGGCATCAGGCCCACCACGTTGCCGTGGGCGTTCGCAATGCCGGCGATGTTGCCGAGCGATCCGTTGGGATTCGACTCCGCGGTCACCCGGCCATCGGGCGCGCAGTAGCGAAAGACAACCTGCCCGTTGCGCTCGATCGCCTCGAGCGTCTGCGGGTCCGCGAAGAAATTGCCCTCGCCATGCGAGATCGGGATGCGCAGCACCTGGCCCGGACGGCAATCGAGCGTAAAGGCGGATTCGCTCTGCTCCACCCGAAGGTTGACCCACTCGCAGCGGAACTCGCAGGAAGCATTCCTCAGCAGCGCCCCGGGGAGCAGCCGCGCCTCCTGCAGGATCTGGAAACCATTGCAGATCCCGAGCACCAGTCCGCCGCGGTTCGCGAAGTCCGTCACCGCCTCCATCACCGGGGCGAAGCGGGCGATGGCGCCACAGCGCAGGTAATCGCCATAGGAGAAACCCCCCGGCAGGATCACGAGGTCGAGGTCGTCGAGGCGCTCTTCCCGATGATCGACGTAACGCGCCGGCTGGCCGAGGACGTCCGAGAGCGCGTGGGCACAATCCCGGTCACTCCAGGTGCCAGGGAAGACGACGATGCCGGTGTTCAAGTGCGTAGGCCCCCACCCTGCCCTCCCCCAGAGGGGGAGGGAACTTTTAGCTCGATACGGTAGTCCTCGATGACCGCGTTGGCGAGCAACTGCCGGGTCATCTCCTCGACCCGCGAGCGGGCTTGGTCCTCATCGTCGGCATCCAGGGTCAGCACCAGGTACTTGCCCGCACGCACCTCGCGGACGGAATCGAAGCCCAGCGCGTGCAGACCACCCTTGATGGTCAGACCCGCGGGGTCGTTGACAACCGGCTTCAGGGTGACGAACACCTCTGCCCGGTACGTCATTGACGCCCAGCGGCCGACAACACGTTCAGTCGACGCAGCGCCTCGAGGTAGCGGGCGCTGGTTTCGGCGACCACCTCGTCCGGGAGGGGCGGCGCTGGTGGTTGCTTGTTCCAGCCGATCTGCTCCAGGTAGTCGCGCACATATTGCTTGTCGAATGACGGCTGGGGTCCACCCGGTTGGTACTGTTTGAGATCCCAGAAGCGCGACGAGTCAGGGGTCAGAACCTCATCGATCAGAATCACGTCGCCCTCGAGCAGCCCGAACTCGAATTTCGTATCGGCCAGGATCAGGCCACGCTCGAGCGCGCGCGCCGCACCGAAGCGATAGAGCAGGAGGCTGAGGCGTTCGAGCGTCTGCGCCAGCTCGCCACCGGCACGGTTGGCAAGCTCGGCTCGCGAGATGTTCTCGTCGTGGCCGGTCAGCGCCTTGGTCGCCGGGGTGAAGATTGGCTCGGGCAAACGGTCACTATCCCTCAATCCCGCTGGTAGCGGTTCGCCGGCGATCGATCCGCTCCGCTGGTAATCCTTCCAACCCGACCCCGAGAGGTAGCCGCGCACCACGCATTCGAACATGACCGGCTGCGCCATGACAACGCGCATGCTGCGCTGCTCGAGGTCCGGCATTGCACTGCGCAACTCGGGGGCGATCGATTGATCCGCGGATAGGTGGTTGCGCACTAGATCGCCGGTCTGGTGGAACCACGCGAGCGATAGCTGGTTCAAGACGCGGCCCTTCTCCGGGATCGGCGTGGGCAGCACGACGTCGAACGCGGAAAGCCGATCGGTCGACACCATGAGCAGCTCACGATCGCTCAGCCGGTAGGTGTCCCGAACTTTGCCGCGCGAGTGCGGCGGCAGCGGCAGTGCGGTCGTCATGATGGCGGTCATTTGCCCCCACCCTGCCCTCCCCCGCGAGCGGGGGAGGGAACCACTAGGGCTGGTTCGAGGCCGAGGCGCTCGAAGGTCACGTCCAGGTGGCGCAGGTAGAAGGCCGGGTCGAAAAGCTCCGCAAGCTCCCGCTCGGTCAACCGCTCGCGAACCTCGGGGCTCTGCCCGATGGCCGTCTTGAAGTCCGGTCCCCCGTCGAGCGCGCTGATGGCCGTCCGTTGCACCACGCGGTAGGCGTCCTGCCGTGTCATTCCCTTCTGCACCAGGGCCAGCAGCACGCGCTGGGAGAACACCACGCCGCCGCTGCGGTAGAGGTTTGCCCGCATCCGCTCCCGATCGATCGTCAGGCCCTCGATGATGTCGACCATCAGTCGCAGCATGTAATCGATCAGGGTGCAAGCGTCCGGGAAGATGATGCGCTCGGCCGAGGAGTGGCTGATGTCACGCTCGTGCCAGAGGGCCTGGTTCTCGAGCGACGTGTGCGCATAGCCCCGCACCACCCGAGCGAGGCCGCACACACGCTCGCTCAGGATCGGGTTGCGTTTGTGCGGCATCGCCGACGAGCCTTTCTGCTCTTGGCCGAACGGCTCGCGGACCTCGGAGACTTCACTGCGCTGCAGGTGTCGGATATCGGTGGCGAATTTTTCCAGACCACCGGCGAGCACGGCCAGCGTCGTCAGGTAGGCCGCGTGGCGGTCGCGGGCAATCACCTGGGTCGTGACCGGAGCCACCTTGAGCCCCAGCTTCTTCAGTGAGGACTCCTCGACCTGCGGCTCGACGGTGGCGTGCGTCCCCACCGCGCCCGAGAGCTTGCCGACCCGGATGTCCTCGCGGGCAGTGACCAGCCGCTGGCGGTCGCGGTCGAGCTCGTCCAGCCAGCCGGCGAGGACGAACCCGAAGCTGATCGGCTCGGCGTGGATGCCGTGGGTCCGGCCGGCCATCAGGGTCTCGCGCTCCTCGATGGCGCGCCGCCGGATCACCGAAGACAGCCGGTCGACATCCTTAAGAAGGATGTCCGCGGCCTCCACGAGTTGCAGCGCCAAGGCGGTATCGAGCACGTCCGACGAGGTCAGGCCCCGGTGCAGGTATCGGGCGTCGTCACCCAATTGCTCGGCGAGCGAGTCCAGGAAGGCGACGACATCATGGCCCACCCGTTCCTCGAGCCGGGCAATGTGCTCCGGATCGACGCGGGCCTGTCGGAGGCGGTCGAGCGCCGACCGCGGGATCTCGCCCAGGTCGGCCCACCCCTCACAGACGATGAGCTCGATCCGCAGCCACAACTCGTAGCGCTGCTTTGGGGCGAAGATCTCGCTCATCTCCGGATGGGCGTATCGAGGGATCAATCGGCGGCTGGTCTCCTTGTGGGTGGCGTGCCGTCGGTGACGGCCTGATTATAGCCGCCGTTATAGGTCCGTAACCTCTCTCACCCCAGCCGACTTCTCATTCACGGGGAGTTGCTGGTACATTGGCCGGACACGTAACCAAGTGGGGGCGTCACCCGTTCAGTCTGCAGCGGGCGCCCTATGGGGTGCCCTGATGCCGGACGGATTTGAAGAGCGGGATTTGGTCGAACGGGCGAAGCAAGACCCCGAAGCGTTCGGGGCCCTGTACGACCGCTATTTCCCGCAGATTTATCGATTTGCGTACTCCAGAGTTCGCGACCAATCCCTGGCCGAGGATGTGACGTCGGAGGTGTTTTTCAAAGCGCTGAGAAATATCAAGCGGTACACCTATTCGGGACATCCATTCTCTTCGTGGCTCTACCAGATCACGCTGAACGCGGTGGCCGACCATTACCGCGGGCTGCACGGTGAGGTGGACCTCGAGGAAGGGGCCAGCCTGCCGAGCACGGCGCCGGCGGTGGTCGACGAGGTCGTCCGGCGCGATCGCAGCCGCCGGGTTTGGGCGGCGATCGACCAGCTTCCCCGCCAACAGCGGGCGGCGATGGTACTCAAGTTCAGCGAGGATCGAAAGATCGAGGAGATCGCGCAGATCCTAGGAAAGAGTTCCGGGGCGGTCAAGCTGCTGCTGCACCGAGCCGTCGAACGGCTCCGCCGCGAGCTGCCGCCGGAATTCGAGATTGGTGTGACGTGATGAACGATCCCGAACTGGAAGAACTGTTCGGAGATCCAGCCGATCGCGCGGTGGTGGATCTCCTCAAGGCGTCACGGCCCGCCGCGCCACCGTTGGACCCGCACTTCCATAACTACCTGCGGGCCAAGCTGATGACAGAGGCGCGACGGACGCTCCCCGCCCGCGCCTCCCGGTCCTGGCTCCCGTTCAGGCTGTCCCCCAAGACGATGGCACCGGCGATGGCCGCGGTCGCGGCCGGGTTCCTGGTGGTGCTGGGCGTCGAGATTTACCTGCACAGCGGCCAGCCGGGGGCGCCGGAAATCGCTCAGGCGAACATCGGCGCGATCAACAACAAGAAGGATGTGGGGACCGGCGAACCGATCGTGATTCCGTTCACCGGCCCAGTCGACAAGACGGCCGTGGCCGAAAGCGTGGTGATCCAACCAGCCACCTCGGCGACCAAGCAGTGGGTCGGTCAGAACCTCGTGATCATCCCGGACCACCCGCTCGCGCCAAATACCGCCTACTCGGTCACCTTCAAGCCTTTGGCCACGCCAACGCCGACGCCATCGTCGAACCCAGTCGTCCGGCAGACCCAAGCCCCGGCTCCCAGCCCGGTGGTCGTTCACTTCACGACGGTCCGGCCGCCGGTGACACCGATCGTTCCGCCCTCGTACCGGAGTGCGAACGTGAGCTACGGCTATGACAGCCGGCTGGGCGATTCCGGCACCATCCTGAGCGCCGCCTGGACGCCGGCGGGCCAGATCCTGGTCACCCGCCCGGTCGGGCAATTGGGGCCCGGCGCGCCGACCGCATCGGCCAGCGCGACGCCGAGTTCACCCGCGCCCAAGGCCACAACGGACGTCTGGCTGATGAGTGCGAAGGGCACGCCGGTCCGCATCGTCGTTCCAGGGGGAAGCTTTCCGGCGGCGGCACCGTCCGGCGGGCTGATTGCCGCCTGGCAGATGGCGCCCGCCAACCAGGTGACCCTCGGCGTCTGGGACCTGCAAGGCGTCTTGCAAGCCACCCTCGTCACCGTCAACGGAGTCCCCGATCGAGCTCCGGTCTGGATCGGCGAGGATCGGATTGCCTACGTCGATCAGAGCCGGCTCCACATCGTCGACCTTCACGGAATCCAGGCCGGTGGAGTGGGTCTCAGCGTGAGCCACGGCCGCATGGCGGCGTCGCCCACGAGCCCACGGCTGGCGGTGGAGGGTACCGAGGCGTCGGTCATCCTCGATCTGCGCTCGGCCGGTGCGCCGATGTCTCTGCCGGCCGGAGCGTCCGGCCTTGCCTGGTCCTCCAAGGGAGACCTCGCGTTCCTGGTTGCGCAGGGCGCCCGGACAGAGCTGTACGTGGGGGCTGATGGCCAGGCCTTCCAGAAAGTGGCGACCAGTCCCGACGGGCAGACCTGGTCGGACCTGAGCTGGAGCCCGGATGCGACCTCCTTGCTGCTGGCGACCACGGCAGCGGGCGGGAACGGCGCGGGTCCCAGCCTGGTGCTGGTCAACCGGGACGGCAGCAACCCCACCCCTTTCGGCGCCCCATCGAAGGAATACGCCTCGCCGCAGTGGTCACCGAGCGGTGATCTCGTGCTCTTCACGCGACGGGATGAGGCGGCCGGCGGCCGGGCATTCTGGACCGCGACCGCGACCCCGTCGACCACCGACTCGGCGGCGAACCGGGCCCTGGCCGAGGTCGCCAAATTCATGCTGGCCCGGATCAATGGCGACAGCGCCGCCGCCCAGGCCGAGCTGGACGACGCCGGCCGCGCCGCGTACCAGGGAGGAGCCTCGTCGCTCCTCGGTCCGGGCAATGTGCGCTTCAGCCGCTACTACCCGGTAACGGTTCAGCCGAGCGGCTCAAAAGCCAATGCCTTCCTGGTAGGGGTTCGAATCTTCAGCGCCAAGAACGGCGTGGAGACCAGCTTTTTCGAAGAGCAATTGACGCTGGTGGCGCAAGGCGGCCACTTCACGCTATCGCCGCAAGACCATCCATACCTGATCGATGCCGTGAATGCATCGCCGACGATGCCACTCGGCCATGGGCCCACGATCGTTTCGGTCGAAGTCGTCCAAACCTCGTCCGGAGCGCAGGTTCGGGTGCGCTTCGATGCCGACCTAAGGCCAGAAACGGTGACCAGCGACACGATCCAGATCAAAGACGGCGAGGGAAAGGTGGTCGAGGCCCGCATCACGTTCGACGCCGAGAACCACCTGGCCACGCTGGGCGTGAAGCTGCAGCCCGGCACCTACAAGCTGGTGGTGACGACCAGCGTGACCGACGTCAACGGTGTCGCGCTGGCACAAGAGTACGACGCACCGCTGGTCATCAGCCGCTAACGCTCGCCGGTGAGGACGACCCCCGCAGCGATGGCGGCCGCAACCTCGCCCGCCCCGTAGAGGGACTCGAAGGGCGAGACTTCCTGGTCGAAGGCCTTCGTCTTGTCCACGAGGCTTGGGTGATCCTGGATGAAGCTCGTCGAGATTCGACCGTTGATGAAGTCCGGCTCATCCAGGAGGGCGCGGTGGAATGGAATCGTCGTTTTGGGCCCGGTCAGGACGAATTCCTGCAGTGCCCGCCGGCCTCGGCCGATCGCCGACTCCCGGGAGTCGGCCCAGACGATCAGCTTGAGCAGCAACGAGTCGAAATGCGGCGAAACCTCCTGGTGCGGCCGGATCCCGCTGTCGACGCGTACGCCCGGCCCGGCCGGTGGCGCATAACGGCGGACTCGTCGGGGGGTCGGCATGAAGTTGCGCAGCGGGTCCTCGGCGTTGATCCGGAACTCGATGGCGTGCCCGCGCGGTGAGCCGTAGCCACCGGCGGCGAGCCGCTCGCCTCGAGCGATGCGGATTTGCTCCCGGACGAGGTCGATACCGAGGACCGACTCGGTGATCGGGTGTTCCACCTGGAGCCGTGTGTTCATCTCGAGAAAATAGAAGTCCTCACCGGACACGATGAACTCGATGGTTCCCGCGTTGCGATATTGCACCGCCGCCGCCGCTTTGACGGCGGCCTGCGCCATGGCACGCCGCTGCGTGTCGCTCAGGCCGACCGCCGGGGTCTCTTCCAGGAGTTTCTGATGCCGGCGCTGGATCGAACAGTCGCGCTCCCCCAGCGCCAGGGTCGTGCCGTGATCGTCGGCAAGGATCTGCATCTCGATGTGGCGCGGGTGCTGCAGGTATCGCTCCAGGTAGACGTCGGGACTGCCGAACGAGCTCTGCGCCGCTCGGCGGCAGGCTTCAAAGGCTGCCGGGAGCTCGCCGGGGCCCATCGCCACCCGCATGCCGATGCCTCCCCCGCCAGCAGCGGCCTTCACCATCACCGGGTAGCCGATTCGTTCCGCTTCACGAACGGCGGCTGCTTCATCCGCGAGCGCGGCCGTTCCGGGTACGACCGGAACTCCGGCCTCGATCATTCGGCGCCGGGCCTCGACTTTGTCGCCCATCGCCCGCATGCTGGTTGCGGTCGGGCCGATGAAGGTCAGCCCGTTGGTGACGCAGGCCTCCGCGAATGCGGGGTTCTCGGATAGAAAGCCGTAGCCGGGATGAATGGCATCAGCGCCACGATCTTTGGCCACCCGCACCAGCTGCTCGATATCGAGATAGCCCTGGCGTGGCGTCGCACCGATGAGGGCGACACGCTCGTCGGCGAAAAACGCGTGCGGGGCGCGGGCATCCGGCTCCCCGTAGACCGCTACCGTCGGAATACCCATCTCGCGGCAGGTCCGCATCACCCGAAGGGCAATCTCGCCGCGGTTGGCGACGAGGACCTTGTTGACGCTAGCCAATCGTCATCAACACATCGTTGGGAGCGACGATGGCCCCTTCTTTGGCAAACACGTCACGCACCGTTCCGCCGACCGTGGCCACGATGTCGTTCTGCATCTTCATCGCCTCCAGCACGACGACGACGTCACCGAGGCGTACCTTGTCGCCCTTTGCCACCTTGACCTTGACTACCATGCCCTGCATGGGCGCCTGGATCGCCCCATCGCCCCCGGCACGCTGCGCCGGCGTCGGGCCGGACGGAGCCGCGCGGGGCGCGCCTGGGCCGGGCGCGACACCGTCGCCAAGGATCCGAACATGGTACGACTCGCCATCGACCTCGACCGTGAACTCGCGAGCGGGCGATTCTGCGGATGCGGGCGGCGCGGGAGCGGCCGCGACGGGCGGCGGCGGCGGCTTGCGCTCCGGGGTGGGCGTCGCCGGCGGGGCACTGGCCGCCTCCGTCCGGTGCGCATCGGGCCGCAGGATATTTGGCGCGTCCTCGGGAAACAAAATGTAGGTCAGCACCTGGTCGATCCCGGTGGCCGTCAGGCCCTGTTTGCGCATCTGGCGGCGCGCCTTCTCGATTCCGGGTTGTAAGAGGTCCGCCGGTCGGAGCGTGATCGCGTCCGAAGGGCCGAGCGCCCGTTTGCGAACGTCGGGGTCGATCGGTCCGGGCGGCGCACCGTACAGTCCCTTGACGTAATCGCGGAAGGGCTGCTCGATGTGCTGGTAGCGCTTGTCGCTGAGGGTATTAGCCAGTGCCTGGTTCGCCGCGATCCGGTTGATGGGCGCAGCCATCGGTGGGTAGCCCATTTCCTGGCGAACCAGAAGGAGCTCCTGCAGCAGACGGTCGTATCGATCGACGGCGTTGCGTTCACGAAGGTTGCGGATCAGGACCGCGAGGACGGGGGCGGGCAGCTGGTGCTGCAGGACGAAGACATCGTTGCGGAAGGCGATCGGGTCCTGGAACTCGAGATACTCGTCATGGATCTCGTCGAAGTACCGGCTCGCTTGGCTGATCAAGTTGAGGTCGAGACCGGTGTCATAAGCTCCGTCGCGAAGGCTGGCCACCATCGTCTCGGTGGCCGGTTGCGATGCACCCCACGCCAGCGCCGAGAGGGCCGTATCGATGCCGGTCGCCCCGGCTTCGATCGCCGCGAAGTAGGCAATGGGCGCGAGCGCGGTCGTCGAGTGGGCGTGAACACTGACGGGCAGCTTGGTGGCGCTCGCGATCGCGCTGACCAGCGCCCTGGCCTCGATCGGCGCCAGGATACCGGCGACATCCTCGATCCCGATCCAGTCCGCACCCATGGCTTTCAACCGGCCGGCCGATTTGACGGTGCGCGCCTCGTCGACCACCGGGCTCGGACTGTAGACGAGCGCGCCGATGACGCGCGCCCCCGCTTTCCGTGCCGCTTCAATCGGCACCTCGAGGTTTCGGAGGTCGTTGAGCGGGTCGAACACTTTCACGACGCGAATGCCGTCTTCGACGGCCTGCTCGATGAACGCTCGCACGACATCGTCGGGCTGGTGCGCCTGTCCGAGCAGCGTTTGGCCGCGGATCAACATCTGCAGCGGCGTCTTAACGATCGCAGCCCGCAGCGCGCGGAGTCGTTGCCACGGGTCTTCCTTGAGTGCGCGGACGGAGGCCGCGAAGGTCCAGCCGCCCCAGGCATCGAGGGCGTGGTACCCGATGTCGTCCAGGGTCTTGGCAATCGGCAGCACGTGCTGCAACTTGAGGCGGCCCTGGATGAGGCTCTGCTGCGCATCGCGCAGCACGGTCTCGGTGATCAAGACCTTGGGCACGGCGCTAATTGTATGCCCGGGTTTTAGAAGCTACTTAGGGGAGCGGTTCGCCTCGCGCCGCTTGACCAGCTTTTCTCTGGCCGCGGGATCGTTCAGTGCCAGGATCGCCATGGCGAGGTGCGCGGCGTTTCTTGCACCCGCGTCGCCGATGGCGACGGTCGCGACCGGGATGCCGGCCGGCATCTGGGCCATCGAGAGCAGTGCATCCAGCCCACCGAGCGCACCGCCCGACATGGGCACGCCGATCACGGGCAAGACGCTCCAGGCAGCGACCACGCCGGGGAGATGCGCCGCGCCACCCGCAGCTGCGATCAGCACCTTCATGCCGCGCCCCTCGGCCTCCGTCGCCCAGCTCCGGCATCCCTCCGGGTCGCGGTGGGCGGAGCGGACCACGACCTCGTAGACAACGCCATAGGCGTCGAGGACCTCACAGCATCGCTGCATGGTTGGACGGTCTGACTCGCTGCCCATGACGATCCCGACCAGCGGCGCGTCGCTCATGGCAGGGCCGGCGCGCCCAGCTCCCGCAGGGCGAGGTCCCGGCGGCAGGTCACACCGTGAAAGCTGATGCGGTCGACATTGCGATAGGCGCGATCACGCGCCTCGGCGATCGAATCGCCCAGGGCAACGAGCGTCAGGACCCGCCCGCCGGCGGTGAGGTAGCCACCGGCGCCGGCGCTCGTCCCAGCGTGGAAGGCGAAGACCCCTGGCTCGAGGGTACCCAGCCCACTGATCGGGTAGCCGGTCTGATACGTCCCCGGGTAGCCGCGCGACGCCAGGACGACGCCGACGCTCGCTTGCCTTGACCAGGACGGCTTGACACCGCCCAGCTCACCGCGAGCCGCGGCCTCGAGGAGCGGCATCAAGTCGTCTGCAAGCCGGGGCAGGACCACCTGCGCCTCGGGGTCACCGAACCGGGCATTGAACTCGAGCACCTGCACGCCGGATGAACCGACCATCAGTCCTGCATAGAGGCAGCCGCGATAGGGCGTGCCCTCCTCCTGCAGCACCCGCGCCACTGGGCGCAGCACGGTGTCGACGGCGCGCGTGACGTCATCCTCATTGAAGAAGGACACCGGCGAGTATCCCCCCATGCCACCGGTGTTAGGACCTTTGTCGTCATCGAGGGCCCGCTTGTAGTCGCAGGCCGGCGGGAGCGCCACGACGCGCTCGCCGTCGACCAGCGCCATCAGGGAGACCTCGCGACCCTCGATCTTTTCCTCGAGCACGATCCGGTCGGCGGCGGCACCTACGGTCTTGCGCAGCATCAAGGTGTCGATGCATTCGAGCGTCTCGTCCGCATCGCGCGGAACCAGCGTGCCCTTGCCCTTTGCCAGGCCGTCCGCCTTGACGACGAAGGCCCGGCGCTCGCCGCGCACGTAGTCCTTGGCGCTGGCGGGATCTTCGAAGACGCGGTAGGCAGGCGTCGCCACCCCCGCCCTCGCCATCAGCGATTTGGCAAAGGCTTTGCTGCTCTCGATCCGGCCGGCCGCGCGGGTCGGGCCGAAGACCAGTCGCCCGGACGGGCCCAAGCGGTCGGCAAGGCCGGCGTCGACCGCGGCCTCGGGACCGATCACGGTCAGCCCGATGTCGCGCTCGGCGACGAAACGCGCGATCCCCTCGACATCGGTTGCCTGCAGCCCGCTGTTGATGGCAATCGAAGCCGTTGCGGCGCTACCCGGCGCGCAGTAAACGGCGTCGGTCAGCGGGCTCTGCAGCGCCTTCCAGGTCAGCGCATGCTCACGCGCACCGCTGCCAACGATGAGGACCTTCATTGGTTAGAGCCCCCACCCTGCCCTCCCCCGCAAGCGGGGGAGGGGAATGTCCGGCGCTATTCCCATTCGATGGTCGAGGGCGGCTTCGACGAGATGTCGTAGACGACGCGATTCACGCCCGGCACTTCGTTGACGATCCGCGTGGAGATCTTCGCCAGAACCTCATAGGGCAAGCGTGCCCAATCGGCGGTCATCCCATCCTCACTTTGGACGGCGCGCACCGCGACCACGTTGCCGTAGGTGCGATAGTCGCCCATCACCCCGACGCTCTGCAGCGGCGTCAGGATTGCGAACGACTGCCAGAGCGAGCGATACAGCCCCGCTGCCTTGATCTCATCGACGACGATCCAGTCCGCCGCCCGGAGGGTATCCAGGCGTTCGCGGGTGACCTCGCCGATGATGCGGACGGCCAGCCCTGGGCCGGGAAACGGCTGGCGCTGCACCATGTCGTCCGGCAGGCCCAGCGCCGTGCCAATCGCACGGACCTCGTCCTTGAAGAGATACCGAAGGGGCTCGACCAGTTTGAACCGAAGGTCGGCGGGCAGCCCGCCGACGTTGTGGTGCGTCTTGATCCGGTGCGCGTTGTGGGTGTCGTGACTGGTGCTCTCGATGACATCGGGATAAAGTGTCCCCTGCGCCAGGAAATCGACACCGGTGAGCGAGGCCGCTTCGGCCTCGAAGACCTTGATAAAGGTCGCGCCGATCCGCCGGCGTTTTTCTTCAGGATCGATGACGCCCTGCAAGGCGGCCAGGAATTCCTCGCTCGCGTCAACGGCTTTGAGGTCGATGCCGAGATGCCGCTGCATCACCTCCTCGACACGACGCCGTTCATCGCGGCGCAGAAGGCCATTGTCCACCATCAGGCAGGTCAGCTGGCCAGGGATGGCTCGATGCACGAGCGTCGCGCAGACCGCGGAATCGACGCCGCCCGAGAGCGCGCAGAGAACCCGGCCTTCGCCCACCTGCGCCCGGATCGCTTCGATGGCCTGGTCGATGAACGCGGCCGGCTTCCAGGTGCCACGACAACCCGCGACCTGGTAAAGAAAGTTGCGCAGAATCTCCCGACCCTGCGGGGTGTGGATCACCTCGGGATGAAAGGCGATGCCAAAGCGACCGGCGTCGTCGGCCATGGCGGCGATGGTCGAGTTCTCGGACTCGGCCAGCCGGCGGAAGCCCGCTGGGGCCTCGAGAATGGTGTCCCCATGGCTCATCCACACCGGCAGGTGCGCGGGCAGATCGAGAAAGAGTCCGGCCGGGTCCGCGACCTGGACGCTCGCCGGGCCATACTCCCGCTTGCCGGCCGGCGCGACCTTACCGCCAAGCTGATACGCCAGCAGTTGCATGCCGTAGCAGATGCCCAGCACCGGCACGCCTGCGTTGAGGGCAGCCGGATCGCAACGGGGAGCGCCCTCCTCGTAAACACTGGCCGGGCCGCCGGAGAGGATCAGGGCGCTTGGGGCCCGATCGCGAATCGCGTCCCAGGGCGTCGTCCCGGGGATCAGCTCGCAGTAAACGCCGGCTTCCCGGACGCGGCGCGCGATCAGCTGGCTGTACTGCGAACCGAAGTCCAGGACCAGCACCAGTTCCTCGGCCCCGGCGGCACGCGGGACCGGGTGTGGTTGGAGGGTCGACGCTCGGGCGACCGCTAGCTTCCCATGCCCACTTGCTGGGCTTGCTGGAAGAGCTTCCCCTCGCTCTGGATCGCCGGCGCGATCACGAGCTCGGTCTGCTGGAACTCGGCCAGGCTACGTGCGCCGCAGACCCCCATCGCCGAGCGCAAGGCGCCGACCAGGTTCTGCGTGCCATCGTCGACGCGCGCCGGACCCAGCAGGACTTCGCGCAGCGTGCCGCGCTGGCCAACCTTGATGCGCGTTCCGCGTGGCAGGTTCGGATCCGGAGTCGCCATGCCCCAGTGGTAGCCGCCGCCCGCGGCATCCATCGTCCCGGCGAAGATCGAGCCGATCATGACGGCGTCGGCTCCGGAGGCAAACGCCTTGGCGATGTCACCACCGACTCGCATCCCACCGTCGGTGATGACCTGGACGCGGCGGCCGGTCTCGTGCAAATAGGTCTCCCGCGCGGCGGCCACATCGCTGGTCGCCGTGACCTGCGGCACGCCGACGCCGAGCACGCCCCGCGTGGTGCACGCCGCCCCCGGGCCAACGCCCACCAGGATCCCGGCAATCCCCGTTTGCATCAGCTCGAGCGCCGTTTCGTACTCCACGCAGTTGCCGGCCACTACGGGGATCGAGAGCTCGGCACAGAGCTTCTCGAAGGAGAGCTGTTCGTAGGAGCGGGAGATATGTCGCGCCGTAAGCACCGTTCCCTGGACGACGAAGCAGTCGGCCCCGGCCTCCTGCACCACGCCCGCCCGGCGCCGTGCCTGGGCCGGGACGGTCGAGACGCCGACCGGGACGCGAGCACGCTTGACCGCGGTGATTCGCTCCCCGATCAACTGTTCACGAACCGGTGCCTGGTAGACCTTCTGCAGCAGGGCGTTGATCCGTTCGCGCGGTGCCTCAGCGATCTCTTGAAGGATGCTGGTCGGGTCCGCGTAGCGCGTCTGCAGCCCATCGAGGTTGAGGACCGCCATCCCACCCAGGCGACCCATCTCGATGGCAAACCGCACGTCGACCACGCCGTCCATAGCCGCCGCCAGGATCGGGACGTCCAGATGAAGCGCGCCTAGCTGGAACGAGCTGTCGACTTCTTCGGGATTGATGGTCACGCGACCCGGCACCAGCGCGACTTCGTCGAAGCCGTAGGCCCGACGCGCTCGCTTGAAGCGCCCCAGCTCGAAGGTGTCGGCCGCCTCGAACGGCGAGGGCTTCAGGGGCGCACGCACACTCATCGAGGTCGCCTCCGATGCCGTGTCGAGCTCAAAGGGTATGCGTGTACCTCAGAACGAGCTGGTTTTCGGGGATTATAACGGATGGCCTCATCGATGGAACAG
>VBIS01000052.1 GCA_005880605.1 Chloroflexota bacterium
CGCTGGGGGGCTCTCGGCGATCGTCAACGAGGTCGGCCGTGACAATGGCCAGTTCATGACCTACGCCGCCGGGAACGAGCCGGTCCATAGGCTCTATGCGCCCGTCATCCTCAACCATGCGTTTGGCGGATACAGTACCGGCATCGGGCTACAGACGGTCACTGGTGTCGTATACCCAGTGAACATCGACTACACCGGTTTCGTTAGCGACTCCACCACGGTGCAGACCTTCCATCAGAGTGTGTCGCCCTCTGCGGGCGGCTCTACCGCGATTTACAACGGAGCGGCCACGGACAACCCGCTCCCGCCGGGTTTCCACGGAAGCGCGACCATCACCAGTGACCAGCCGACGGTCGCGATCGTCAACGAGGTCAAGGACGGGGCGGGTTTTGCCACCAGCTATAACGCGGTCGCCGGCGGGTCAGAAGCGGCGGACCTGCCACTCGTGGAAAACGACTACAACGGTTTCAGTACCGGGATCGGAATCGAAAACGTCGGCAGTGGCCCGGCGACGCTGACCATCGTCTACCGTGACCCGGGAAGTGGCGCGACGATCGGCCACGGACCGACCCTGACGCTGGCGGCTGGTGAGTATGCCGGTGTCTACCAGGGTCCCGGCGGGGATGGTGGCGTCCCCTCGGGCGCCCGGGCCAGCGCCGCGCTGCGCATCACCGATCAATGGGACGGGGGAAAGCTGGCGGTGATCGTCAATCAGCAGAGCGCGACCAGCTTCATGAGCTACAGCGGAGCGTAACGACCGCTCGGGCTACTGCCCGTCGTAGCTCATGAAGGCGTTGGCGGCTTGCTCGTTGCAAATCAGGACGATTTGCCCGCCGGCGGCCGTCGTCACCACCGCCGTGGCCCGCGTTCCCGGCGGCAGCAGCGCCGGTGCCCCCTGGTACGGCCCGTAGAACGCGTTCGGCGCCAGGTCGATCGACTGCGTCACCGGCAGGACGGCGCCGGTGGCGGCATCGTAGTAGGTCACGGTCACATGGGTCGTCGCGGCGCCGGTGTTCATCACGCCGAGCCCGGTGGTCCAGCCGTCGCTGCCGGCGTTTTCGACCAGCGGCAGGTTGACGGTTGCGGTTCCGGCGGCGAAGGTGTTGTAGGAGGTTGATTGCGTCGGCTGCGCCCCCGGATGACCCGGGGTCACGGCCGGCGGCGCCACTTCATTGATGATGACCGCGATCGCCACATCGCTCGTCAGGACGCCGGTATAACCGGTCGGGCTGGCGGGCGGCCCGACGGTGGCGTCGCCCTGGTAGAACGGCAGGTAAGCGCTCGGCGGGATCGCTGCGCTCGCCTGCGAGAAGCGTTGTTCAGCATGACCGGGGCATAGAGCGTGGTGTGCCCGCCGGCGACCGCATCGTAGGAGCTGAACTGGCCGTTGGGCCCGGTCTCGTTCACGACCGCGGCGAGTGGCTGCGGCGGCGTGCTGGTACTGATGATGGTGGCGGTGCCGGCGAAACCGGCCGGAAGGGCCAGCGTGGCGTCGCCGCTGTAGAGGTCGCGGTAGGCGAGGCCCGGCACAGCCGTCAGCGTCTGGGTCTTGACCGCGTTGCCGCTGGCATCGCGATAGGTGATGGTGATGTCGGTCGCCGCCGTGCCCATGTTGAGGAGGCCGATCCCGGTCGTGTAGCCGCCGTAGGCGCCGTTGGCGATCGCCGGGGCGTAGAGCGTCGAGGCCACGCCAGCCGGTACCGGAATTCCGGTATAGCTGGTGGCATCGGTCAGGCCGCCCGGGGCGAACTCATTGACGAACGTGGCCACCGGCTGGTCGCTGAAGACGATGCCCGAGCCCGCGCCGCCGGCGGGAAAGGCGTTGCCGTTGTCCTGGCGAATGGTCGCGCTGCCGTTGACCGGGATCTGGACGCCGTCCCCGTTGCCGACCGGCGCGCCCGACTTGTCAAAGTAGGCGAGGAAGACGTTGGCCGCGCTGCTCCCGTTGTTCTTGATGTAGGCCACGGTCGTGTAGCCGCCGTACGCGCCGTTGGCGAGGGCCGGGAGCACCTGCAAACGAGGCTGGATCGAATAGAAGCCGGCGTCGTATGACGTCACCAGGCCCTTGTCGGTATGTGGGACGGCGGCGTCGAAGGCCGGCTGCGGCGGGCCGAACGTCCCGGCCGGGGGCTGCGCCTCCATGAACATGGTGGCCTTGAAGTCCCCGGTCACCAGCATGACGGCGCCCGCGCCGGTCGTGATCCCCACGCTGGTCGCGTCGACCAGGGGGATGGCGGTACCCGACACGGTGGTGACGCTGAGCGTGAATCGGGTCAACCAGGTTGCCGCGTTGAAGGTGGCGGAGCCGCTCCAGTGCTCCTTCCCGGCGGCTAGATCGGGCTGGGTGGCGTCATAGGTCATGGTCTCCCCGGCGGTGTCGATCGCCCCGTCGAACGCCAGCCCGACGGCGGTCCCGCCCTTGGGGCCCCAGTAGAGCTTTCGCTCCTGGCTCAGGTCGAAGCCGGTGAAGGTCCAGGTATGTCCGCCAGCCGCACCGAGATTACCGCCGCTGTTGGTGAGGGTCACCCCGCCCGGAGGCGGGTAGACGGGCGGCGCCGCCGTCGGAGTCGCCGAAGCGGCGGCCAGCCGGGCGGGAACGGCGGCCCGGGTAACCGGCCATCGGACCGACTCACGGGTCTGGCTGGCGGCTGGACGGCTCGCCGCGGCCGACGGGATGGCACCGGTCAGCAGGACCAGAGCTAATCCGAGTCCAAACGCCTTAACCGGCTGTAGCGCCCTTCCCCTCAAGACTTGTTCATTATGACGGTGCGTCCAATCCGGTGCAATGAAACCGACCTGGCCAGCGGCTGCGAAAGCGGTTTGCCGGCGGGCAAGAGGTAAATATCGAGGAAGGTCGCGGGCTTCCCGCTGGGGTTGAAGACCTGGAGCGGGGTGCTCTCGAGCACGAAGGCCCCCTGCCCGGCGCGCAGCACCGTTGCGGAGAACGTCCCTGCGTGCACCTCAACCTGGCCAGAGACCACGAAGATCACCTCGACGCCGCCAGATTTGTGGGCCTGGGTCCGCCCACCGGCGGCAAGGTCGGTCTTGAGCAGCGCCTCGTGCTGGTCCACGGTGGGAAGCGAAGGGAGGTCGGCGGTCGCGTATGCTTCCACGCCGGCGGGCGGATTGGGCGGCCCCCGCTGGCTCGCCGGTCGGGCGCTGATGAAGTACCAGGTATTCGGCTGCGCCTTGGTGTCCACGTACAGCACGCCATCCGCGCCGTCGGCGGGCGGACTGGTCTGGGCGGAACCGCGGGTAACGCTGATATACAGCGTGCCGTCAGTGAGCAGGTGGATGTTGGTTCCAACCTCGGGCGCGACAGTGGCGCCGCTGGCCGCGGGGTTACGGACGATGGCCTGGCTTCAGCGGCGGCCGATGAAAAGGATCGAGGTGCCAAACGGTATCGACAGCCGAGACGCGACCGGCGCTTCCATGGAAAAGACCGTCGCGAGCAGCGCGTTGACCGCACGAGGCGGCGTATCGACCTCGTGTCCGGGCCGCGGTAGTCCCAGCAGGCGACCGGCGGCAAGAGCCGGGAAGAGGAGCGAGTTGAAGTAGGACGCGTGCACCCGTCGCAGGCCGGCCCGTTCCATCAACCCGCGCAGCGACCGGAGTCGGTAACGGCGGCGATGCCCAGCGACCTCGTCCATCGAGCCCCAGAGCCAGGCATACGCCGGCACCGTCACGATGATGCGCCCTCCTGGCCGGATGCAGGCGGCGAGCCGGCGCACCATGCCCTCGTCGTCGTCGAGGTGTTCCAGGACGTCGAGGGCGCACACGGCATCGAAGCCGCCGGGGAGCGGTTGGTTGGAATCGATTAGCTGAGCGTTGATTCCACGGCGTTGGGCTACCTCGATGGCGGTCTTCGATGAGTCCACCCCCAGCACCTGGTAGCGCGCGGCCAGTGCATGGGTCAGGCCTCCAGCCCCGCAACCGAAGTCCAGCACGCGCGCCCCTTTGTCCAGGTATTGCCGCAGGGCCGCCAGGATCACGGCGCGCCGTCCCGCGTACCACCAGTGGTCCTGTTCCAGCTGGTCGATCTCGTCGCCCCACAGCGACATCGCCCGGCTCCAGACCTGCTCCTCGGACGGCTCGTCGCTACTCATTTGCGGATTCAATGCTATTCGTGTCACAGGTCGGCGACCATCGCCTGGGCTGGGCCGGAAGGGGGAGACCCCCTCGTCACAGGGATTGGGATGACGAGGGATCGGCGCTGGGGCGCCTTGTTTGCCATTGCGGTGTCGACTTTGACCGTGATCGGCATGGGGGCGATCGGAGGGTCCGCGCGGATCAATCCCGGTTCCACCCCGGCCGGCCGGGATCGGATCTTCCTCCACCTCAAGCCGGCTGAGGTCGTTGCCGGCGGCCATGCCTTCGGTTCGGCGGGCGCCTACGAGCGGGTCACCGGCACGGTTGATTTGTGGCTCGATCCGCTGGACCCCCGCAACGCCACCATCACCGACCTCGACAAGGCGCCGCGAAATGCGAGCGGCCTGGTCGAGGTCCGCAGCGACGTCGACCTCTTGCGGCCGGTCGACCTGAGCCGGTGGAACCAGCAGCTGATCTTCGAGGTGAACAATCGCGGCAACAAGGTCATCTTGAACAGCCTCGACGAGGCGCCCTGGATCAATGATCCTCAGTCCACGTCCGATTTTGGTGATGGCCTGCTGATGAAGCAGGGCTACGCGATTGCCTGGGCTGGATGGGAGGGCGATGTCCTCCCGGGCAATCAGCGGCTCACGCTGCGCGTGCCCGTCGCCCACGCGCCCGGCGGCGCGCCACTGACGCAGCGGATCTCCGTCGAGTTTCACGATCGATACCTTGCGGCTGACGGGCCCACACCCTGTCTCCCGCTGAGCGGGTCGGCCGACTTCGCCAGCTATCCCGTCGCTAACGGGACGGCGGACCAGGCCGAGCTCAGGGTCCGGCCGAGCGACACCTCAGCGTCGCAATCGGCCGACTTGCCGCCGGGCGCCCTGGTGCCACATGAGCTGTGGTCTTTCGCCGGTGCCACCACCCTCTGCCTGCGCGATGGCTTCAGCCGAGGAAGCGTCTACGAACTGAGCTACGTCGCCCAGGACCCGCGCGTGATGGGCGTCGGATATGCGGTCACGCGTGACGTGGTTGCCTTCCTGCGTCAGCGATCGCGCGACGACAGCGGCATCACGAGTCCCCTGGGCCTCGTTCAGCATGCCATCGGCGCGGGCACGTCATCGAGTGCCATGTACCTCCGCGACTTCATCTACCAGGGCTTCAATGAGGACCTGGCCGGCCGGCGTGTGTTTGACGGCGTCTTCATCGCCGGGGCCGGGGCACAGAAGCTGTCGCTGAATTATCGATTCGCCCAGCCCAACCCGTTTTCGACCCAGCACGCGGATCGATTTCTCCCCGCGGTCACCTTCCCCTTCAACTTCGGCGTGCGTGAAAACCCGATGGTCCGCCTTGGCCTCACCGGCGGTCCGCTGCAGGACGGGATTCTCAAACGAGGGTCGAGCGACCCGCTCGTCATCCAGGTCGACACCTCGACCGAGTATCGACAGTTCCAGGCTTCCCTGGTCGACACCGACGGCCTCGGCCACGACGTCGCGCTCCCGTGGAATGCGCGCCATTACCTGATCGCCGGTATCGAACACGGGGGCATGATCTTCAACGCGGCGGTCCTGCCCGTCTGCCAGCAGCCCATGAACCCGACCTATGCCGGCCCGGCACTCCGTGCCCTCTTCATGGCGCTGGCGGCATGGGTCGTCACCGGCCAGCCGCCGCCACCGAGCCAGCGACCGACGATCGGGAACGGGCGGCTCACCTCGCCGGCGGAGGCGGCCCTGGGCTTCCCGCAGCTCACCACGGTCCGGGACGCGGGCGCGTTCAACCCGGCCGGTCAGCCGGAGCTCGGAGCCGCAGGACGCGGGAACGAGGGTGTCCTGACGAGCTGGCATCCGCGCGTGATCGCCCCCTACCGGGTGCTGCTGCCGGTGGTCGACGCCCTGGGGATCGATGAAGGGGGTATCGCCGTGCCGGCGATCGGTGTGCCGACCGCGACCGCCACCGGCTGGAATATCCGGCCAGCCAGCGCGTCCGGTTCGGAGCTCTGCGACCTGCATGGGATGTGGTTGCCCCTGCCCGCCCGCGGCACGCCGAACGACCCACGACCGTCCCTGCTTGCGCTCTACGGCAGCCACGCCGGCTACGTCCACGCCGTCGATCAGTTCAGCTCTGCCATGGCCAACCAACGATGGCTGCTGGCGGATGATGCGGCGGCCGCGGTGCGCGATGCCGCAGCCAGCGACCTCCTGGTTTCATAGCCGCCACCTGTCAACCCGCCTTCGGCCCATAGGCAGCGTGGCGGTGACGCGGTACGATGCCCAAAAGTGGGAGTGCAGGCGGTGGCCGTTCGGACGGTCGCGACCCAGCCGGCGCCCGGACGCGCCGGGCTGTTCACGTACTACGCCTCGCGCAAACGCGTGCTGGGGCTCGACCTTTTGCGGATCAGCGCCGCGCTGTCCATCCTGCTATATCACGGCTACTACTTCGGGACGCTGCCCGTGCTGGCGCAGAACCCGGTCACCGCCCGCATCTCGACCTTTGGTTACCTGGCGGTGGACCTGTTCTTCGTCCTCAGTGGCTGGCTGCTGGCCGGCCAGGCGCTGCGGATGCACGTGGCGCTCCGGGATGGCTCCTTCGCGATCTTCTGGCTGCGCCGCTGGCTGCGCACCCTGCCGCCGTACTACTTCGGATTGGTCGCGGCGCTGCTCGTTCCGGTGGTGGCCGGCAGCACGCTGACCTTCGGTGACTTCATCAAGCACGCCCTCTTCCTCCAGACGATCCAGCTCCCCAACCTGTATCCGATCTCATGGTCGCTGGTCACCGAGGAGTGGTTCTACCTGGCGTTGCCGCTGGTCGCGATCGCCGGTTTCCGGCTGCGGAGCTGGAAGCTGGTGACCCTGCTGGCGGCCTGCCTGCTGGTGGTGCCGACACTGGTGCGCGTCAACCTGCTGGCCGAGCATCAGACCTGGCTGGCGATCTTGATGACGCCCCAGGCGCGCTTCGAGGGCCTGGTGATCGGCGCCGGCCTGGCGGCGCTGGCTGCCGGGCAGCCAGGCCGATTCACCGTGCTCCTGCGGGCGCGGCGGCCGCTCTTCCTGGCCGGCGCCGCCGGCATCATCGTGCTGCTCGCGGTCAGCAACCAGCAGAACTGGTGGTTCGAGACCGCGGGACTGCTCGTCTTCGCCCTACTCCTCGGTTGCCTGCTCCCGCTGCTGGCGACGATGCGCTGGCCGGGGTGGGCGCCGCTTGGCCTGGTCATCGGGGTTACGTTTCTGAGTGACCTGACCTATCCCATCTACCTGGTGCACACCGTGGTTCCGAAGTTTGCCGGGCTCAATCACACCAGCACCTTCCTCTACGGCGCGGTGTGGGTGCTCAGCGTCTTCGCCGCCGCGACCGCCCTGCACCTCTCGGTCGAGCGGCCCTT
>VBIS01000053.1 GCA_005880605.1 Chloroflexota bacterium
ACGGCATGTCCCTGCCCAAGGCAGCCTGCTGAGCGTGATGGGTCCGTGGCCCTGGTATATCGCGGTCGGTGCGCTGCTGACGCTGCTGGTGCTGACCCTCCTCCACGCCCCCTTCGTGTTCTCACGACGTCGCGCCGCCTGAGATGCTGGCGAGATGACCGTCGACAGGCGGCCGGCGCTGCCGGCACCCCTCTACGCGCTCGGCTCGATCGCGTCCGTCCAGGTGGGCGCAACCGTCGCGCGCCAGCTGTTTCCCTTCCTCGGTCCGACCGCCACGGTCTTCGTGCGGGTCGGGTTCGGCGCTCTCATTTTGCTGGCGATCGCCCGGCCAGGCCTGCGCCGGTTGTCGGCCGCGCAGTGGCGCGAGGTCGTGCCCTTCGGGCTGATCATCGCCGGCATGAACCTCTGCTTCTACCAGTCGATTGCGCGCATTCCGCTCGGGATCGCGGTCACGATCGAATTCCTCGGCCCGCTGGCGGTCGCGATCGTCGGCTCGCGCAAGGCGCTCGACTTCGCCTGGGCCGGGATGGCCGCGGCCGGTGTGGCGATCCTGTCGCTGACCGGGGGGAGCGTCACGCTCCTCGGCGTGCTCTTCGCCCTGGGGGCGGCGGTGGGCTGGGCATCCTATATCGTGCTCGGCCAGCGAGTCGGTCGCCTCGTTGCCGGACCCGATGGGCTGGCCCTGGCCCTGACCGTCGGTGGGCTCGCGCTGGCACCCTTTGGGATCGCCGGCGCTGGGGCGCGCCTGCTGGACCTCCATAACCTCGGCCTGGGCCTGGTGGTCGCGATCCTGTCCTCGGCCATTCCGTTCTCGCTCGAATTCGCGGCGCTGCGCCGCTTATCGAGCCAGGTATTCGGCATCCTGATGAGCCTGGAGCCGGCCATGGGCGCGGCGGCGGGCTTTTTCTTCCTCGGTCAGCGGCTCTCCATCCGCGATCTCCTCGCGATCGCGCTGGTGTCGGTCGCCAGCGCCGGTGCCACCCTCTCCGCCCGGCATGTTTAAGCGCCGTGCCAGTGCGGTATATATAGTGTCCAAGTGCCAGCTGAGTTCACTTCACCCTTCTCTCCAGGCGAACTGGTCCTCCATACCACCCACGGATTAAGCCGGTACAAGGGGACCCGCCAGATGGAAGGCGCCGATGGGACGACCACCCAGTTCCTGCAACTCGAATATGCGCAGGGCGATCGGATCTTCGTGCCGGTCGAACACATCGGACGCCTGAGCAAATACGTGGGCGACGACGTCACCCTGGCGCGGCTCAACTCCGAAGTGCAGCGCCGCTCGCCCTACAGCCGCTTCCAGAAGCCAGCCTAACGGCGCTTCTCCACCCTGATCTGTCGATTTGGCGCGCCCTTAATCGACGGATTGGTTAGCGAGGGATCCCAAATAGCCGCCCCCGGTGTGGAGAGGGCGGCGAGAGCGATGAGTTTCCCTCCGCGGGCCGTCTAAGGGTTCATGACACGGAATAGAGGAGAAGCGCAATGCGATTGAAGATCGAGAACGGCATGGGGCAGAAGATCATTCATTCTTCCCCTCCCCCGGTCGCGGGGGAGGGCAGGGTGGGGGCCTCGAAAGTCGGGGACGCCCGCTGGCTAGCCTTGGTCATCCTGTGCGCCGGCTTTCTGATGATCGTCCTGGATCAGACGATCGTCAATGTCGCCCTGCCGTCCATCAAGAACGACCTTGGCTTCTCGCAGGCTGGCCTGGCCTGGGTCGTCAACGCCTACCTGATCGCATTCGGTGGTCTGCTGCTGCTCTCCGGCCGTCTCGGCGACCTGCTCGGCCGTAAGCGGATCTTCCTCGTCGGGCTCGCCATGTTTACCACCGCCTCCCTGCTGTGCGGGCTCTCGATCAGCCAGCCGATGCTGATCGCCGCGCGCTTCGTTCAGGGAATCGGCGGCGCCGTCAGTACCGCCGTGATCCTGGGCATGGTCGTCACCATGTTCCCGGAGCCCGCAGAACGGGCCAGGGCGATCGGCATCTTCAGCTTCGTTGCCTCGGCTGGCGCCTCGATCGGCCTGCTGGCAGGCGGCTTGCTCACCCAGGCGGTCAGCTGGCACTGGATCTTCTTCGTGAACCTCCCGATCGGGATCGCCATCGCCGTGCTCGCGTCGCGGCTGCTCGAATCCGACCCTGGGATTGGCCTGCGCAGTGGCGCGGACGTGCTCGGCGCGCTGCTAATCACGTCCGGACTGATGCTGGGCGTCTACGCGATTGTCGAGTCGTCGACCTACGGACTCGGTTCGCTGCACACGCTTGGTCTGGGCGCGGTCGCGATCGCGCTGGTGGTTGGGTTCATCATCAGGCAGGCGACGGCGGCCACGCCGCTGTTGCCGCTTCGTCTGTTCCGCGGGCGCCACTTCTCGGGTGCGAACGTGATCCAGGCGCTCGCGACGCCAGCGATGTTCGGCTTCTTCTTCCTCGGCTCACTCGACCTACAGCGGGTGCTTCACTACGGGCCGATGGCGATGGGGCTTGCCTTCCTGCCGGTCGCGGTTGGGATGGGCGCACTGTCGGTTGGCCTGACCGCCCGCCTGATCATGCGCTTCGGCGCCTACGCCGTGTTGCTGGCCGGCCTGGCCACCATCACGGTCGCCCTCGGGCTCGCCGCTACGGGTCCGATCGTCAGCGACTATTTCCCCAACCTGTTCATCCCGATGGCACTACTGGGGATCGGCGGCGGACTGGCCTTCCCGGGCCTGACGGTGCTGGCGATGGCGCGCACGACGCCCAACGATTCGGGCGTCGCCTCGGGATTGATCAATACCACGGGCCAGGTCGCCGGTGCGCTCGGGCTCGCCGTGCTCGCCACGCTGTCGACGAGTCGCACCAGCGACCTGCTCGGCCACGGCAAGGGCATCACGGCCGCGCTGAGCAGCGGCTACCATCTTGCTTGGGCGATCGGCGCCGGGCTGGCCCTCGTCTCGCTCGTGATCGCGGCGACGGTGCTTCGGCCCGAACGCGCCGCCGAGGTTGAGGTCGGAATCGATGCCGAAGAGATCCCGGCTTAGGGTCGGCGACGTGCCGTATTCTCGTAGAGCTCGCAGGCTGGTTTCAGAAAGGAGAGAGGCATGAGCGGAGTTCGGGTACTGGTCGGCACGCACAAGGGTGCATTCGTGATGACCTCGGATGCCAAGCGCAAGCAGTGGGACATCAGCGGCCCGCACTTTACGGGCTGGGATATCTATCACGTGAAGGGATCGCCGGTTGACCCGAACCGGATCTATGCCGCACAGAACACGGGGTGGTTCGGGCAGGTCATCCAGCGCTCCGACGACGGGGGCAAGACCTGGAACCCAGTCGGGAACAAGTTCGCCTACGAAGGCGCCACGGGCACGCACCTCTGGTACGACGGCACGCCGCGCCCCTGGGAATTCAAGCGCGTCTGGCATCTCGAGCCATCGCTGACGGATCCCGACCTGGTCTACGCCGGCGTCGAGGACGCGGCGCTCTTCCGCTCCACCGATGGCGGCCAGAACTGGGAAGAGATGCCGGCGCTGCGGCAGCACCCAACCGGGCCCAACTGGGCGCCCGGCGCCGGTGGAATGTGCCTGCACACCATCCTCCTCGACAAGAACCATCCCGATCGGATGTTCATCGCCATCTCCTCCGCGGGTGTTTTCAAGACCGAGGATGCCGGCAAGAGCTGGCGACCGGCGAACAAGGGCCTGCATTCGGAGGGGATCCCTGACCCGAACGCTGAGGTCGGGCACTGCGTGCATCGCATCGCGATGCATCCATCGCGCCCGGACACTCTATTTATGCAGAAACACTGGGACGTGATGCGCAGCGACGACGCCGGCGAGTCCTGGCGCGAGGTGAGCGACAATCTGCCGAGCGATTTCGGGTTCCCGATCGACGTCCATCCACACGAGCCGGAGACCATCTACGTGGTGCCGATCAAGAGCGACTCGGAGCATGTCCCACCCGACGGAAAACTGCGCGTCTACCGCAGCCGCACCGGTGGCAACGAATGGGAAGCGCTTACCAACGGCTTGCCGCAGAGCAACTGCTTCGTCAACGTGCTGCGCGATGCCATGGCTATCGACACGCTGGAATCCCCCGGCATCTACTTCGGCACCACCGGCGGGCAGGTCTACGGATCGGCGGACGCCGGAGACAGCTGGGCGCCCATCGTTCGCGATCTCCCAGCGGTCTACTCGGTCGAAGTCCAGACGCTGCGATGATCCGGGTCGTTCTTCCGGCGCACCTG
>VBIS01000054.1 GCA_005880605.1 Chloroflexota bacterium
GGTCGAACAGGTTCAACGGCACGGCGGAGCTGTGGTGGGCGCCTACCGCGACCCGTTCGCCGGCCAGACGCTCGTTCTCGCATCGCTCCCACTGAAGAAGGTCGCGGCGACGCCGTTTCAGCGCGACCTGTCGAAGACCCACGCCACGCGGCTGGCGGATGCGATCGGCGCCGCCGGGCTCTTCCTCGATCCAGTGATCGCGGTCCCGTCCCGCGACGGCTTCTGGTCACCCAACGGGCGCCACCGGTTGGAGGCTGCGCGAAGGCTCGGGATGCGCTCGGTTACCGCCCTCCTCGTGTCGGACGAAAAGCTCGCCTTCCGCATCCTCGCCCTGAATACCGAGAAGGCGCACAACCTCCGCGACCGCAGCCTCGAAGTGATTCGGATGGCGCGCCAGCTGGCCAAAGAGCAGCCGCGCTCGAAGGAGAGCGAGCACGCCGTCACCTTCGATTCGCCGGCCTTCCTGACCCTCGGCCCTGCCTACGAGCAGCGGTCGCGTTTCGCCGGCTCCTCCTATCAATCGGTCCTCAACAAGGTCGATCGCTTCCTGGACAGCACGCTGCCCGCGGCACTGCGTCAGCGCGAACAGTGGGCGGTGCGCATCATGGATATCGACGATCGGGTGGCCGCCCATGTCAAGACGATGCAGGCGATGGGGATGAAGAGCCCCTACCTCCGGGCGGTGGTCGTCGCTCGGATCAACCCGGTCCGCTTCGTGCCGCCATCCCGGAAGAAGGATGCGGCGCCACCGATGTCAATGGCGGAGGCCCTGACAAAGATGGCGGCCAACGTTCGGAAGTTCGACCCGAAATCGGTCCGCCCGGGCGACCTGGCGCTGGTCGCCGCGATCGCGCCCTCTGACTCCTAAGGAAGTCCGGCCCCCACCCTGCCCTCCCCCAGGGGGGAGCGGTAAAGGCTAGCCTGAAACCCATGTTTCGCGTCCTGACTGCTGTCGATGCATGGGATCGACGACTGTTCCAGCGCCTGACAAGGCGGGAACGGCGCCTCGTCGACACGAGTCTCAAGCAACTCAGCAACAGTGCGAACCGCTCGGTTCTCTGGTTGGCGATCGCCGCCTTGATCGCGGTGCTGGGTGGCCCTCGAGGCCGGCGCGCTGCCCTCCGCGGCGTGATCTCGATCGCCCTCACCTCGACCCTCGTCAACCTTCCGCTGAAGTACGTTGCCCGCCGCGACCGTCCACCGATGCGGCGAGGCGACCGGCCCCTACCAGTGAGCCTGCCCGGCAGCTTCTCGTTTCCGTCGGGCCACTCAGCGTCAGCGTTTGCCTTCGCGGCCGGCGTTGCCCTCGAGGAACCGCGCCTGCTCGGTCCGATCCTGCCGCTCGCCGGCGGTGTCGCCTACTCCCGGATCCACCTGAGGGTCCACTATCCGCTCGATGTGCTTGCCGGGGTCATGATCGGAACGACGATGGGGCTGGCCAGTGAGCCGATCGTCCGGGCCGTCCGCGAGTGGTGGGATGCGATAGCGCCGGTCCCTGAGGCGGAGCGCGCGCAGAGCAAGGAGGTGATCCTGGTGTCGAGCCCGCACGCCGGCCAAGGGGCAAACCTGGCACGAGCCAGGACCGCGATCAGCGCGACGGGCCTCAAAGTCGTGGCGGAGCTCAGCGTCGATAACATCGCGCGACTGCCCGGCTTGCTGTTGCGGAATGGGTCGAGCCCGCCGATCGTGGTGGCGGCGGGCGGCGACGGCACCGTCGGATCGGTCGCGAATGCCGTGATCAGCACGCCGGCGGTGATGGCGATCCTGCCGCTCGGCACCTCCAACGACTTCGCGCGCTCCATTCGCATTCCATTGCGCCTCGAGAACGCGGTGCGCCTCATCTCCAATGGACGCGTGTCCCGCGTGGATGCCGGACGCCTTAGGAGCGAAGGTCAGCCGCCGCGGCATTTCGTTCACGCGGCGGCCGCCGGTCTCAACGTGCAGTTCGCGAAGTTCGCGACCCGCGCCGACCTGCGCCAGCGGCGCGGGAGACTGACTTATGCCATCGCGGCCGCGCTCGCTATTAAGGAGCGACCGGTCTTCCGTGCCCAGGTGGAGTACGAAGGTCAGGCCGAACCACTGGAGCTCGTGCACCTCGCCGTCGTCAATGCCCCGGTGTTCGGCGGCTTCCTCGACCTCAAGATTCCGGGCGCGACTCCACACGACGGAACGCTGCACGTCATCATGGTCGAACACCTCCCGATGCGCCGCCTCCTGCGGTCGGCCTTCTATCCGGCGCTGGGACTACATCGAAAGATCCGGGGGTTCCGCACCCTGCAGGTGTCGAAGTTCACCGTGCGTCCCCATGATCCAGTGGACGTCACGCTCGACGGCGAGATCGCCGGCCCGATGTCAGGCACGTTCGATGTCGTCCGCGGCGGCCTGCAGGTGATCACGCCGGCCTCCTATAAGGAATGACCGACGATAACCGCGCGGCGTACATCGCCTTCGCGTTGCGAGTGCTCGCCATCCTCCTCGGCCTGGCCGTGGTCACCGCCCTGCTGGGAATCGGTATCAGGGCCTGGGCCCCCGGCTTTGATCTTCAGACGATGCAGGCGATCGCCAGCAATCGCGACCCAACCCTAACCAGCATCGCCGGCATCGTCAGCAATGCCGGATCGTTCGCGCTGCTCGCGCCGCTGTCAATTGCGGTGCTCCTGCTGCGCCGCTGGAAGCGGCCGTCGGACGACATCGCCCTGCTGGTGATCGCGGCAGGCAGCGCTGTGGTGCCGATTGTGACCAAGCTGATCGTGGCGCGTCCACGGCCAACGATCGAGCACCTCACCCACCTCACCTCGCTGAGCTTCCCATCGGAGCACACCACGCAGGCCGCCGCCGTGTATCTCACGATCGCGATCATGCTGTCGAAAGACCTGCACCGGGGTTGGCGTGAACTGGTGATCGTGGTCGCCGTCCTGATCGCGCTCGCGGTTGCGTGGTCGCGCGTGTATTTAGCCGTCCACTACCCAACCGACGTGATCGCCGGCCTCCTGCTGGGTTGGGGCTGGGCCTTGCTCGTTTTCCACTGGGCCCGGCCGAAGCTGGCGAGCGACAAGTCGGTGACGGTCGCAAACAGCGCTGCCACCAACTGACAACGATTGCCTACGGCGCAATGCCATCCGGGTGGACCACCCGTTGTACCGGCAGCGGTCGGGGAGCAAATTCCGCGCAATGCGCGCGAGGGTGAGGTGGCATCGGCCTTATGGCACGCGACAAGTTCAGCTGGCGCAAGGCGTTCGCATCGGTAATGGGAGCGGCCGTGCTCCTCGTCGGCGTTCCGGCTCTCACGGTCAGCGCGGCGGGGGTCGATGACTTTCCATATCGCGGGACAGTCAACAAGCTCGACCCCTGGGGTTTCTACACCGGCTATTGCACGTCGTTCGTCGCGTTTCGATTGAGCCAGGAGGGAGTCCGCCTCCATGGCGCGTCGCTGAAAGGGCCGAACGGGAAGACGGCCTTCTTCGGCAATGGGGGATCGTGGGATGCGGCGGCGGCATCGATCGGCTACGTCGTCGACACGCATCCGAGCGTTGGTTCGGTGGCCGTCTGGCACGGTGGGGAGAACAGTGCCTGGTGGGGCGGCCACGTCGCCTATGTGATGGCGGTTGACGGTGCTGGGAATGCGATCGTCGAGGAATACAACTGGTCGCACTACCTGCGCTACGGGCAACGGACGACGCGGGCGCCTCGCTACATCCACTTCGTGGGTGCAGCGGTCGTCCAGCCGGTCTCGCTTCCCGCGCCAGCCGCACCGGCGCAACCCGCCGGCCATCCTTATCGGACGACCGACATCGTTCGGCAGCGCTCTGGCCCTGGCACCGGGTTCCGCACCCTGGGCATTCTGCCCGCCGGG
>VBIS01000055.1 GCA_005880605.1 Chloroflexota bacterium
CATCATCGACTGCAGCCTCGACTCGGTGGGCGCCATCACGGAAGCGCTCGGCTCGCGAGGGGCGCAGCTGCAGTCGATGCGCACCGATGCCGGGAGCGGCGCCCGGCTCACCTACCTGGCGCCGACGCGCGCGCTGATCGGCCTGCGCAGCTTGATCCTGACGCTGACCCGGGGAACGGGCGTGATGTCGACCCGGCTGGTCGGCTGGGAGCGTTGGCGGCAGCTGCCGCCGCGCACCCGCAACGGGGTGCTGACCGCGAGCCAGAGCGGGATGGCCGTCGCCTACGGCCTGCAGGGGGTGCAGGAACGCGGGCAGCCGTTCATCGGCCCCGGGACGCAGGTCTACGAGGGCATGATCATCGGCCTGAACCGGCGCGGTGGAGACATCGACGTCAACGCCGTCAAGCAAAAGCAGAAGACCAACATGCGGGCCTCGACCGAGGACGCCACCGTCAAGCTGGTGCCGCCGCGGGAGATGTCACTCGAGGAGTGCTTGGACTTCATCGAGGATGACGAGCTGGTCGAGGTGACGCCTAGGGGGATCCGGATGCGCAAGCGGGTGCTGAACGCCGGCGAGCGCATCAAGCACCGCAAACGCGAGCTGGCGAGCTAGCCTCAGGTAAGCGGATGGCCCAGCCGGTCGGCGTAGTACGCCAGCAGCCACTGAAAGAGCAAAACCAGGCCCCATATAAGTAGGATGGCGCCGGCCACGCCCGGCGCGGCCGGCCAGAGCCGCTTGCGTCTATAGCGGGCGAACTCGGGGAAGGTGATCCAGAAGGCGCTGGTGAAGAGGGCCGCCCGACGGCCTTCGCGAATACCGATTCGAAGCAGAACGACGCCGACCAGGCAGAGCGCGAAGCCCCAGATCAGCACCGGGTGGGAATGGGCATATGTTGTGTCCTACGCCGTCGGAAAACCCTACAGGCTGTGGTAAACTGCTTGACAGTCCTCATCCTACGGCATACGATGTGGGCCGCTCTCCACCCCACCCTTTGGAGGTTCATCGATGGCCCGATCCACCCAAAAGACGTCGACCGACCGACCCAATGTGACCGCGGCAGCCCCCGCCAGCGCCTCGAAGCGCAACCGTAACGGCCTCCCCTGGAAGCGGTACTTTACGCGCCCGGGTGTCGCCCCCTTCGACGAGGTGCAGTGGGACACGCGCGAGGCCGTCATCACCAACGAAAAGGGTGAGATCGTCTTCGAGCAGCACGACGTAGAGATCCCGACCACCTGGTCGCAGGTCGCCACCAATGTGGTCGTTTCGAAGTACTTCCGTGGGGTCATCGGGACGCCGGAGCGGGAGCGCAGCGTCAAGCAGCTGATCGGTCGCGTGGTCCGCACCATCCATGGGTGGGCGAACAAGCAGGGCTACTTCGCGACGCCTGAGGCCTCGGAAATCTTCCGGGATGAGCTGACGCATCTGCTGGTGCATCAGAAAGCCGCCTTCAACAGCCCGGTCTGGTTCAACGCCGGCATTGAGCCGCGTCCGCAGTTGTCGGCCTGCTTCATCAACAAGGTCGAGGACCGGATGGAGTCGATCCTCACCCTGGCCAAGACCGAGGGCATGCTCTTCAAGTACGGCTCCGGCACCGGGTCGAACCTCTCGCCGCTGCGCTCCTCGCGCGAGCTGCTGGCGGGTGGCGGTACGGCGTCCGGCCCGGTTTCCTTCATGAAAGGCTTCGACGCCTTCGCCGGTGTGATCAAGTCCGGCGGCAAAACGCGCCGGGCGGCCAAGATGGTCATCCTCAACGCCGACCATCCCGACATCGTCGAGTTCATCAACTGCAAGGTCGAGGAGGAGCGTAAGGCCTGGACGCTGATCGAAGGCGGGTACGACTCGTCCTTCAACGGCCCTGCTTACAGCTCGATCTTCTTCCAGAACTCCAACAACAGCGTCCGCGTCAAGGACGATTTCATGAAGGCCGTCGAAGAGGACGCCGAGTGGAACACGTTTGCCATCACGACCGGCCAGATCATGGACACCTACAAGGCGCGTGACCTGATGCGAATGATGGCCGACGCCGCCTGGGCGTGCGGCGACCCGGGATTGCAGTACGACACCACCGTCAACCACTGGCACACCTCGCCCAACACGGACCGGATCAACGCCTCCAACCCCTGCTCCGAGTACATGTTCCTCGACGACACCTCCTGCAACCTCGCCTCTATCAACCTGATGAAGTTCCTCGACGAGCGGGGCGAGTTCGATGTCGAGGCTTACCGCGAGGCGTGCCGGGTGCTGATCACGGCCCAGGAGATCCTGGTCGACAACGCCAGCTACCCCACCGAGGCGATTACCAAGAACAGCCGGGACTTCCGGCCGCTCGGGCTCGGCTATGCCAACCTCGGCGCGCTGCTGATGGCGTCAGGCCTGCCCTACGACAGCGATGCTGGTCGCGACGTCGCCGCGGCGCTGACCGCAGTGATGACAGGCGAGGCCTACGCGCAGTCGGCGCGGATCGCCCAGAAGAAAGGTCCCTTCAACGGCTTTGCCGTCAACCGCGAGCCCATGCTCCGCGTCATGGACCAGCACCGAAGCTCGGTCGACCACATCAACCCGGCCCACGTGCCGCTGCCGCTGCTGAGCGCTGCCCGCGATGCCTGGGACAAGGCCTGCCAGCTTGGCGACCTCTATGGTTATCGCAACGCCCAGGCCACCGTGATCGCGCCCACCGGCACGATCGGCTTCATGATGGATTGCGACACCACCGGCATCGAGCCTGACATCGCCCTGGTCAAGTACAAGAAGCTGGTCGGGGGCGGGATGCTCAAGATCGTCAACCAGACGGTACCGATCGCGCTGCGCCGGATCGGCTACCCCGAAACCCAGGTTTCCGAGATCCTGCAGTACATCGACGAGAACGACACCATCGAGGGCGCCCCGCACCTGCGTCCCGACGATCTGGCGGTCTTCGATTGCGCCTTCAAGCCGGCCAAGGGCTCCCGCACCATCCACTACATGGGGCACGTCAAGATGATGGCTGCCGCCCAGCCGTTCATCTCCGGCGCCATCTCCAAGACGGTGAATATGCCGGAAAACGCCACGCCGGAGGACATCATGGAGGTCTACCTCGAGGGCTGGCGGATGGGCCTCAAGGCGATCGCTATCTATCGCGACGGCTCCAAGCGTTCCCAGCCGCTGAACACGGCGCTCGATAGCAAGAAGAGCGCGGCCACCGAGGCGGCGCCAGCTCGAGAGGTCGTGGCGCAGGAGCCGGCCCGTGCCGTGCGCCGGAAGCTTCCGGACGAGCGGCGCGCCATCACCCACAAGTTCGACATCCAGGGCCACGAGGGCTACATCACGGTCGGCATCTACCAGGACGGCCAACCGGGCGAGATCTTCCTCGTGATGTCCAAAGAGGGCAGCACCATCTCGGGATTGATGGACGCCTTCGCCACCAGCATCTCGCTCGCGCTCCAGTATGGTGTCCCGCTCGAGGTGCTGGTCAAGAAATTCGCGCATACCCGCTTCGAGCCTTCCGGATTCACGAAAAATCCGGAAATCCCGATCGCCAAGTCGATCAGCGACTACATCTTCCGCTGGCTCGCGTCCAAATTCTTGAGCGGCACGCAGCAGGAAGCGATTGGCATCGTGCGGCGCGACCCGGTGATCGAGATCGAGGCGGCACCGGCCCCGGCGATTACCCCTGCGCCGGCGCCGTCGAAGCCGGCACCGGTCGATTCGAACCCGATCAAGATCAGTTTCGTGGGCCAGGAGGACGCGCCGGCCTGCTCCGACTGCGGCTCGATCATGATTCGCAACGGCACGTGCTACAAGTGCCTCAACTGCGGCAGCACGAGCGGTTGCTCCTAGGCAAAATCGAGGAGGAGGTCAGCGCGACCTCTTCCTCAGCATCATCAACAACGCTGCAGCGCCATCCGCAATGGTCGCATGAAGGTCCGCAATGTCCCTGCGGCGGGCCAACAGACTGGGACGGACGCAAATTTCGCTGTCGTGGTTGCGGTCTCTACTACGAAACCTGCTGCGATGGTGGTCGCTGTCCGTAAGGGCGGAAATTTCTGAAAAATTCTGTTGAATGACGCGCGAGCGACCGGTTAGTTCCGCCGCTCGCGAAAAAAATTGGGCACAGAGTATGCAAACTTGCTCAATTCATGCTAAGGTCCCACTTAATGAGCGCGCAGCCGCGCTCTGATCGTCGCGTCGATAAGGGCGAG
>VBIS01000056.1 GCA_005880605.1 Chloroflexota bacterium
CAGCCGATCCGAATACCGCAGATAAAACAGGCTCGGCGTTAGTCGGAAAGGCACCCGAGCCATGAAGCGCGGCGCCGGCTGCAGCCCGCGTTCGCCCAGCAGCGGCCTGAACTGGTTCAGCGCCACCACGAACGCGATCAGGTAAATGACAGCCAGCCCGCGTTCGAAGACCAGCCGACTCAACCAGTAGGCGGGCTGCACCCACCCGTCGACAATCGATCCCAATCCCAATTCCCAATATATAAGTGCGGCGTCTTCTTTCGAGACCGTTCAGGAAGGTTCGGCAGATCTGCCGCGCGTTACCAACCGCGCGATGGTCGCGTTACGAGTGCATTACCAACTAGCAGAAAGGTGGTGCGCTAGCGAAGGACACTCGTGGTCGCGGGTGACATCGGTAAAACATCAACCAAAGAAAAGTCCCCATGTTCAAACGACTCATACCCGGTTTCTAGGCTTCTCTCCCTCCCCCTTGCGGGGGAGGGTCGGGGTGGGGGGCGGCGAGCGGGGGGCTCAAGGGGTGGGCGGCCGGCGCCGCCCGCCCCTCGCTCTTGCGCGCAAGATACGCTCGCCGTAGCTTCAGTTCTCCCGCTTACGACTCTTTCGCGGCACCAACCGGCGGCGCTGTTCTCGTTGGCGGTGCGGAAGATAGGAGCGATCGCCGATCCACTCCGCCGGTATGATCACCAACGCCCGGGCGAGGCCGTTGATCGGCGAGGCGTAACTGGATCGAAGCCGGGCGAATGTGGTCCAAGCCTCCTCGGCGGGCCTGCAGTGATAGCCTGCCTTCGTCAATCGCTCCCACGCCTGATCGAATTCGAAGCGCTCGATGACGGGCGACTCGGATCGTGGCGTCCACCGGCGGAAGTACCAGGACAGGTCCTCGACGAGATGATTGCCGACGCGGTACATCAACTTCGCAGGGCCTTCCGACTTGTCATCGACCGTGCTCATCACCAACACGGCCGCGTCCATCACGGCCCCGAATGAGTTGAGCCACGCCTCGTTGTCGTGACTCGATCGAAAGAACACCAGCATCGGGTACGCTAGGTGGCTCTCCAGCACCGCCGCCGCCCACTGTTTCCAGTCGTCAAACGTCTTGATGAGCTCCTCCGGCATCCCGTGAGAAGCGGCCGTCTCGAGCATCTGCACCCCCGACGGCGGCGCGCCGGCAAACGCATCCAGCGTTACGACCAGCTCCTCGCGTCTCTGAAAGGACTCGTAGAGCGAAAAGAGCAGTGTGATGGCGAGCGCCCCGAGGATGACCCCGGTCGCGCTCTCCGCGATCGTTGCCAACCGGGCCGGTACCCCCTCGGGTACGAAGTCGCCATAGCTGAGCGGCACCAGCGTGCTCGCCGAAAAATACACCGAGGTGCCAAACGAATCTGGCGCTGGACGCATCTCGTCTCGCACCCCGTCGATGATCAGCCCGTACGCCAGCACAAGCGCCAGTCCCCACGCAACGAAGATGGTGAGGACGGCTACCGGGCCGTAGGACGCCAACCAACGCTCACGCCGGGGGATTGATGACATCCGGTTGCCCACCCAACGCCAGATCGAGTAGATCCCCCGAACGAGATACCGCACCGTTGCCAGCTTGTTGATCGCCGGGCGTGGGAGGACAACCGACTGAAAGATGTCGTACAAGATGACCAGGAGCAGGACGAGCCCGCCGAGGATCTCCCCCCAGTGCAGCATGGCCGATAGGAGCATGGCCATTAATTGTGCCCTTCCCGGAGGCGACGGCATGAAAAAAGGGCAGCCTCCGGGCTGCCCAAAGCATGCTTCGGGTAGGCGGCTAACTCGTTAAGCTACTTCCGGCTTCGGCTGATCCGGCTTCTGCTGACCCGGCCTCGGCTGAGCCCGCTTCGGCTGATCCGGCTTCCGCCGATCCGGCTTCGGCTGATCCGGCCTCCGCTGATCCGGCCTCCGCTGATCCGGCTTCCGCTGATCCGGCTTCCGCTGATCCCGCGTTGGCACTCGCTGCGGCGCTCGTGGCGGCAGCGCTCGAGGCGGTGCTGGACGCGGCAACGCTCGACGCCTGGCTGGCGGCCATCATTCGGCGCACCTCGCGGTCGTCACCCAGGCCTGCGATCCCGCTGCGAAGCTTTGCTTTCTCCGCTGGGCTGAGGTCGTAGGGCCGCAGTGCTGCGTCGAAGTTGTCATTCATCTGCGCACGGAAGCGCGCATCGCTCGACGCCTTCAGAACCACCTGCTCTAAGACTTCTTTGCTCATGATTTCACCTCCTTCATATCGGGTTATCGTCGGTGCGAGTATCGGCCTTCCGAAGGCCGGGGGAAGCGACGTTCGACACCTTTCTCCTGTGTCATTCGTCACTCTTCTTCGTTTTCCGGGGTTTCGCGGCGGTCGGCGCTTTGGCGGCGGTCGGCGCCTTCGCGGCGTTCAGGGCCTTCGCGTCGTTCGGCACCTTCGGCGATGCCAGGAAGTCCATGAGCACGGGTTCGGGTCGGGGCTTGCACACGCCGCAGTGCAGAGCGTCCTCCACCGCTAGCCCATACAGGTTGCCGTCGCTCGGATAGACCTCGAGCACGAACGGGTGGGTCTTAGCGTCCTCGCGACACACCGCCCGCCCGCAGAAACGGCAGGTGCCGTTCGCGGGTGAGGCGCAGATCCAGCACTGCATCAGTGAGCTCCTCCCATCGAGTGGCCGTGGGGCTGGCGTGAGGCGGCGACGTCGGCGAGCTGGCCCTCGAGGTCGAGGTAGCGTCCGAGGAGATCGCGGAAGTCCTGCCGCTCGAGCCGCCAGACCGACCCCGCCTCCACCCCCTGGACGGTCGCGGTGCGAGGAACGTCCCTCAGCAGCGCGATCTCCCCAAAGAAGTCGCCGGCCGCGAGCGTCCGAACCCGCCGGCGGCTGCGCTCCTTGCGAACCAGCACGTCCAGGCTGCCCTCGCGGACGATGTAGAAGGCGTCCCCCTGGTCGCCCTGCTTGACGATCACGTCACCCGGGGCGAAGCTCTGTACTTGCAGCTTCACGGCCAGCAGGTCCAGCTGACGCGAGCCGGTGTCGGCGAACATTGGCAACGCCCGAAGCCGCTCGCGCTCTTCCAGCGCGCCGCGCACGCGCGACTCCCAGGCGACCGGGCCCACCAGCTCGTTCCAGAAGGCTTTTGCCTGGAAGACGAGGAGCTTCAGCGGCGTCTGAGCCTTCACGGTCCCCTCGCGAACGCCGCCCTTCAGCAGCGCGCGTTCCCCGAAGAAATCGCCCACGGTCATCTCCCCAACGATCCGGTCCTCGCTCTGATCCCGAACCAGCACGGCCGCCTGGCCCGAGGCAATGATGAAGAACTCGTCGCCTCGCTCGCCTTGCCGCACGACCGTGGCGCCAGCAGGGATCTCGCGCACTTTGGCGCTCCCCGCAAGGCGCTCGAGACTCTTCTGCGGGAGGCTCCTCAGGAACGCCAGACCCTCCAGCAGCCGCAGGCGATCGCTCATCCGGATCGTGAACAGCGCCTTCCGTGCCGCGGCCGGTGCGTTCATGACGGCGGTGCGATATCCCCAGAGGCGCCGTCCGTACCGGATCCCCAGGGGAACCCCGATGGCGCCCACCAACCCGACCGCAATGACCTTGCCGAGCAGACCGGGCGTCAGCCAGAGCGGTGAGACGATCGGCCCGAGCCGGTGTCGCCAGTAGAGGTAGGCGAGAAAGATGGAGCCGAACGAGTATCCAGCCGAGAGGAGGCCGAAGACGGCAAAGAAGGTCTCCCGTCCGGTGAGCCGCTTGCGGCTCCAGAGCTGAGACCACATCGGACCTTTGATGAAGGCTAGGGCCTTCTGGCGTAAGTCCGGAATCTCGAGCCACTGCTCGAGGATCCAGTACCCATCCCACAGCAGCAAGGGCATCATGTTCAACAGGTTCATCAGGTAGGCCGCGACCGCCAGCTTGAAGAGCACCGTCCCGAGCAGGCCGGTACCGAGAGCGGCGGCGCCCAGGGCGCTGGCGCCCGCGAGGATGAAGCCCGAGAAGGGGCCGGCCCAGAAGATCATGATCCGGTGCCGCCAGGGCTCGAGCCAGGCGTCGGTCACGTCGACATAGAACGCCGGCATCAGGTAATAGAGCATGACGCCGCCCTTGGGCACCATCCGGCCGTAGTGCTTGCAG
>VBIS01000057.1 GCA_005880605.1 Chloroflexota bacterium
CGAAGCCGCGCGCGGATTGGTCGACCACTTTGCCGATGGCGTTTGGCTGGTCGAATTGGCGCCACTGACCGAGGCGCGCCTGATCCAGCCAACACTGGCGTTTGCGCTTCGGCTCCACGAGCAACCGGGAAGACCGCTGGCTGCGACGCTATCCGACTACCTTCGAACCAAACAGATCCTGCTCCTCTTCGACAACTGCGAACACCTCGCTGCCGAAGTCGCCAGCATGGTCGAAGCCTTCTTGCAGGTGTCGCCCGGCTTGCATGTGCTGGTCACCAGTCGCGTGCAACTCGGGATCGGGGGCGAGCGGACCTGGCCGGTTCCGCAACTTGCCGAGGCGGAGGCCACGGCTCTATTTGGAGAGCGAGCCGGCCACGCCCGCGACGGGTTCCGTCTCACGCCGCAGAACTCGGCCGCGGTCATGGAAATCTGCCGCCGCCTCGACGGCGTGCCGCTCGCCATCGAGCTGGCCGCGGCACGCCTGCGGACCATTTCCCTCGACGAGATCGCCGCGCGACTCACCGATCGGTTCGCACTGCTCACCGGTGGCAGCCGCACCGCATTGCCGCGCCATCAAACGCTTCAAGCCACCATGGACTGGAGCCATGAGCTCCTGCCGCCGGCGGCGCAGCGACTGTGGCGACGGCTCGCGGTATTCGCGGGGAGCTTTGAGCTCGCCGCGGCAGAAGCAGTCTGTTCGGATGAGGTCCTCGATCAGACCCAGGTGATCGATCTCTTGACCGTCCTGGTGGATAGCTCGATCGTCCAGGTGCATGAGAGCGCCGGCGCGCGACGGTATCAGTTGCTCGAGACCGTCCGCGAGTATGGCCTGCAGAAACTCGAGGACGCGGGAGAAACCGAGACCCTTCGGCGCCGCCACCTCGAGTGGTTCCTCGCGCTCGCCCACCGGGCCGAGCCCGAATGGCGCGGAGCCAACCAGGCACCTTGGCTCGACCGGCTCGAAGCCGACCTCGACAACGTACGCGCTGCTCTCGATTACAGCCGCACCGACCCAGATCGAGTGGATGACGGTCTGGCACTGGCATCCGCGCTGTGGCTTCTCTGGCACAGCCGAGGCCACATCGGCGAGAGCCGCCAGTGGCTGTCGAGTTTGCTGGATCAGGCTCGACCCGATCGTGCCCGTGCCTATGGGCTGAATGTCGCCGGGTTCATGGCCTATGTCCAGGGCGATACGGCCGCCGCCGTGCCGTTGCTCGAGGAGAGCTTGCGGCTCAACGAGACGCTCGGCGACCGACCAGGAGCCAACTTCTCGCTGCTCCGACTCGGCATCGGTCTCTACTACAACAATGAGGTCGAGCGCGCCAGCACGGTCCTCGACCAGGCACTGAGCCGATATCGGCAGAGCGGCGACCGCATCGGTATCTACGTGTGCGCCTACGAGCTCGCCGAAGCGCTGACGATGAGCGGCGAGTACGCACGTGCGACCAGGCTGCACGAGGAAAGCCTCGCCCTGAAGCAGCAACAGGGCGACGCCTGGCATATCGGGCTGTCGTACTTCGGCCTCGGCCTGCTGGCCTGGCTGCAGGGCGATCACCGGCAAGCGGTCGCCCGGTTGCGGGAATCGATTTCGCTCAGGCAAGAGCTGGACGAATGGTGGGGATTGACCCGGGCCCTCGAGGCGTTGGCATGGGTCGAAGCCTCTCGAGCTGACCTGCGTCGCGCAGCCCACTTGATGGGGGCAGCCGCGGCGATGCTCGAACGCAGCAGCACCGCCCTCTCGCCGAACTACCTCGTGCATCACGAACAATGCCTGCAAACCGTGACCGTGGGCTTGACGCTGACCGAGTTTGAATCGGCATGGGCGGCGGGCTACCGGCTGCCCGCAGCACAAGCCGTTCAGTACGCGCTGAAGGGAGGCTCCCTCCCAACTCACGAGGCGCGCCGACCCGGCGACGTGAGCCCGCGCGAGGCGGAAATCGCCGGGTTAGTCGCGACCGGTATGACCAATCGCCAGATCGCCAGCAAGCTCCATCTCGCCGAGCGGACCGTCGACGCCCACGTCGAGCACATCATGAACAAGCTCGGCTACCGCTCTCGCGCGCAGATCGCCGCCTGGATCGCGCGCTCTACACCCTCCCCCTCTGGGGGAGGGCAGGGTGGGGGCCTTTAGGTCTTTTCCACGATGGAGCGCCGGCCGATCAGCCCTACGCTGGCCCCATCTTGAATAAGGAGGTCACGACATGACCGTCTATATGGTGGAGCGCGACCTGCCCGGGATCACCCTCGAGCAGCTGGGCGGCGCACAGAAAGCCGCGATCGACACCAGCCAGCAGTTCACGACCGCAGGCAAGCCGGTGCGTTACATCCGAAGCACCTATGTGCCCGGGGAGGCGCGCGTCATGTGCCTGTTCGAGGCACCGAACGCGCAGCGCGTTAAGGAAGTCAACGAGGCAGCGCAGATTCCATTTAACCGGATCGTCGAGGCTCTCGACCTCACCCCAAAGGAGTCCTGAAATGAAGCGACTCATCCTTGCGATGGCCGCGTCTGGCTCGCTGTTGCTCGCCGCCGTGCCGTCCTCGGCGCTGGCCGCCAACGACCTGCGGATCGGCGCACCCCAGACCCAGCCGAACCCGAGCGACTTCGCGACCACCGACCAGGCGTGTCTCGGTCCGTTGCGCAGCCTGATCGCCCAGGGCGCTTTCGCCGGCGTGGGACCGTTCGGTGAGCACTTTACCGGTGGGGTCGATCCCGGCGCGCATTACGGCACGGTCGGCGAGGCGGCCTTCCTGCTAGCGGTCCTGGGGCTTACCCCCGACGCGTGCGCGACCCTCATCGGTTCGTAGCCATGATCATGGGAAGGGCGGCCAACAGCGGCCGCCCCTCCTCAATGTCGCCGATGGTTAACAGCTGTTCGTCTGCGCGCCGCTCGAGAAGTTGTTGAATCGCTGGACCGTTGCTCCGTGGCCTCGGAAGGCCCAGTAGGTCGACTTGAGCAATGGACCGTACTGCTGGATACCGCCGAAGTTGTTGGTCGTCCCCGGCAGCGTCGAGCCGATGCCCCAGGCGCAACCGGACGCTCCCGCGACCTGCGAGCAGTAGGGATAGAACGCCGCCGGTGTGCCATCGTCCGTCGTCGGTGGCTTCACGCAATTGACGCCGGTCGTGCGGTTGCAGGTACCGCCCAGATCGGCGGCCTCGATCCGCGGAAGGTCGGCTTCAAACGCGAACTGCGCGAATGGCACCGAAAAGCCGGCGCCCGTCTTCGGACTGCTGAACAGGATCGGGGTTGGATGGTTGGCGCTCCCGTCGGGCCAGTAGTTCTGGTAGGACGTCCCGTCGAAGCCAGGCGAGTTCGTGTCGGGACATCCGGTTG
>VBIS01000058.1 GCA_005880605.1 Chloroflexota bacterium
CCTTTCGGGCGGCCGCCTTCTTTGTCGTTTTTCCGACGGCCTACTTCTTGCTGGTCGGTTACACGGAAGCCCTCTTCTGCACGCTCGCCTTCGGCGCGGTGCTCGCGACGCGACGGCAGCGTTGGCTGTTCGCTGGGCTGCTCGGCGGTCTCGCTGCCGCCACGCGCCTGACCGGGCTGGCGCTGCTGCCATTTCTGGTGATCGAGCTGTTTGACGCGCGGCACACGCTGCGCGCAGTCTGGCAGGCAATCCTCGCGCCGGTGTTAGTGGTGCTGGGCTTCCTGACGTACCTGGCAACCAACCTGCTCGTGCTCGGCGATGCCTTCGCATTCATCAGCGTCCAGCGTCAGCACTGGTCACACTCCCTGGCGGCGCCCTGGGTCGGTTTCGCCGACGCCATCCAGGGAATCAGCTGGCGGGTGCCCTGGGAGAAGCTGACCGTCGGCGGCGGTGAGGCGATCGGCGGGATCGCCGCCTACGCCGCGACCATCCTCAGCTGGCTGCGACTGCGACGGTCGGATGCGGCGTACGCCACGGTGCTGACCGTGATGGTGACCTTCGTGCCCTTCTGGCTCAGCATCCCACGCTATCTCCTGGGCATGTATCCACTCTTCCTGCTCGTGGGACGGATCAGCCAGCGCTGGGTCTACCTGGCGATGGTGGCGGCCTCTTTCGTCGGCCTGCTCGTCTTCAGCCTCGCCTTCGGTCGCGGCTACTGGGCCTTCTAACGAATCAGGTGTGACAGCACGGTGCTGACGATCACGTAGATCACGTAGCCGATCAGGATCTGGAGGAAGGTCAGGTCGAAGTGCACGTTCATGATGCCCTGGAGCACGGCAAAGGAGAGCGCGAAGAGCAGCGCGTTGAGGACGATGACGAACAACCCGAGCGTGAGGATGGTCACCGGGAGCGTCAGGATGAGCAGCACCGGACGGATGATGGCGTTGACCAGGGCCAGGATGACCGCCATGACGACGGCCGCGCCAAGGATGCTCGAGTGAATGTGCCAGATGAAATAGAAGACAAAGAGCAACGCCACGATGTGGATCAAGAAGCGCGTCAGCACGTGGCCATTCTAGGCGGGCGGTACGGCGTAGATCGCGTAGGTCGGTGTATGGATCAGCAGCCGGAACTGGGTTCCGAAGTAAGCCACGTTGGGATGGTAGGTGGTGGTCTCGTTGGGCCCGATCACGACGAAGTCGGCGTGGTAATGGTGCAGCAGGTCGAGCGCCTGCGGGCCACCGTTGTAGATGCGGGCGAGGTCGGCCTCCCGCTGCGTGTAGTTGATGCCGTAGCTCCATAACCAGCCCGGGTAGCTCATCAACACCGAGCGCCCCGCGAGGTCGGCGATCGGATTGTTCGGTTGCTCGCCGGTGACGAATACTGCCTTGGGTGGTGTTTGTTGGCGCACCTGTGCGGCCAGCTGCACCTCCTCGGTCGTGAACCAGACATAGGCCGGACCCTGCGGTGGCAGGTATTGCATCAGCGACAGAACGCCGGAGGCGACCAGGCTCACCCAGATCGCCGCGGCGATCACGGCGCCGGCCGCATGCGCGCGCGCCAGCCGCAGGAGCACGGCCCCCACGGCGACCGCGCTCGCCATGTACCAGAAGACCAGCAGCTTGCTGTTGTCCCAATCCCAGGGCTGGAACTTGATCAGGTTGGCGACAAGAAACACGAGGCTGAAGGGCGCGATCAGCAGCCGGACCCGGCCGCGCAGGGCCAGCGGGCTGAGCAGGGCCAGCAGCAGCAGCGGCCAGAACAGGCCGGTGTTCTTGATCCAGAACCACGGCGGCCAGTCCGCACCCGAGACCCAGCCGATCAGCCAGCTGGGGTACTGGTGATCCGGCGGCGCGCCGGGGTCACCGGGCACCGCCATCAGCAGCCGCGGCACGGCGAGCACCGCCATCACGGCGAAGAAACCAAGCCAGGCCGGCCGCGGAAAGAGCAGCGCCCAGCACACCGTCACGATGCCGAGCACGACCAGGCTGTGCACGTGGAAGAGCGGCAGCACGCCGGTCAACCCGCCGGCGGCGAGGAAGGCGACGGCTTCGCTCTTGACCGTCCAGCGCCGCCACGACCGCCGAATCGCGCTGATGGTTTCGCGCCACTGGAAGAAGGGCGTGGTGAGCAGGGGCGGGGTCAGGAGCAGCAGGACCGCCATGACGATCGCCGCGCCGAAAACGAACGATCGCTGCGGGAGGTAGTAGGAAAGGATGGGGTTGTACCACTGGATGTTGACCGGCGGATCGAACCGGTCGTAGGTGCGCGGAATCTGCAGCAGCGCATTGATCAGACCCAGTCGCACCGCGTCGCCGAAGAAGAACCAGAAGCCGACGCCTCCGCCGAGCAGGGTGAGGGTGACGGCGATCGCGCCGGCCCCGATCCCCCCGGTGAGCCGCCTCGCCCAGAGGATCAGTCCGCTGAGCGCCAGGACCGTCATCCCCCAGCTGGGCCACGCCAGCGCCGCCGGGATGCTCCATCCGCCCGCGACCAGCAGCGCGCTGGCGAAGTCGGGCGCAAACGTATAGCGGAAGGGCGTCCCCGCGAAGATCGGATTCTGCGGCGGCAGGTTTTGGCCGTAGACGAAGGTGGTGGTGTAGCTGGCGTGGAACGACCAGTCGGACCAGGTGTTGTTGTAGTGGGCGAGCAAGGCCTGCGGGGTGACCTCAACCGCGCGCAGGAACAGATACCCCATGGCCAGCGCGACGACGGCGACCGCGGCCGCAACGGCGATCGTGGCGGGCTGCGCCCATGGCTGCGTCGTGATCGCGCCGCGCAGCTGCGGAAGGCGGCGCCACAGGAGGAGCCCGCCCGCGACCAGACCAAGCAGCGCGAGCAGGAAGACGAGCCCGACGGTTACCCCGATCGCGAGCGCAAGGACGTAGCCCAGCAGCGTCAGTGCCACCACCGCCAGCACGATGCCAATCACCGCGCGCTCGCCCCACCGGAGCCACGGCGGCCCGCCCGCGGCCAGGCCAAGGCCGAGGATCAGACAGCCGGCGACGAGCGCTAGCCCGGGGAGGTCCAGTAGCAGAGGCACCAGTTGGGCAGCGGTTTGGTCAAGGCGAACCAGACGTGGCTATTGAGCGCGTCAGCGGTCAGCGGCAGACCCGTCCACAGCGGATAGAAGTAGAGGAAGAAGCCCACGACCATCACCAGGTAGGCGTACGCGGGCACGGCCCCGTTGAAGCGGATCGCCATCCCCGGCAGGCGACCGGTGAGCGTCCGCAGATAGGTGAGCGCGAGCGAGAGGGCAAGGAACATTGCCGGCAGCCCGCCCAGCATGTGGTAGAGGAAGAGCCCGCGCGGCACCCGCGAGAAGGGCAGCCAGGCGGCGAAGAAGGCGACCACGATAAAGATCGAGGTGTAGAGCCGCTGATCCACCGGACCTACCTGATCGCGCCCTGCTGCGCCCGGCGGATCCAGCTCGCGCCGCGAACGATAGTCACGGATCAACGCGGGCAGCCCGACCGCGATCCCCACGATGGAAAACGTCGCGGCCCACCAGATCAGCGGATTGCCCAGGTTGAAAATCTCCGCCACCAGCGTCAAGCCGCTGGATTGATCGACGCCCAGGCCCTGGCCCGCGTAGTAGTAGACGACCGGCCGGAAGTCGAGCGGCCAGGACCACCAGGGACTGTAAAAGATGTGGTCCGCCTTTAGATTGATGTGATAGAGCCAGGTCTGCCGGTGCCATTCGGCGATCTCCCTCCAGGCCGCCGCGGGATTGAAGTGGAAAGGCGCGAAGCCGAGCGCCGGCTGCGAAAGGTTGGTGATCCCGTGGGTGATCGTCAGGTAGCGGATGAAGCTCAGCCCGTAAAAGATCGCCGGCAACAGGGCGAGGCTCAGCAACGCGATGCCGGCGGTGCCGCCATCGTATCGGGTCCAGCGCACGATCAGGCGAAAGGCGAGGATCACGATGATCACGCCGTAGGCCGCCAACGTCGTCCACTTGGCACCGAGCGCGAGGCCGAGGGTGATGCCGGTGAGCACGATCGTCCAGCGCCGTCGAGTCACGGTGGCGGCGTTGAGATGCAGATGAAAGAGGAGATAGGCAAGCACGGTCAGGGTGATCGGAATGATGTCGATCACCGCGGTGCGCGACTCGACGAAGGTCATGCCGTCGAAGGCCGTCAGCACGCCGGCGGCGATGGCAAAGAAGCGCACCGCCAGCAATTGCCGGGCGAGCAGGTACATCAGTGGGATCAGCGCGGTGCCGAAGAGCGCCGGGAAAAAACGCCAGCCGAAAGAGTTGAACCCGAAAAACTTGATACCGATCGCAATGATCAGCTTGGCGAGCGGAGGCTCGGGGTCGAAGTAATCCTGGCCCAGCAGGTCCTTTTGCGCATCGTTGGCGAAGTAGAGCTCGTCGAACACGAACGGCGAGTTGGGTGCGATGTCGTTCGGCTTGCCGAGCCCCGGAATCGATGGATCCTGATAGTCATGGCCGATGCCCCAGGCACTAATGGGCGCCGCGGATCCAGGGTGGGCAAAGAT
>VBIS01000059.1 GCA_005880605.1 Chloroflexota bacterium
ACGCTTTCGGACCGAGAGCGGCCCCATGGAAAGCGTCACCATGGGCGGGCTGCAATCACTCGACTCGCTGCACCGAATGCTGACCGGCTATCGCGCCGGACGGCTCGACCTCGATGATCCGGTGTTTCTCGCGATCACCCCGACCGTAATCGATCCGTCCCGCGCGCCCGCCGGCAAGCACACCTTCAAGCTGATCAGCTTCCTGCCCTACCAGCTCGCGGAAGGGCCGCAGCACTGGGACCAGGTCAAAGAGGAGGTCGCGGACCGGCTATTCGAGGCGCTTGCGCCGCTGACGACCAACCTGTCCGAGGGGATCGTGCTGGGCCGGAATGTGAACAGCCCGCTCGATATGGAACGCCGCAACCCGGCCAACTGGCGCGGATCGTGTCATGGCGGCGCCAGCACGCCCGACCAGAGTGGCTATTTCCGCCCGGTCGAAGGCTGGTCGACCTATCGAACGCCAATCGAGGGTCTTTACCAGACGGGCGCCTGTACCCACCCCGGCGGATCCGTCTCAGGCCTTCCGGGTCGCAACTGTGCGGCGATCCTGTTGCAGGATTTGGGCTCGAGCCTCGAGCAGGCCATCCACCTAAAGGAGAGGGTCAGATGAGTGTAGAAACCAACCCCCCACCCCGACCCTCCCCCGCAAGGGGGGAGGGAGATTTGACGCGGGTCCAGGTGGCGGCACACCACTGGCGGGCACGCTTCGTCGCCAACGGCATCGACGTCAACGACTTCGACCGGACGGTGGGGAAGACGACCGAGTGGAAGGACTGGGGCCCGAACTGGCAGGCGGTGGGCGAGGTCCACGAGGCCCTCGGACGTGAGGCCCAGCAACACGGTCGCACTGTCTCCGCGACCGCTGGCTACCAGCGAGCCTCCTGGTGCTATCACCTCGGAAAGTTCCTCTGGTTCGAAGACGCGCGCCAGCACGCCGAGCTGCGGGACCGGTCGGTCGCCGTCTACCAAAAGACGCTGCCGAACCTCGATCCGCCGGCAGAGCGACTCGAGATTCCGTTCGAGGGCCACAACATTCCGGGACACTTGCGGCGCCCCCGAGGCATCAATCGCGCGCCGCTCGTGCTGCTCGTCCCGGGGCTCGACTCATCCAAGGAAGAGCTCTTTCTTATCGAGGAGGAGTTCCTGCGACGTGGAATGGCGACCCTGACCCTCGACGGCCCCGGCCAATCGGAAAACTCGGTGCATTTCCCCATCCGGGTCAACTGGGAATCGGTGATCACGCCCGTGATCGATGAGCTGGAGCGACGCCATCCCGGTGTCGACCTCAATCGGATCGGCCTGATGGGGATCAGCATGGGCGCCATTTACGGCCCGCGCGCGGCGGCCTACGAGAAGCGCCTGCTCGCGGTGGTCGGACTGTCGGGACCGTACAACCTCGGCGAATGCTGGGACAACCTCAATCCCCTGACCAAGGGCGGCTACATCTTCTATACGAAATCCGCGGATGAAGCCGAGGCCAGGCGAAAGGCCTACACCCTCAATCTCGAGGGCATTCTCGATAAGGTCAACCAGCCGCTGCTTGTCATTCACGGCGCGCGCGACGGCCTCTTTCCTCCGGCGGACGCCGAACGGATCGTGCGCGAGGCGCCCAACGCGACGCTGGTGATGTACCCGGACGGGACGCACGTGTGTAACAACATCTCCTACAAGTACCGGCCGCTGATGGCCGATTGGCTGAAGGAGCGCCTCGCCTAACTCGGCGTTCTCGACCAAGGAGGTGGAGCGACGGCGCCGCCGGGTCGACCAGTTCTGTGGCGACGAGCATCTCGATGCCCTCGTGGTCTTCGGCACCTCGGCCAGTGCGAGGCAGGCACAGGCGCAGGTTCATTTCCTGACGGGATTCCTCGGCCACCAGGACGCCTACGTCCTCTGGGGGCCCGGCCGCGACCCGGTGCTCTTCGTTCAGTATTTCAACCACGTACCGAATGCACGGCGTGTGGCCCGCGCCGACGTCCGGTGGGGTGGGGCCCGTTCGATCGACGCGGTTGCCGATGAGCTCGCCCACCTGCCGGGTGCCCGGCGGGTGGGGCTGGTCGGACCGCTGCCATACAGCGAGCAGCAGCGACTGAGCAGCCGCCTGGGCGACCGGACGCTCGTGGATGCCACGGCGGATTTCCTCCGACTGCGGCTGATCAAGAGCGAGGAAGAGGTCGAGACGATGAGCCACGCCGCGGCCGTCACGGACGATGCTCTGATGGCGCTGGTAGGCGCGGCCGTCCCTGGGACAACCGAGCTCGAGCTTCAGGCTGAGGCCGCGGGCGCGGCAATCCTTGCCGGCGGGCAGGCCCACTTCCTTTACTTGAGCTCGACGCCGATGGCCAGCCCGGACCGGATCGTGCCGCAGCAGGATCTCACCGACCGGCGACTTCAGCCCGGTGATGCGATCATCCTCGAGCTCAGCGCGGCCTACTCCGCCTATTCGGGCCAGGTTCTCCGGACGGTGACGGTCGAGGCGGAGCTGACTGAGACCTATCGGCGACTGCACGAGGTCGCCTGGCGGGCCTTTCACCAGGTCGCCGGCAGCATTGCGCCCGGGGTCTCGGCGGCGGCGGTCGTCGAAGCGGCGTCGCTAATCGATGCCGAGGGCCTGACGATTTGCGATGACCTGGTCCACGGCTACGGTGGCGGATATCTCCCGCCCATCCTTCGCACGCCAAACACCGGTCATGGGCCCGTGCCGGATTTCGTGTTCGAGCGCAACATGACGCTGGTCATCCAGCCGAATGTCGTCACGCTTGACCAGCGGGCCGGCGTCCAGGTCGGCGAGCTGGTCCGGGTGACGGATAACGGCGTGGTCAGCCTGCACCGAGCGCCGCAGCGTCTGCTTCGTGGCGGAGAACAGATCTGAGTCCGCTGCGCCCTTGTGTGGAAGGTACGAGGGTGCGCCATCCTTTTGGTGCAATCGTCCGTGGCTTGCAGTGGCGGTAGCCGATAGCGTGGGTAGGTCATCTTGCGACACGCAGGCTTGTACGACGCTCGCTACGAGCACGATGCCTGCGGGATCGGTTTCGTCGCTGACGCTGGAGGGCGAGCCAGCCGAGGTATCGTCGATGCCGCCCTCGCAGCGCTGCATCGTGTCCGTCATCGAGGAGCGGTGGCGGCGGACCATCGTTCGGGCGATGGCGCGGGTCTTCTGCTTGCCATCCCGCAATCCTTGCTGCGCGACTGGATACAGCGCGCCGCCATCCACGTCGAGGCGGCGGACCAGCTTGGGGTCGCCGTCGTTTTCCTCTCCAACGCCCCGGCGGCGGACGGCTATCTGCAGCGGCGGCTCACCCGCTGGCTCTTCGACGAGGCGTGCCGTGCCGAGCAGATTGACCTGATCGGCTGGCGCCCGGTCCCGGTCGAACCCGATGCACTCGGCGATCTGGCCCGCACCACGGCGCCGGTGATCGAGCAGGCCATCATCGCCGCCGAGGGCTCAATCTCGAGCGCCGAGGCCCGCTGCTACCGAGCGCGCAAGCGGGTCGAACGCGCCATCCGGGCAGCGGGATTGCGTGCTTACGTCGCGTCGATGTCGTTTCGCAGCCTCACATACAAGGCGATGTGCGCCGCCGACCAGCTGGCGGCCTTCTACCCCGACCTTCGCGATCCGCGTTTCACCTCACCCTTCGCCATCTTCCACCAGCGTTACAGCACGAACACTGCCCCATCATGGGAGCGGGCTCAGCCGTTCCGCATGCTCTGCCACAACGGGGAGATCAACACCATCCAGGGCAACGTCAACCGGATGCGTGCCCGCGAGGGCCGTCTCGGGG
>VBIS01000060.1 GCA_005880605.1 Chloroflexota bacterium
GCCCAACACCATCTATATCCTCGAGGCGGAAGGGGCCGTCGGTCCCTACCTGAGCACCACCATCATCTATGCGGGGTGGGCCTTGCAGTTGTTGATCCTCGGTCTGCTCCGTGGGCGGGGCGACCGCCGTCAGCCGGCCGTGGCGAACCCGGAAATCGCCGCCTGACCCTCAACCGCTCGAGTGACGGCCTCACTCGCGCGGAGGATTCGCCGCTAGCCGGACCTCGCTACGCTGTGGGCATGGATACGCGCCCCCGCGCGTGGGGCTGGATCGGGCGCTTGGATCCGCGCACGTTCGACCGCCTCCTGGTCGGCGTTCTGTTCCTGCTCGGGCTGACCTCCTTCCTCCAACTGCGCTTCGAGGACCGTTCACTGCCGCTGTGGATTCCCGGTGGGTTCGGGATCACGATCCTCATCGGACTGGTCCTCTTAGTCCTCCAGGTCGGCCCGTTGCTCTGGCGGCGGAGGTATCCGAGCCTGGTTCTGCTCGTGGTCGCCGCCGCGTTTGGCGCCAAGATCTTGCTTGGGTTCAACCCCGGCATCGCCGGACTGGGGCTACTGGTGGCGATGTACAGCGTAGCCGCCTACGAATTCGGTGTGCGGCGCTTAGTCTTTCTGGTCATCGCCGGCCTTGGTTTCGTCGCGGCCTTTGTCGTGTTTGGCGTCACCGGCAACCCGCGCTCATTCGCGATCATTGTCCCGAGCGTCTTCTTCGTGGCCGCCTGGTTGATTGGTGATTACCTTCGGACCCGGCGCGCCTACGTCGCCCAGTTGGAGGAACGCGCCGCGCGGCTCGAGCGCGAGCGGGATCAGGACCGGCAGCTCGCGGCCGACGAGGAGCGGACCCGAATTGCGCGCGAGCTCCATGACGTGGTCGCGCACGATGTCAGCGTGATTGCGATCCAGGCCGGCGCCGCGCGTGCCGTGCAGGCCACCCGGCCCGCGGCAGCCGCGGAGGCCCTCGGCCTGATCGAAACGACCGCGCGCGAGACCCTGATCGAGCTGAACCGGCTGCTCGGCGTGCTGCGCGGAAGCAACGGCGCCGCCCCCGATCGCCGCCCACAGCCCGGCATCGGTCAGCTGGCAGGCTTGGTCGAGGAACTGCGCGCCGCGGGGCTCGAGGTCGATGCGCGAGTGGAGGGCGAGGCGCGGCCGCTGCCGCCGGGGGTCGACCTGTCGGCCTATCGAATCGTGCAGGAGGCAGCCACCAACGTGCTCAAGCACGCCCGCGCCCGCCGCGTCGACATCCGGGTGCACTACACGGAATCCATGCTCGCCGTCGACGTCCGCGATGACGGTGCCGGCAACGGCGCCGATCCGGCGTCGTCGTCCGGACATGGACTGATCGGGATGCGCGAACGGGTCGCGCTCTTCGGTGGTGAGTTGCGCGCGGGGCGCAATCCCGCCGGCGGCTTCTCCGTCCACGCCCGCCTGCCCCTCGATGCCGGCTAATACTCCCTCCCCCTCTGGGGGAGGGCAGGGTGGGGGCATGATCAAAGTCCTGATCGTCGACGACCAGGCGCTCGTCCGCGCCGGCTTTCGCATGATCCTCGACGCGCAACCGGATCTCGAGGTCGTCGGCGAGGCAGGCGATGGATCGGCCGCGATCGACGCCGTCCGCACGCTTCGTCCGGATGTCGTGTTGATGGACATTCGCATGCCGGGCGTCGACGGCATCGAGGCGACCCGTCGCTTGGTCGAAGCCGGCGTGGCCAGCAAGATCCTGATCCTCACGACCTACGACCTCGACGAATATGTCTTCGACGCGCTGGCCGCCGGCGCGAGCGGCTTCCTCCTCAAGCACGTCCCCCCGGAGGAGCTGGTGCGCGGGGTGCGGGTGGCCGCCAGCGGCGAGGCGTTGCTCGCGCCGTCGATCACCAAGCGTCTCATCGAGGAGTTTGCGAAGCAGCGCGCGCCCGTCCGCGCCGGTGGAACCGATCTCGGCACCCTGACCGACCGTGAACAGGAAGTCATGCGGCTGCTGGGCCGCGGCTTGTCCAACCCCGAGATCGCTCGCGAGCTGAAGGTCGGCGAAGCCACCGTCAAAACACACGTGGCCCATGTGCTCGACAAACTCGGGCTTCGTGACCGGGTGCAGGCGGTGATCTTCGCCTACGAAGTCGGGCTGATCAAGCCCGGCGCCAACTAGCCCCTCCCCCACCAGGTGGAGCGCTCCTCCACCGACATGCTGAGCCAAAGATCGGGCTCGCAGTTGACGACTTGAGACGGAAATGGCCCTACCGTTAACCACAGAGATCGCTTTCCTGAAGGAGATAGCTGAATGGCATCAAACGAAAACGTCATCACGACACACCAACTGACCAAGCGGTACGGCGCATCGATCATGGCGGTTGACAATCTCGACCTCGAGGTACGGCGAGGCGAGGTCTTCGGATTCCTCGGCCCCAACGGCGCCGGGAAGACGACCACCCTCCGGATGTTGCTCGGTCTGATCCGGCCGACCTCCGGGTCAGCGACCGTGGCCGATCATCGACCGGGCGACCCGCGCGGCCTGCGACAGATCGGATCGCTCGTCGAGTCGCCCGCGTTCTGGCCCTACCTTTCCGGTCGCGAGAATCTCAAGATCGTCTCGGATTACGCCGGGCTTCCACACACCCGCGTCGACGCGGCGCTCGAGGAAGTCGACCTGGCGGACCGTGCCAAGGATCGCTTCGGTACCTACTCGATGGGCATGAAGCAACGCCTGGCGGTCGCCGCCGCGCTGATCAAGGACCCCGAGCTCATGATCCTCGACGAGCCGACCAACGGCCTCGATCCGCAGGGGGTGGTCGAGATGCGCGCCCTGATCCGCCGGCTCGGCACGGGCAACCGGACGGTCATGCTCTCCAGCCATCTGCTCAACGAGGTCCAGCAGATCAGCGACCGCGTCGCGATTATTCGCAAGGGCAAGCTTGTGGCGCAGGGCACCGTCCATGAGCTTCGCGGCGAGTCGGCCATCGTGGTTCGCGTGACGCCCGTCGATGCCGCCCGTCGCCAGCTCGATCGCATGCTCGGCGCGGCCGCCGTCACCGCCGTTGATGGCACGTTGCGGCTCGCGGTTGACCCCGATCGGGCCGCCGACATCAACGACGCACTGGTTGGCGCCGGAATCAAGGTAAGCGAGTTGCGCCCGGTCGAACGAACCCTCGAGGAAGTCTTCCTCACGCTCACAGGAGAGGCAGCATGATTTACGGTTTCAAAGCGGAATGGCGCAAGTTGCGGCAGCGGCCTGCCGTCTGGGTGCTCGGCGGCATCATGCTCGCGGCCCTCGTCTTCTTCGGATATTTCTTTACCTGGCTCCAGTTGTCGTTTCCTTCGGTCCACTTTCGTGGCGAGGGTGGGCTTTCGATCGCGCAGCTCAAGCAGACCCTGTATCCGATCAACTTCGTGAAAAACTCGCTCAACGGGGTCGGGATCATCGGCAGCATCCTGACGCTGATCCTCGGCGCCCTCGCCGTCGGCAGCGAATTCGGTTGGGGGACGGTCAAGACGGTGTACACGCAGCGCCCAGGCCGGCTGCAGGCACTCGCTGGACAGGTCGGCGTTATCAGCGTCATCGTCGCGATCTTCGCCCTCGCCTTCTTCGCGGTCGCGGCGATTGCTAGCCTC
>VBIS01000036.1 GCA_005880605.1 Chloroflexota bacterium
CATGAGCAGCAGCAACAGCGTCGAAATCACCGGCAAGACGGTTGACGAAGCGGTCGAGCAGGCGCTCGAAGATCTTGATGAGGCGCGTGAAAACGTCGAGGTCGAGGTGCTCGAGGAGTCCGCGGAGCAAGCCCGCGTCCGGGTCACCCTGCGCGAGACCTACGCCGTAAAGGCTCGGGAAGTGGTGGCCGAGCTCCTTTACAAGATGGGCATCACCGCCCAGGTCACCATCAAGAAGGCCGACGAGCCCGTGATGATCGACGTGGCCGGCGACAACCTGGGGCTCTTGATCGGCTGGCGAGGCGAGACGCTGCGCGCCTTCCAGACCGTGGTCAACCTGATCCTCAATGAGGGCCGCGCCGACCGCCGGCGCCTCGTGGTCGACGTCGAGCACTATCGCAACCGGCGGGAGGAGACGGTGAAGGAAATGGCGCTGCGCCTGGCGGACCGCGTCCGGCGGAGCGGCGAGCGGGTGATGATGGACCCGATGCAGTCCTACGAGCGGCGCATCGTGCACATCACGCTCGAGAAGGAGCCCGGCATTCGCACCGAGAGCCAGGGCGAGGAGCCCAACCGGCGGGTCGCGATCCTGCCCGACGGTGTGACCGCCGGACGCCGACCGGCGGAGCGCCCGGTCCCGGCGCCCTCACCGCCGCTGACGCGCCAGGGCAGCGGCTACGGCGACCGCCCCCGCTACGGCGACCGGCCCCGATTCGGGGATCGGCCACGCTTTGGCGAACCGCGAACCGACGCGCCGGAAGGCGAGGGCGGCGGCGAGGCCTGACGGCCTTTCAGGCAATCGGCCCGCACACGATAGAGTGCGGCCGCAACCGTTTCCGCCGACAGGCCATCGTCGAGCGCATCCTGGGCACGCCGGATACCATCTCGTAGACCCCCAGCCGGCGCCGTAGCCGCCAGGCGCTTCAGGTCCTTGGCGACCTCCTCGGGCAGGCCGGAGCCGGCATCCGAGTCCCCGTAGCTCCAGCCCTCGACCCGCCCGATAAGCCGGTTCAGGCGGTCGACGAATTCAGATTCGGAGTTCACTCGCCCATTTTGCCTGATATCGCCACACCCACCAATCGCGCCACCTTGGAGCGCGAATCGAGGGATCCGAAAGCACCCCTACGATATACTCAGACCGTGCCCCTGTCTCGGTCTCCGTACCGTCTGTCTACCTTGCCGACCGGGGCCCGGGTGGTGTCGACCGAGTTGGCGGACCGCCCCTCGACCACCATGGCGATCATGTTCAAGGTCGGCTCACGCTACGAGTCCGACCGCGAAGCCGGCATCAGCCATTTCCTCGAACACATGTTCTTCAAAGGGTCGGCTCGCTATGGCGGCGCCAAGGAAATCGCTGAGGCGATCGAGGGAGTCGGCGGCGTCCTCAATGCGGGCACCGACAAGGAGTTGACGATGTACTGGGCCCGCGTGCCCAAGAACAAAGCGAAGCTGGCGATCGATGTCCTCGGCGACATGCTCTTCCAGCCGCTGCTCGATCCCACCGAGCTGGAAAAGGAGCGCCTCGTCGTCCTGGAGGAGCTGCGCATGTACCAGGACTCACCGCAGGAGTACGTCCATAGCCTGTTCGAGCAGATCAGCTGGCCTGATCACCCGCTCGGCCGCGATGTCGCCGGCACCGAGGCGTCGGTCCGCGCCCTGACGCGCGACGACCTGATGCGCTACCTCGAGGAGCACTACCTGCTCCGCAACCTCGTGGTCACGATCGCCGGACCGGTGACACATGAAGAGGCGATCGGGTTGATCGAACCGTACTTGAAGGTCCGGGGCAACGGAGCGGCGCCCCCATCCTTCCTGCCGTCGGTGGGCAATGGGCTGAAGCCCACCGTGCTGCTCAAGTCGAAGAAGACCGAGCAGGCTCATGTGTGCCTCGGCGTTCACGCACCCTCATACATGGACCGCGACCGCCACGTGATCGACATCCTCAACTGTGTCCTCGGCGAGGGGATGAGCTCGCGGTTGTTCCTCGAGGTGCGCGAGAAGCTGGGGCTCGCTTACGACGTGCACTCCTACGTCAACAAGATGTATGACACGGGCGTGCTCGGCATCTATGCGGGAACCGAGCCGCGGCAGGCGGCGCGCGCGGTGGGCGCGATCGTCGGCCAGCTCCGCCGCCTTTGCGATGAGCCGGTCAATCGCGCCGAGCTCACCAAGGCCAAGGAATTCTACAAGGGCCGGCTGCTGCTGCAGATGGAAAGCACCAACTCGGTGGCCACCTGGTACGGCGGCCAGGAGGCACTGACGGGCCGTATCGAGGATGTCGACGAAACCGTGGCCGAGATCGACGCCGTCACCGCGGACGACGTGATGCGAGTCGGCAAAGAGCTTTTTGACCAGGCGCTACAACTGGCCGTCATCGGCCCCTTTCGCAGCGAGGCACCCTTCCTCAAACAGATCGCTTGAGCTGATCCGGGCGCATGCGAAGAATGGGACGTTAGAATAAGTCGCCCTCGGATGAAGTTGAACAGCTAAAGGATGGCGCAGCCGCAGATGGCGCAACCGCCGGCGCCGGCGCAACCACCGCGCCAGAAGTCTTTTCTCAGGGACACGCTCGAGATCGTGTTCCTCGCGCTCGTGCTGTATGTCGTGATCCAGTACGCCGTGCAGACCGTCCACGTGCTGGGCTCGAGCATGTACGCCACGCTGCACGACAACGACCTGCTGGTAGCCTCGAAGATCTCCTACAAGCTGCACCACCCGCAACGGGGCGACATCATCGTCTTCAAGCCCCCGGATGAGGCGAGCCGCGACTTCATCAAGCGCATCATCGCCCTGCCGGGCGAGCGGATCCGCATTACCAACAGCGTCGTCTACATCAACGGCCAGGTGCTCCGCGAGCCTTACCTGCCGGAGAAATGGACCTATAACAACAACTGGCCGGCGTCAGGGCAGGATCAGCTTGTTCCCCCGGACGAGTATTTCGTGATGGGTGACAATCGGAACCATTCCAGCGACTCGCGGACCTTCAACTTCATCGAGCTCAGCTCGATCCTGGGGAAGGCGGAGGTCCGGATCTGGCCGCTCGGCCAGGTCGGGTTCCTCGGCGCCAAGCCGACGCTCGCCGCGAGCCAGTAGCCGTGACCGCAGAGCGCACGCTTGTCCTGGTCAAACCTGATGGCGTCCAGCGCGGGCTCGTGGGTGAGATTCTGGGGCGGCTCGAGCAACGCGGCCTCAAGCTGATCGGCCTCAAGCTGATGCGGATTTCGAACGAGGTCGCGGCCCGGCACTACGCCGAGCACCAGGCGAAGCCCTTCTACGACGGCTTGCTCGCGTTTATCACCTCAGGCCCAGTGGTCGCCATGATCTGGCAGGGCCGCGAGGCGGTGAGCGTGGTGCGCAGCCTGATGGGCAGTACCGATCCCCTCAAGGCCGCGCCCGGTACCATTCGCGGCGACCTGGCCCTCGACCTCGGCATGAACCTGATTCATGGATCCGATTCGCCAGCGCGAGCCGAGACTGAGATCGCCCTTTTCTTCGGCCAGGGCGAGTTGCACGACTACGATCGGACGGCCGACCGCTGGATCCGCGAGTAGCCGGTTACACGTGTAAGGGCTACTGGGTCAGGCGGCGGCGGAGCGCCTCGAACTCGTCGTTGCTGTAGAACTCGATCGTCAGCCGACCCCCGTGCTTGAGCCGAGTGAGCACGACTTTGGTTCCCAGCGCGCGGCGAAACTCCTCCTCGATCGCGCGAGTCTCAGGGTCCCCCTCCTGCACCCGCCGCGGCGTTCTGGTTCCCGCCTCCGTGGCGCGGGCTCGCACCCACTCTTCGGTCTGACGCACGCTCCAGTGCTCGCGGATGACTCGCTCCAGACCAACCAGTTGCTGGGCGCTGCCGGGCAGGCCGAGCAGGGCGATGCCGTGGCCCGCCGTAACGGCTCCCGACTCGATCGCTTTGACGACCGGCTCGGGCAGGCCGAGCAGCCGCACGCTCTGCGCGATCGTCACGCGGTTCTTGCCCAAGCGCTCGCCGAGGGCCTCCTGGGTTAGCCCGAAGTCGCGCAGCAGCCGCTGGATCGCGCGCGCCTCCTCGATGGCGTTGAGGTCGGTGCGTTGCAGGTTTTCGACCAGCGCCAGCTCGAGCCGCTCCTCGAGGCGGCCGCCGCTCCCGGGGTGGACGATGACCGGCACCTCGCTAAGGCCTGCGATCTCGGCCGCGCGCAGCCGCCGCTCGCCGGCGATCAGTTCGTACCCGGTCAGGCCCTCGCGGACCAGCAGCGGCTGCAGGATGCCGTGCATCCGGATCGAGTCGGCCAGTTCCTGCAGGGAGGTGGGATCGAAGGCACGGCGCGGCTGCTCGGGGTTCGGCTTGATGTTGGCGATCGGGATCTGCAGCGCGTATCGGCGCCGCGCCCCGCTTTCGGTGCCCAACTCCTCGACATACTCGCCGGATGGGATCAGGGCTTCGAGACCCCGTCCCAGTCCTCGCCGTTTGTTCATCTGGCGATCAACTCCTTCGTGAGCTCCTGGTAGGCGACGCCGCCGCGCGACGTCGGGTCGTACTGGGTGATCGGCATGCCATGGCTGGGCGCCTCGCTGAGGCGCACGTTGCGTGGGATCACGGTACGGAAGGTCTTTTCCGGGAACTGGGCGCGGACCTGCTCGGCGACCTGGAGCGCCAGCGTGGTGCGCGGGTCGAACAGCGTGAGCACGATGCCGCCGATCTTGAGTCGCGGGTTGAGCTCGCGCTGGATCAACTGGGTGGTGTGGGTGAGCGCGCCGAGGCCCTCGAGCGCGTAGTACTCGCATTGGATGGGGATCAGCATGAACTCCGCGGCAACCAGGCAGTTGACCGTCAGCAACCCAAGGGACGGGGGGCAGTCGATGATGATGTAGTCGTAGGCGACGCGCAGCGACTCGAGCGCGTACAGCAGCCGCCGCTCGCGGCGCGGCAAGTTGATGAGCTCGATTTCGGCCCCCGCCAGCGATCGATGGGAGGGGAGGATGTCGAGGCCGGGGACCGCGGTCGGTCGCACCACCTCATTGATGTCGTGGGCGTCGACGATGACGTCATAGACGCTACGGCTGAGCTCGC
>VBIS01000087.1 GCA_005880605.1 Chloroflexota bacterium
GGGCACCAGCGTTCGGTGCGCGTCGTGACGCGCAAACCGATCACCCCCTCTGAAGCCGAGGTGCGGGAAAACCCTCGCGCCCGGTCGGCGAAATTACGAGTCGCGGAGAAGTTATGAACCCAACCCATGTCATTCCACAAGTCAATACCTGAGCGGCCGCATGGTGGAAACCCTCCCTCCTGGGCATCTACTAGTGTTGCGGCCCCGCCGGCCCGATCCGACCCCTCCGGCGCGCGCGTTACCCCCTTCGCGCGCGCGCCGGAGTCGCGGCCGGCCATCGATCTCGCCGCTCGTGGGCGCGACCGCGCTGATCGCGGCCGCCCTGCTGTTGGTGGGGCAATCCGCGGCCGCCACCCAGGCGAGCTACCAGATCGCGACGCTGAAGCAGGAACAGGCCCGCCTCTCCGCGGAGCACGACCAGCTCCTGGCCCAGCTCGCCGGCGATCGCGCCGCCAACCGCGTCGCCACCGCGGCCGTACAACTTGGCCTCTCCCATCCCAGCCGGTGGCAGTACGTCCATTCCACGCAGTCGCCGATTGCACTCGGGCCCCGTCCGCAAAACCAGGGTCGGTCCGGCGTCTGGGACGGTGTGCTGGCGGTGCTTGGCGCCGTTATCGGCCGCCCGCTGAACTCGCAACCAGCCCACTAAGCGGGCGGCGGCGGTGAGGGGCGTCCAGGAGCTCGAGCCTCGCAGTCGCATCCTTACATTGATGGCGCTGATCCTGAGTGCCTACCTGGTGCTGCTCGGCCGCCTGACCTACTGGCAGGTCTTCCGTCACTCCGATATGGCCCGGCTGGCCTCCGTCTACCACGACGACACGATTACCTTGCCCGCGGTGCGCGGCAATATCCTGGATCGGAACGGCGCGCTGCTCGTAACCAACACGCCGGTCTTCTCGATCTTCGCCTCGCCGGACCAGATTTCGGCGCGGGAGCGAGCGGACATCGCCGCCAAGCTCGCCCCCATTCTGGATATCACCGCGGACGCGATCCAGGCCAAGCTGGCGACGACGCGACAGTTCATCTACCTGGCGCGGCGAGTGCCCGCCTCCGTTGCCCAGCAACTGGACAAGCTTCGCCTGCCGGGCATCGGCAAAGTGGCCGAGACGCAACGATCCTACGTCGATGGTGGCGTAGCGGGATCCACACTGGCCGCCAATCTCCTCGGCTTCGCCAACGATCAGGGCGCCGGCAACTACGGGATCGAGGGCTACTACGACAAAGTCCTGCACGGCCAGGATGGCTTCGAGGCGACGGTGCGCGATTTGGCGAACCGGCCGATCGTGCTGAGCGACCGGCAACGCCGCGATCCGGTCGACGGCGCCTCGCTGCAACTTTCGCTCGACGGCACCATCCAGGTCGTCGCCGAACGCGCGCTTGCCGACGGGGTGCAGAAGTATCAGGCGGAGAGCGGTTCGCTGATCATCATGGAGCCGACTACCGGCCGGATCGTCGCCTGGGCCGATGTGCCGAGCTACAACGCCAACCAGTTTGCGACGACGCCGACCTCGCAGTTCATCGATCCGATCGTCTCCAATCTTTATGAACCGGGTTCGGTTATGAAGGTCGTGACTCTGGGCGGCGCCCTCGATGACCACGCCATCACGCCCAACACCCGCTTCAACGAGACCGGCGTCGCCGTCGTCGGTGGGGTGGCCATCCGCAACTGGGACAACCGAGCCCACGGCAACGTCACCATGACCCAGGTGCTGCAGAACTCGCTCAACGTCGGCGCGATCAAGGCGCAGCAGCTGGAGGGTGCGGGTCCCTTCTATCAGTATCTGCAAAAGTTCGGCATCGGTTCCCGAACCGGGATCGATGTCGCCGCCGAGACGGCCGAGCCGCTGCGCGATCTCGCCAAGTGGAAACCAGTCGAGCTCGCCACCGCCTCCTTCGGCCAGGGTGTGGACACCACGGCGATCGAAATGCTGGCCGCCGTCAACGTGGTGGCCACCGGCGGCAACCTGGTGTGGCCGCACGTGGTCGACCAGGTGATCGATAGCAACGGCACTCGTCACCCGGTGGCGCCACGGGTGGTCCGGCAGGTCATCAGTCCCAAAGCCGCGCAGCAGATGCAGCAGATGATGGTCGGCGTCGTCGAGCACGGCTCCGGTTTTGCGGCCCGAATCGATGGCTTCAAGAACCGGATCGCGGGCAAGACCGGGACGGCCAGCATCCCGGAAAACGGGAGCTACGCGAAGGACCAGACGATCGGTTCCTTCGTCGGCTTCGTGCCCGCCGATCACCCGCAGTTCATCATGCTGGTGATCACTCGCAAGCTGAAGGTCCTCTTCGAAGGCGCCTATGTCGCCGCCCCAATCTGGAAACAGGTCGCCAGCGCCCTGATCACCCAGTGGCAGATCGCGCCGTGATCCGGCCAGCGACAATAAGGGGACTGTGGCGATGTCGGTAAAGGACGTGGTGCAGGCGACGCGCGGCCGGCTCCTCCGCGGTTCGCCGGACGTTTCGCTGAGCGCGTTGTTCACCGATTCGCGCGAGGTGAAGCCAGGCGGCCTCTTCGTCGCCCTGCGCGGCGAGCAGCACGACGGCCATGGTTTCATTCCGCAGGCGATCGATCGCGGGGCCGCCGGCATCCTGTGTGAGCAGCCACCGCAGGCAATGGACGACGCCGCGGTCATCGTGGTCGAGGACACGCGGCAAGCCCTCTTCGACATCACCGCCGATCGCCTGCGCCGCCGGGCGCTGCCGATTGTGGCGATCACCGGCAGCGCCGGAAAAACGACGACCAAGGACCTGATCGCTCACGTGCTCGGGCGCCGGCTGCGCGTGCACAAGAGCGAGGGCAACCTCAATACCTATACCGGGATCCCGATGACGATTTTTCAGATGGACCCGCGCGATCGAGCCCTGGTGGTCGAGTACGCGATGTCCCGGGCAGGGGAAATCCGCGAGCTGACCCTGGCGGCCCCGCCGACGATCGGGGTCGTGCTCAACGTGGGACTGGCCCACGTCGGATTCCTGGGCTCGATCGACGCGGTTGCCGCCGCCAAGCGCGAGCTGGTCGAGGGCCTAGCGCCCGGCGGGTTGGCGGTGCTCAATGCCGACGATCCGAGGGTGCGGGCGATGTCGGCGGTGGCGCGTCGTTTCACGCAGTACGGGCTGGCGAGCGACGCCAGCGTGCGCGCCGAGCGGATCCGGCTACACGGCCTCGAAGGCAGCACCTTCACGCTGGCCACGCCGCGCGGCAAGGCCGAGGTCTATCTCCGCCTTCCCGGCGAGCACAGCATCTCGAATGCGCTGGCGGCGGCGGCCGTCGCGCTTGAATTCGAGTTCGACGGGCCCGCCATCGCATCGGCCCTCCACGGCTTCACGCCGCCCGCCCGGCGAATGAACATCGTCAGCGGGCGCAACGGCGCCACGGTGATCGACGATTCCTACAACGCCAGTCCTGGTTCGATGCAGGCCGCGCTCCACGTTCTCGAGCTGGCGCCGAAAGGTTCGCTCAAGGTGGCGGTCCTCGGCGACATGCTGGAGTTGGGCGACCATGCCGCGCGCGCGCACGACGAGATCGGATCGTTGGCGGGGAAAACCGCCGACGTCGTGATCGCGGTGGGGGAGTACGCCCCTCGGGTTGTGGAGTCCGCGCGTCGTGCCGGTCTGGCCAAGGAGCGGGCGTATGTTGTCGAGGGGGCCGACCAGGTAGTGGCGGCGCTGGCGCCGCTGCTGACTCCGCAGACGCAGGTGCTGGTCAAAGGCTCCCGCGGCATGCGGCTGGAGCGGGTGGTCGAGCAAATTCGCGAGGGCTCATGACGCCCTTCATCGTTTTCGTCGCGGCCCTCATCGTCAGCGCACTCGTGTTCCCGGCCGCGATTGGCCGGCTGGCACGCGCCCGGATGGGCCAGCAGATCCGCGAGGAGGGTCCGGCCGCTCACCACGCCAAGGCGGGAACCCCGACGGCGGGTGGGCTCGTGTTCCTGATCGTGGCCCTGCTCCTCTATCTGGTCGCCGACCGGTCAATCGCCGGTGGCTTTGTGGTGATTGCACTCGCACTGGGCGGAGCGCTCGGCTTCGTCGACGACTACGCGGCGATTCGCGGCGGGCGTAATCTGGGGCTCCAGGCGCGCTACAAGATCGTCATCCAACTCGCGAGTGGCGCGCTGCTCGGCGTCCTCGCGCTGCGTTGGGGTCTGACCTCGCAGCTGGTTCCCTTCGACGGCCGGCATGCGATCGGCGCTTGGATGATCCTGGTGAGTGCCCTTGCGGTTGCCGCCGGATCCAATGCCTTCAACCTGACGGACGGCAGCGACGGCCTGGCCGCCGGAGCGGGTGCCATCAGCTTCGGCGCCCTCGCTTTGGTCGCGGTCCTGCAGCATCACCCGAGCGCCGGGCTGGTGCCGGCGATCCTGGCGGGTTGTCTTTGCGGCTTCCTCTTCTACAACTTCTTTCCCGCGCGCATCTTCATGGGTGACACCGGCAGCCTCGCGCTGGGGACGGCGATGGTGGCAGCCGCCATCACCACCGGCTTTCTCTGGTATCTCCCGCTGCTCGCGCTGGTCTTCGTCGTCGAGACCGTCTCGGTGATCGCCCAGGTGGCGAGTTTCAAGATGACCGGGAAGCGCATCATCCGGATGTCGCCGCTCCACAACCATTTCATCGTCTCCGGATGGCGCGAGATGCCAATCGCCCTTTATTTCTGGGCCGGCTCGCTCATTGCCGCCGCGCTGGCGTTGGCGCTGGCGCGGCCGGGACACACGGCGTGATCGACACGAGCGGCCGCCACGCCCTCGTCGTCGGCTACGGGCGCAGCGGCCGCGCGGCGGCATCCTTCATCACCCAACGAGGCGGATCCGTGCGCGTCGTCGACCGGGCCGACACGCCAGAGCTTCGGGCCGAGCTGGCCAAGGCCGGGATCCCCGCCCGGCTCGGCGGCTACGGCACGGAAGACCTGAACGGTACCGACCTTCTGGTCGTCAGCCCCGGGGTCGCCTGGGACGAGCCGCTGCTCGAGAGCGCGCGACAGCGCGGCATCGAGGTAACGAGCGAGATCGACCTGTTCTTCCGGGCCTGCCGCAGCCGCATCGCGGGCATCACCGGGACCAATGGCAAGACGACGACCACGGCGCTGACCACCGAGGTGCTGCGGGCCGGTGGCCTGCGCGTCATGCGGGGCGGCAATATCGGTGAGCCGGTGCTCGACCGCATCGACCAGCTGCAACCTGACGATTGGGTCGTGCTGGAGTTGAGCAGCTTTCAACTGGAATCGATTGCGAAGCCTCGCCTGCACATCGGGGTGGTGCTGAACGTGACCCCCGACCATCTGGATCGACACAAGTCCTTCGAACGCTATCGGGATATCAAGGCGCGGGCGGTTCGCTTCATGCAGGAGGACGACCACGCGGTGCTGAACCTCGATGACTCCGCCTGCGCCGCCATGCGGTCGCAGACCCACGGGCAGGTCATCGGCTTTGGGATAAACCAGCCGGTCGATCGAGGGGTCATGGTTAGCGATGACTGGGTCACGATCGCGGAGGCGGGCGACCGGCGGCGTGTGCTGCGCGCCACCGACGTGCCGCTCCCCGGCGAGCACAACCTCAGTAACGTGATGGCCGCCATCGGCGCCGGTCACGCCGCCGGCGTCGACGTCGAGCGGATGGCCGAGGCAGTCCGGAAATTCAAGGCGGTCGAGCACCGGCTCGAACCGATCGGCACCTTCAACGGCGTTCGCTGGTACAACGACTCCAAAGCCACCAACCCCGATTCGACCTACAAAGCTCTGGCGGCGTTCAGCGAGCCGATCGTTTTGATCGCCGGCGGCCGCAGTAAGGGGATCGACATCGAGCCGCTGGCGCAGGCGATTGCGCAGCGGGTGGTGGCGCTTGTGGCGATGGGGGAGACCGGCGAGGAACTGGCTCGTCGCACCCGCGAGGCCGGCCTGGCGCGCGTCGAGCGCGCCAACGACCTTGCGGATGCGGTGCGCAAGGCAGCGGCGCTGGCGCCGCCGGGATCGGTGGTCCTGCTGTCGCCCGCCTTCACCAGCTACGACATGTTCCGCGATTACGAGGACCGCGGGCGACGCTTCAAGGCAACCGTCCTTAAGGAGCTGCGATGAGGGCGAGGGCCGCATTGGAGCTTCCGGCCGCGTCGCGCACGCTGGCCTCGAGCCGGCTCTGGCGTCGCGGTGACCGGGCTCTGCTGCTCGCGGTCGGGGCGCTGACCGCCTTCGGGCTGGTCATGGTCTTCTCCGCGTCTGAGGTGCAGGGCTGGTTGTGGTTCCACAATGCCGCCTACTACTTCGAGCACCAGCTGATGTGGCTGGCGCTGGGCGTCATCCTGCTTGTTGCCGGGGCCAACCTCGACTATCACCGCCTACGTCCGCTCGCCATGCCGCTTGGCCTGGTGACGGTGGTCCTCATGGTGCTGGTGCTGCTGCCGCACTTTGGCGTCGAAGTCAACGGTGCCCGGCGCTGGCTGCGACTCGGACCGCTGCAGATGCAGCCCGCCGAGCTGGCGAAGATCGCGGCCATCGTCTTCATGGCGCTCTGGTTGGAGCGTCACCGCGATCGGCTGTCGTCATTGGAAAACGGCGTCGTGCCCTTTCTCGCGCTGCTCGGATTTACGGTCCTGCTGGTCATCCTGGAGCGCGACCTCGGCACCACTCTGATCGTCGCCGGCATTCTGCTCGCTCAGTTCCTGGTGGCCGGTGGGCGCAAGCGCCACGTGCTCCTGCTGGCGCTGATCATGGCGCTTTGTGTCTACCTCTTCATTCGGATGGAGCCCTACCGATTGCATCGCATCCTGGCTTTCGTCGATCCCTGGTCGGATCCGCTCAATACCGGCTTCCAAGCGATCCAGTCGGTGGTGGCGCTGGGTTCGGGCGGCTTCGCCGGCCTTGGCCTGGGTCACAGTATTCAGAAGTACCAGTGGCTGCCCTTTGCCCACACCGACTTCATCTTCGCCATCGTCGGCGAGGAGACCGGACTGCTCGGCACCAGCGCCGTGCTCGGCCTGTTTGGTCTCTTTGCCTATCGCGGCTACCGCGTCGCGCTGAAAGCCCCGGATGCCTTCGGGTCGCTGCTCGCCTGCGGCGTCACGACCTGGATCGCGTTGCAAGCCCTGATCAACATCGCCGCCGTCACCGTCACCTTGCCCACCACCGGCATCCCGTTGCCCTTCATCAGCTATGGTGGCTCATCGCTGGCGATCACGCTGCTGGCGGTCGGCATACTGATGAACGTTTCGACCCAGAGCGAGAAGGTGGGATGGATCCGGCATGCGAGTATTGATCTCGGGCGGCGGAACGGGCGGACACTTGTTCCCGGCGATCGCCGTCGCGCAGGCGCTGTCGCGGAACGCACCTGACACCCAGATCCTTTATGTCGGGCGGCGGGGTGGCATGGAGGAGCAGGTCGTGCCGCGCTACGGCATCCCGCTGCAAACGATCGTCGCCGCCAAGCTCGACATGGAGAAGCTCTGGCGCAACTGGTCGTTTCCCCTTGTTGCTCCGCAGGCGCTCCTGCAGTCGGCGCGCATTGTGCGCCGGTTCCGTCCCGACGTCGTGCTGGGTACCGGCGGCTACGTCAGCGCGCCGGTCGTCCTCGCCTCCGCCATGGCCCGTGTGCCGGTGGTGCTCCAGGAACAGAACGCCATGCCTGGGCGAGCGACCCGGCTCCTCTCTTATGTGGCCAGGGTCGTGGCCACCGCCTACCCGGAGTCGGCCCCCCACCTCCACGCCAAGGCGGTCGTGACGGGGACGCCGGTCCGCAGCGAATTCTGGAAGCGGCGTGGGGACTTCCCGACGCGCCCGCAGCGGCTCCTGATTCTGGGTGGGAGCCAGGGCGCGCACCGCATCAACGAGGCGGTGGCCACCGCCGTGCCGGAGCTCACCGGCCGGTTGGGGTTGGACGTCTGGCATCAAACCGGCGAGCGCGATCTTCGCTGGTTGGAGAGCCTGGGGTCGTCGTCGGGTGGACGCTACCATCCGTTCGCGTTTGCCGACGACCTGGCCGAGAAGGTGTATGCGGCCGACCTGGTCCTCAGTCGTGCGGGCGCCGGCAGCATCAGCGAGGTCAGCGCAGCGGGCATTCCCATGCTGCTTGTCCCCGGTCCTTTTGCCGGTGGTCATCAGCGGCTCAACGCTGAACCCTTCGAACGCGCGGGCGCGGCGCGGGTAATCGCGAACGAGGAGTGTGACGGCCCGCGCCTTACCCGGGAAATCGCCGGCATCGCCGACGATCCCGCCGGGTATAGCAAGATGGTGATCGCCATGCGCGGGTTGGGTCGACCGCGAGCTGCCGAGGAGGTGGCGGACTTGCTCCAAGCCGCCGCCAGTTCCTGATGCGCATCCATTTCATCGGTATCTGCGGCTATGCCGTATCGGGGCTGGCGGTAGTCGCCAAGCAATTGGGTAACGACGTCACCGGCTCGGATGAGGACGCCTACCCGCCCACGACGGACATCCTGACGAGGGCCGGCATCAAATGGGTGGATGGCCATGCCACCGCCAACCTCACGCGCTGGGGGAAGCCTGACCTTGTCGTGCAGGGCAACCAGGTGCGCGAGGGCAATCCCGAAACCGAGGCGGCACGCCGACATCACATCCGCCTGCTCAGCGAGGCGGAATACTGGGGCGAGCTGACGGCGGATCGATACCGAATCGTGGTCGCGGGCTCGGCGGGCAAGACGACCACGGCCAGCCTGATCGCATGGATCCTGCGGTCGGCGGGCCGCAACCCCGGGTTTCGCCTGGGGATGGCGGTCAAGGACCTCGGCTCGGCGGCCGCCTGGGGCAGCGGCCGAGAATTCGTCTTCGAAGGCGATGAATACACCTCGGCCGTGTTCGATCCTCGGCCCAAGTTCCTGCACTTCTCTGCGCAGCTGGCGGTGCTGACCAACATCGACTGGGACCATCCCGACGTCTTTCCGGACCCGGTGGCCTACGAGGCGGTGTTCCGTCAGTTCCTCGAGGACCTCGGGCAGGAAGATCGCTTGATTGCCAACGCCGATGATCCAACGGTGCGGCGCCTCCTCAATCGGACGCGGGCCAACGTGGAGACCTATGGGCTTCGGGGTGGCGCTGACTGGCAGGGACGTGACGTCCAGATCGACGGCGACGGGATGCGGTTCACCGCGTGGCACCAGGGCAAAGTGCTCGCTGTCGTCAGCACGCGACTTCCGGGAGAGCACAATGCGACCAACGCGCTCGCGGCGCTGGCCGCCAGCGTGCGGCTTGGGGTGCCGGTGCCGGTCGCGGTGGATGCCATCGGACGCTTCCAGGGCGTCTCCCGCCGCTTCGAGATCCGCGGCCAGGTGCGCGGCGTCACCCTCGTCGACGATTACGCGCACCACCCGGCGAAAGTCCGCGCCACACTGCAGGCGGCGCAGGAACGATTTCATCCCGGCAGGGTGCTGGCCTGCTTCGTTCCGCACACCTACTCGCGGACCCTGGCCCTGATGGATGGGTACGCCGACGCCTTTCAGGGCTGCGCCCTCGTCGTCATCGGTCCGATCGAGCCCGCCCGCGAGCGGCACCTCGCGCACACCGTCACCGCGCAGGACCTGGCGAACCGCATCCGGGGTGTCGGTGACGTCGTCACCGTCGATTCGGCGCGCTCCGCGGCCTACAAGCTGGCCTCGGCCGCGCGTCCGGGCGATGTCATCGTCTTCATGTCGGTGCGCGGCTTCGACGATGCCGTCGGCAAGACCGCCGAGGTGCTGGAGCGCTCACCGGTTGCGTGACGCGTGGCTTACCTCGTATCCCGGGGTTCGGGAGCATGAGCCGCTGCAACCGTACAGCTGGTATGGCATCGGCGGCCGCGCTCGGTATTTCCTGGAGCTGGCCGACGACGCGGCCTTGCCCGAGCTAGTCGGGCGGCTGAATCGCGACCAGGTCCCGTACCTCGTCATCGGTGCGGCCACCAACACGCTGTTCGCCGGCGACGAACTGCCTGGGCTCACGATCAAGTTGAGCACCGCACGCATTTCGATCAATGGCGATGCCGTGTCCGTGTCCGCGGGGACCCTGATGCCCAAGCTGGCGGCGGAGACGGCCAGGGCAGGCCGGACTGGCCTGGAGTTTGGCGCGGGCGTCCCGGGCACCCTCGGCGGTTCGGTGTTTGGCAACGCAGGCGCCTTCGGCGGCGAGGTCAAGGACCGGCTGCTGCGCGCGGAGGTGGTCGACCCACAGGGCAAGCGCCAGGTGATGACGTTGGCGGAGTGCGCCTTCGGCTATCGCGATTCGGTCTTCAAACGATCGCGCGACCGATGGGTGATCACCTCGGCGACGTTTGCGACGACCAGCGAACCGCCGGCAGCGGTGCGAAAGCGGCTGCTGGAAGTGCAGAAGCATCGGCGCGCGACCCAACCGATCGAGCAGCGCAGCTTGGGCAGCACCTTCAAGAACCCACCGGGCGATTCCGCGGGCCGCTTGATCGACGCCTGCGGCCTCAAAGGCCTACAAGTCGGCGGCGCGCAGGTCTCGCCGAAACACGCGAATTTCATCGTCAACCTGGGCGGGGCGAGCGCCGATGACGTGCTAGCCTTAGTGGCCGAGATGCGGGATCGCGTCCAAGAACGGTTCGGCATCGAGCTAGAACCGGAGATCCGCGTCATCGGCCGGGCTAAGCAAGCGTGAAGCGGCTGCGGGTCGGGGTCCTGTTCGGGGGACGGTCCACCGAACACGAGGTCTCCATCCTCTCCGCCCAGTCGATCATCGCCGCCATGGATCCGCAACGCTTCGAGGCGGTGCCACTTTACATCGACCGAGAAGGCCGCTGGCTCACCGGGGCCTCGCTCAAGCGGCTCGTCAGCAACGCCGCGGCGCGCAAGTATGTCTACCTGCCACCCGACCCAACGCAACACTCCCTGGTTCCGGCGCAAGACGGGGAACCTCCCTCCCCCCTTGCGGGGGAGGGTCGGGGTGGGGGCTTTCTCCCACTCGATGTCGTCTTCCCGGTCTTTCACGGGCTCAATGGTGAGGACGGCACGATCCAGGGGGTGCTCGAGCTGGCCAACCTGCCGTATGTGGGCGCCGGCGTGCTCGGATCCGCGCTCGGCCTCGACAAGATCTACATGAAGCGCGCCTTTGCCGCCGCCGGCCTACCGGTCGTGGACTACCTGCCGGTCACGCGCCGCCAGTATGAGCGCGACCCGGACGCGTTCATCGCACGCGTCGAAGAGGGACTCGGATACCCGTGCTTCACGAAGTTCGCGAACTCGGGCTCGAGCGTCGGGACCACCAAGGCGCACAACCGGGCCGAGCTGGTCGAGGGGCTTCGCCTCGCCAGCACCTTTGATCGCAAATTATTGGTGGAGCGAGCCGTCGATGCTCGCGAACTCGAGATCAGCGTCCTCGGCAATGACGAGCCGGAAGCGTCGGTGGTGGGCGAGGTGGTGCCGGCGCACGAGTTCTACGACTACGAGGCGAAATATCTCGACGAGGGGTCGAGGCTGCTGATCCCGGCACCCGTCGACGATGCGGTCGCCCAGGAAGCTCGCCGCATGGCAGTGCGCGCCTTCCAGGCGGTCGACGCGGCCGGCATGGCCCGGGTGGACTTCTTCCTGGAGCGCACCAGTGGCCGGCTCCTGTTGAACGAGCTCAACACCATTCCCGGTTTTACCCGGATCAGCATGTATCCCAAGCTCTGGGAAGCCTCGGGTCTGCCCTATCCCAAGCTGATCGAGCGCCTGGTCGAGCTCGCCATCGAACGCTTCAACGACCGGCAGCGCTCGCAAACGGCGATCGATAGCCGCCTGCTTCCGCCGGAGGCCGGTGAATGACGGTCAGCAGCATCGAGAAGCGGCGGCGGCGGCCGGCCCCAGCGCCGGCCAAGCCCACCACCTCGTCGCGCGGCTGGATTTGGGCGGTGGCACAGATCGCGATCCTCGGCGCCGAAATCTTTGCCGCGCTTTTCCTGCTGGCACAGCCGGCCTTTCGACCGCGCCAGGTGCAGATCGTCGGGGCGACCCATCTCACCTCGGCTCAAATCATCGCCGCCCTGGCGCTTCCGCCCGACCGGAACATCTTCTTTCTCAACCACGGCGAGCTCGAGCAGCGCCTGACGGCGATACCGTGGGTCCGATCGGCCACTGTCAGCCTGGCCCTGCCCGATCGCGTCACGGCCAACCTCACCGAATGGAAGCCGTCGGCCGTCCTACAGGTGGGGGAGGCAACCTACGCCATGAATGATCTCGGTCAAGTCCTCGACCCGACGGCGGAGGCCGGCGGATTGACGGTGATCAACCGACCGGACTTCGGCCCGGTGGCTTACGGCCAGCGCGCGGTCGACCGCGACCTGCTGCCCATGCTGTTGCAGTTGAAGGCCGGCTTCGCGCCGGCATTCAAAATCTCGCTGATGTCGCTTCAGCTCGACCGCCGTCAGGTGCTGACCGCGCAAACCGACCGCGGATGGGCCATCATCTTTGGCCAGATGGTCACGAGCGACGATCGCGCGACGCTGACGCCAAAGTTGGCGGCTCTGCGGGCGCTGGGCAGCCGGATCGATCTCCCCTCCGCGCCGATCCAGTACATCAACCTCGAAAATCCAGGCGCGCCGGCGGTGCAGATGCGAGGGCGGAAATGAGGCTGCCGGCCAGCGGATCGCGTGAGGCCGTCTGGCTGGTCGCGGCCGTGATCGTCTTCGGCATCCTCGGGATCGTCCTCGGCCTCAATGCCCCGGTGCAGATCCCGCCAGGCTACGCGCGCTACACGGCGGTGATGATCCTGGCGGCGCTGGACTCCGTCCTGGGGGCGGTGAAGGCGTGGTTGAACGGAAACTTCGAAAATAAAGTGTTCATTTCGGGGCTCCTCGTGAATTCACTCGCGGCCGGCGCGCTCACCTACCTGGGCGACAAGCTCGGCGTCGAGCTTTACTTCGCCGCCATCGTCGCCTTCGGCGTCCGCATCTTCGACAATCTCGCCGTGATCCGACGCCACCTCTTGTAGCGTCCGGCGATGACCCCTGACGACCGGTCGCTCCTCGACACGTTGCGCCGGCTCACCAACGGGTTTCAGGTTTCGCAAGCGATTCATGTCGCCGCCACCCTCGGCCTCGCCGACTTGCTTCGCGACGGCCCTCGATCGGTCGACGACCTGGCCGCGGCAACCGGGACGACCGCGTCGGCCCTCAACCGGCTGCTCCGTGCCCTCGCCAGCGTCGGAATCTTTGCCTACGTCGACGGTCGGTTCGGACAAACGGCGCTCTCCAATTACTTACGTTCGGATGTGACCGCCTCCTTGCGCGCCTGGGCCATGCGCGTCGGGCGACCGGATCACTGGCGCACCTGGGGCGAGCTCGAGCGAAGCCTCCGATCGGGTACATCGGCCTTTCGTGAGCTCTATGGCGTCACGGCGTGGGACTGGCGGGCCGCCCACCCCGAGGAGAATGCGATCTTCAATGCCGCGATGACCGGCTTATCGGCCGGCATGGTCGAGTCGATTGTGGCCGCCTACGATTTCTCGCAAATCCGCTCGATCGTCGACGTTGGCGGTGGGGAAGGGGCGCTGCTCACGGCGATCCTGGCCGCCAACCCTGACATGCGGGGCATCGTGTTCGATCTGCCGCATGTGCTCCCAGGTGCGAGTGACGTGCTCCAGCGGGCCGGCGTGACCGATCGCTGCGAGCTCGTGGCCGGGAGCTTCTTCGAAACCGTTCCCCCCGGCGCCGATGCTTACATCCTCAAGAGCATCATCCACGACTGGGATGACGCCGCATCCGTCGCGATTCTTCGATCGTGCCGGGCCGCGGTCCCCAGCACCGGCAGGCTGCTGCTGGTCGAGCACGTCCTGAAGCCCGTCAACGAGCCAGACCCGGCCCGCTTTTCTGACCTGAATATGCTCGTCATGCTTGGCGGTCAGGAGCGTGACCCCGACGAATTCGCACGCCTCTGCGCGAACGCCGGCTTCCAGCTGAGCGCCATCATCCCGACCGCATCGACCCATTCGGTGCTCGAAGCCCGACCTGTCTGACCCTCGGGCCCTTGCGCTACAGTGGCGCAGCCTGTGGATAACTCGAGGCCAGTTGTGTTGTCACGAGGGCGGGACCACACTATAATGGGCTCGCCGGTTCCAGCCAACGTTCCAGGAAAGGTTTTTGCCTCGATCTAAATACGTCACAGCACTCGATATCGGCACAACCAAGATCTGCTGCGTCGTCGGCGAGCCGACGGAGCGCGGACTTAACATCGTCGGCGTCGGTGAGGCGCCTTCCGAAGGTCTGCGTCGCGGCGTGGTCGTCAACATGGAGAAGACCGTCCGCGGCATCACGCACGCCGTCGATGCTGCGCAACGCATGTGCGGTCACAAGCTGGAGTCCTGTTTCGTCGGCATGGCGGGCACCCATGTGCTCAGCCAGAACAGCCGAGGCGTGATCGCGGTCGCGCGATCAGACCGCGAGATCGGACACGAAGATGTGAACCGCGTCATCGACGCGGCGCGCGCGGTCTCGGTGCCCAACGACCGCGAGATCATCCACGTCGTCCCCCGCGGCTACGTCGTGGACGGCCAGGAGGGTGTCAAGGATGCGGTCGGCATGTCGGGCTCCCGGCTCGAGGTCGAGACGCACATACAACGAGCTCGACCTGGGTGTAGCACTGGTCGACGTGGGGGGTGGGACGACCGACGTGGCGCTCTTCAACGAGGGCAGCGTGGTACATACGGCGGTCTTGCCGGTGGGAGCCACGCACGTGACCAATGATGTCGCCATCGGGCTCCGGACCACCCTGACCGAGGCCGAGATGTTGAAGATCAACTACGGCCACGCGATCCCGGCATGCATCCCGCGCGAGGAGATGGTGGAGGTGCACCAGATCGGTCAGGACCGAATGCAGGCGGTACCGCGTCGCCACCTGGCCGAGATCATCGCGCCCCGGGCCCGCGAGATCCTCGAGATGGTCAAGCTCGAGATGCGTCGCGGCGGGCACGACGGCTTCCTCCCGGGGGGTGTGGTCTTCACCGGCGGTGGCTGCCGTCTCCTCGGCTTCACGGAGCTCGCCCAGAGCCTGCTCGAGCTGCCCGTCCGCATCGGGGCGCCCGGGCAAACCATCGGGATGAATGACCAGGTGAGCGGTCCCGCCTATGCGACGGCGGTGGGATTGCTGCGGTGGGGAACCAAACTTCGGCACCACGGCAACGGGCACGCAGCCGTTGGCGCGGGCGCGTCGGCGGTGTACGCAAAGACCGTTCGTTGGATCAAGGATTTCTTCTAAGAGGAAGGAGGCCGATATGAACATCGACGATCAGCTTCGAATGAAGGGCCTCGCCTCGCGACCGGTGATTCCCGGCGACTACGGAGGGGGCCAGGGCCCGCGCGTTTCTGCTGAACGGTTCGTAAGGGCGCGCCTGGAGCGCGATAAGGAGGAAGCAATGCGCGACGTCGACCGGACCCTGGAAGGGAATGCGCGGATCAAGGTCGTCGGTATCGGTGGCGGTGGGAGCAATGCGGTCAACCGGATGATCCGCTCGAAGCTGCGCGGCGTCGAGTTCATCGCGATCAACACCGACCTGCAGGCGCTGGCTCACTCCGAAGCGCAGACCAAGATGAATATCGGCAAGAAGCTGACCCGCGGCCTCGGTGCCGGCGGCAATCCGACCATCGGTCGCGAAGCGGCCGAGGAAAGCCAGCAGGAACTCTCGGAGTTGCTGCAAGGCGCCGATATGGTGTTCCTGACCGCCGGCATGGGCGGTGGGACCGGATCCGGCGCCGCGCCGGTGGTCGCGGAGATCGCCCGCAACAACGGCGCGTTGACGATCGGTGTGGTCACCAAGCCCTTTACCTTCGAGGGCACCCGCCGCCGGGCGATCGCCGAAGAAGCCTCGACCACGCTGCGGGAAAAGGTCGATACCCTGATCATCATCCCCAACCAGCGACTGCTGGACGTGACCGACAAGAAGGTGCCGTTCACCGAGGCGCTGAAGATCGCCGACGACGTGCTGCGCCAGGGCGTCCAGGGCATCTCGGACCTGATCGTCCAGCCGGGCCTGATCAATCTGGACTTCGCCGACGTCAAGGCGGTCATGTCCGGACAGGGCGCGGCCCTGATGGGGATCGGCTTTGGTAGCGGCGATCAGCGCGCTTCCGATGCCGCCCGCGACGCCGTCGCCAGCCCGCTGCTGGAGACCTCGATCGACGGGGCCCGGGGCATCCTCTTCAACATCACCGGTGGCACCGACCTGACCCTGCACGAGGTCAACGAGGCGGCCGAGATCGTGCGGGCCGCCGCCGATAAGGACGCCAACATCATCTTCGGGACGGTCATCGACGAGAAGATGTCCGGCGAGATCAAGATCACGGTGGTCGCCACCGGCTTCGTCACCGGGTCCGAGACCAGCCGTGAGATCGACGAGCAATACAGTCGCCCGGCGCCGGTCGAGGAAGTGCCGGCCTATAAGGGGTTCGACCCGTCGAACCTCGACATTCCCGCCTTTCTGCGGGGTCGCCGATAACCTCTGGCGAGGAGCGCCCCCTTCCCGCTCCTCGCCCTCGTTTTACTAGATGACCACAAGATCTGGGATACTGACCTGAGATGAAGTGCCCATATTGTGGTCACATCGACCTGAAGGTGGTCGATTCCCGGGACTCGGATACCGGCGAGTCGATCCGCCGGCGCCGGGAGTGCCTGCAGTGCACCAAGCGCTTCACCACCTACGAGCGGATCGAGACGGTGCCGCTTTACGTCATGAAGAAGGACGGCCGCCGGGAGGACTTCGATCGCCAGAAGCTCTTCAGCGGCCTGATGAAAGCCACCACCAAGCGGGAGATCTCGCACAGCACGATCGAGCGGGTGGTGGACGAGATCGAGGCTGAGCTGCGAACCCGGGGCAAGGTCGACATTCCCTCGCGTGAAGTCGGCGAGCTGGTGATGGATAAGCTCCGTGGCCTTGATGAGGTGGCTTACATCCGCTTTGCCTCCGTCTACCGCTCGTTCATGGACCTCCAGGAGGTCAAGCACGAGATCGATCAGCTCCTGAGCCGAGAAAAGCGAGGCTGACGCCGCTCGATGGTGGAGCTCGCCACCGTCCTCAGCGTCGCCGGGTTCCCGGCGCGGCATGGCTTCAGTACGGTGGCCCTCGGGTCGATGGGACTCACCGGCGCCGCTGATCCTGAGGGTGTCATCCAGCGGCGGCGGCAGCTCGCCGAGCAGGTGGGCTTCGACCTCGACCGCGCCTTGATGACGGTGCAGGAGCACGGGGCGAACGTTGCCACCTTTCATCGTGCGCGGCCGGAAGGGGGGCAATGCGTCTTCTCGACGGACGCGCTGGCGACCGACGTGCCGGGGCAGGCAATCGTGACCTACCATGCCGACTGCTTCCCGCTGCTCTTCGTCGACGTAAGCCGCGGGGTGGTCGCCGGTGCGCATGCGGGCTGGCGTGGCACCCTGGCGGGTGTTCTGGTATTTGCGGGCGCTGCTACCAGGTCGGCGACGATGTCGGGCAGCAGTTTTCGGCGCGCTATGGCCGGCAGGATCGTTACCTGGCGACGAACGGCGGCGACCTCCGGCTCGACCTCGAGGCCGTGCTTCGGCTTCAGCTCGAAGACGCCGGGGTCGCGCCTGATCGGATCCACGGCGCCGGCTGGTGTACTCGCGAACAGGACCGGTGGTTCTCCCATCGAGGCGGCCGCGTGGGGCGCTTCCTCTCCGTTGTGGTTGCGTCGTGAGCGATGACTGAATCACTGGAAGCAAACCTCCGCAGCGTCCGCCAGGTGATCACCCGCAGTGCGGAGCGCGCCGGGCGCGATCCGGGTGAGGTCGTGTTGGTGGCAGTCACCAAGACGCTGCCGGTCGAACGGATCCGTGAGGCGATCGGGCTCGGGCTCACACAGCTTGGCGAAAACCGGGTACAGGAGGCCTTGCCCAAGATCGAGGAGGTCGGCCCAGCCGATCTCGACTGGCACCTCATCGGCCACCTGCAAACCAACAAGATCAAGTTCATCGAAGGCCGCTTTCGGATGGTGCAGTCGATCGACGGCGTCGGGCTGGCCGAGGCGCTCGACCATCGTCTCGAGTCACCACTCGACGTCCTGATCGAAGTCAACGTGGCGCAAGAGCCGCAAAAGACCGGAACGTTGCCGGCGGACCTGCCGGCGGTGGCCCGAGCCGTCCATGGGGCCCAGCATCTACGGCTCCGCGGATTGATGACGGTCGCCCCCATGGTGGCCGACCCCGAGCAGGTGCGGCCGGTTTTCCGCGAGCTGGTGGCCCTGCGCGACACGACGAGCCAGCAGCTGGGGGTGCCCCTGCCGGTCCTGTCGATGGGGATGACGGACGACTACGCCATCGCCATTGAGGAAGGAGCCACGATGCTACGATTGGGCCGCGCGCTCTTCGGACCGCGCTGAGCTTTTCGTGCATACCGCCATCAATTACCTCCACACCTTCGCGCAGGTCCTGATTTACCTGTTCATCTTTGCCATCTTTGTGCGCGCCGCCGCGTCCTGGTTCATTCGCGATTACCACGGCACGATGATGGGATTCCTGGTGGATGTCACGGAGCCCATCCTCGGTCCGCTCCGGCGATTGATCCCGACCGGCCTGGGCATCGACTTTTCGCCCATGATCGCGATCGCGGTGCTCTACGTCCTCGGCCAGTTCCTCGGCTGATTACCGCTTAGAATTGGCGTCCATGTTCCAAGAGGTTTCGACGCGCGCCGGCTTCCCCGAATTGGAACTCGAGGTGCTTCGCTTTTGGAAGGAACGCGATATCTTTCACAAGAGCCTCAAGCAGCGCGAGGGAAGGCCACCGTTCATCTTTTACGAGGGCCCACCGACTGCGAACAATCCCCCCGGAATCCATCACGTCCTGTCGCGTGCCCTCAAGGACCTCTTTCCGCGGTACAAGACGATGCGCGGCTATTACGTCGAGCGAAAGGCGGGCTGGGACACGCACGGCTTGCCGGTCGAGATCGAGGTCGAGAAGCAGCTGAAGTTCACCGGCAAACAGGACATCGAGAAGTTTGGTGTCGAGGCCTTCAACAAGCTCTGCCGGGAGAGCGTCTTCAAGTACATCGATCAGTTCGCCGAGGTGACCGAGCGGATGGGTTACTGGGTGGACCTCGACAAGGCCTACCGCACCCTCGACACGACGTACATGGAGACCGTGTGGTGGATTCTCAAGCAACTCTGGGACAAAGGCCTGCTCTACCAGGGGTTCAAAGTTGTCCCATATTGTCCCCGGGACCAGACGCCACTGTCGAGCCATGAGCTGGCCCAAGGTTATCGAGATGATGTCGAAGATCCGTCGGTCTACGTGAAGTTCGAACTAGAAGACGAGCCGAAGACATATTTTCTGGCCTGGACGACGACCCCCTGGACGCTCCCCGGCAACGTGGCACTGGCTGTGGGTCTCGATATTCCGTACGTGCGGGTACGCCAGGGAGATGAACATTACATCCTGGCAAAGGCGCGCCTCTCGATTCTCCAGGGCGAGTACCAGGTCGAGGGCGATGTCGATGCGAAGAGCCTGTTGGGCAAACGGTACAAGCCGCTCTACGAGTACCTGGTACCCGATAAACCTGCGTTCTTCGTCGTGGATGCGGACTTCGTGTCCACGGAAGATGGCACCGGCATCGTCCACACCGCCGCGGCGTACGGCGTCGACGACCTCGATCTCTCATTAAAGAAAGGGATCCCGGTTCGCCATGTCATCGATCTGGCCGGTCGATTTCGGCCCGAAGTCACGCCCTTCGCCGGGCTGTTCGTGAAGAAGGCTGACCCGAAGATCATCGAGGATCTCACGGAGCGGGGCCTGATGTACCGAGCGGAGACGATCCGGCACACCTACCCGTTCTGCTGGCGTTGCGGGACACCGCTGCTTTACTACGCGCTGACCTCGTGGTTCATCAAGACGACGGCGGTGAAGGACCAGCTGCTGCGCAACAACGGCGTGGTGAACTGGGTTCCGTCCCACGTCGGCCCGGGCCGGATGGGCAACTGGTTGGAAACGCTCGTCGACTGGTCACTCTCCCGGTGGCGATATTGGGGGACCCCGCTGCCCGTCTGGGTTTGTGAGAAGTGCGACGAGAGTCGCTGCATCGGTTCAGTCGCTGAGCTCGGTCTCACCGTGAACGATGACCTGCATCGACCCTATATCGACCGGGTGACGCTGCCTTGCGAGAAGTGCGACGGGACTATGCGTCGCGTCCCCGACTTGATCGATGTTTGGTTCGACTCCGGGTCAATGCCGATGGCCCAATATCACTACCCATTTGAGAATCAGGAACTCTTCAAAGAGCGCTTCCCGGCGGACTTCATCGCCGAGGGTCTCGACCAGACGCGCGGCTGGTTCTTCAGCCTGCTGGCCATCGGCACCATGCTGTTCGACCAGCCGGCGTTCAAGAACGTGATCGTCAATGGAACGGTTCTGGACAAGCAGGGCCGAAAGATGAGCAAGTCACTCAAAAACTCGGTCGACCCTATGGAGGTGATGTCTAAGTTCGGCGCGCACGCCACCCGGTGGTATTTCTTCTCCGCGGTTGCGATCGGCAACGACTACCGTTTCGATCTTCCAGCGGTGCAAGATGTGATCCGCCGCTTCATGCTGATCCTTTGGAACACCTACGGCTTCTTCGCCAATTACGCGCGGCTCGATGGCTTTGACCCCGAAGGAGCGGCAGTCCCCATTCGCGACCGGGCGCTGCTCGACCGGTGGCTGCTCGCCGAGCTGGCGGTAACGATTGCGGACGTTGAGAAGGCGATGGAGGCGTACGACCCACCGACGGCGGCTCGACGGTTGGAGGGGTTCGTGCTCGACCTGTCCACCTGGTACGTTCGACGCTCGCGTCGCCGCTTCTGGAAATCGGAATCCGACGCTGACAAGCGAAGCGCCTACCAGACGCTCTACCAGGTGCTGGTCAGCCTGGCGCAGCTGCTGGCTCCCTTCATGCCGTTCGTTTCGGAGACGATCTATCAGAACCTGGCGGCGGGCAAAGGTGGCCAACCCGAGAGCGTCCACCTGAGCGACTGGCCAGTACCTGCGGCCGACTGGCGTGACGACGAACTGCGCAAACAGATGTCCGTCGTGCGACGGCTGGTCGCGACCGGCCTGGCCGCACGTAATACCGCGGGCATCAAGGTGCGCCAGCCGTTGCTCGCCGTGACCATCGCCGAAAAGCAACTCAACCCCGAGCTCGAAAGCATCCTGCTCGAGGAGTTGAACATCAAGGCTGCGCGATATCAGGGTGAGGGTGGCAGCCTGACGCTCGATACGGAGATCAGTCCCGAGCTGAAGCTCGAGGGCCTCGCCCGCGACCTGGTCCGCAAGATTCAGGAGCTGCGCAAGCAGTCGGGCTTCGCCGTCGAGGACCGGATTCGCCTCTACTACGAGGGTGACGGGATCCTCGCCGAGGCGCTCGAGCGGTGGCGCGACTACATCGCCACCGAAACGCTGGCCGTGGCGATCGCGCGCGGTGGGGCACCGAACGGGGCCTCCGTGGAAACGCTGCAGATCGAGGGGCACAGCCTCAGAGTGAGCGTCGTTCGGGTGGCCTCGCACTGAGCCGGCTCCGCAGCTACGGGCTGCTGGCGGTGATCGCGGCCGTCGTCGTGATTGTCGACCGCATCACGAAGATCTACGTGGAGCGTCACTTCGGCGTTCCTTACGGTCCACGCCAGGTCCTCGACCACGTGCTGTATCTCACCGTGACCCGAAATGCAGGGGCGGCCTTCGGCCTCTTTCAGAACTTCACCCTGGGCTTCCTGCTGATTTCGGCGGTTGTCATGGTCGCCATCCTTTTCTATTACGGCCGGCTGCCCGCGCGTGACTGGCCGGCCCGGCTCGGCCTGGCGCTCGTCTTTGGCGGCGCCATCGCCAACGCCTACGATCGGGGGGTCAAGGGTTCGGTCGTCGATTTCATCCAGGTACCGCACTGGCCGATCTTCAACGTGGCGGACTCGGCGATCACCGTGGGGGTGGCCGTGCTCCTGGTCGGCACCGTCTGGCGGAGCGGCCGATCGCGGCGGGCTTGAGCGAGGCGGCGCAGCACATCGTCACGGCCGACGCCCCTCGCCTCGATCAGTACCTGGCCGGGCTGCTTTCTGGACAGAGCCGAAGCCAGGTCCACCGATTGATCGTCGACGGGCATGTCCGCCTCAACGACGCGCCGGCGCGCGCGGCCACCAAGCTCCACGCGGGCGATCGCCTCAGTTGGGAGGTGCCGGCCACCGCGCCCAGCCGGCTCGAGGCCGAATCGATGGATCTTCGCGTCCTGTACGAGGACGAGGATCTGGTCGTGATCGACAAACCCGCGGGACTGGTGGTCCACCCTGGACCCGGCCATTCGACCGGCACGTTGGTCCATGGGTTGCTTGGCCGCGGGCCGGGCTGGTCGACGATCGGCGGCGTGGAGCGCCCGGGCATCGTGCACCGGCTCGACCGGGATACCTCCGGTCTGATCGTGGTGGCGCGGAATGACCAGGCGCACCGCGAGCTGGCGCGCCAGCTCCAGGAACGCGTCATGACCCGTCGGTATCGCGCGATCGTGGTGGGCGAGGTCGCCGACCAGGCGGCTCGGATCGAAGCCGCCATCGCCCGCGATCCCAAGAACCGGCAGCGGATGGCGGTGGTGGCCGGCGGACGCGAGGCCACCACCGAGTTCCGGCGACTCGCGGTGGCGGACGGTCACTCGCTTCTGGCGGTGACGCTGGGCACCGGCCGCACGCACCAGATCCGTGTCCACCTCGCCTATATCCATCACCCGGTTCTGGGCGATCCCGTCTACGGCCGCCGCTCGCTGCTGATCGCCCGACCCGCCCTCCATGCCGAAGCGCTCACGCTCCGGCACCCACGAACCGGGAAGGCCATCACCTGGGAGAGCCGCCCGCCGGACGATTTCGAATTGGCGTGGAATTCGCTGTCCCAACGTAAAATGCGGTGATCAGATGACCCAGCCCAAGCAGGGGCTCTTGATCGTGATCTCCGGTCCAAGCGGAGTGGGGAAGGATACGGTTTTGCGGCGCCTGTTCGAGCTGGCGCCCCACCTGAAGTACTCGGTGTCGTACACCACGCGGGCGCCGCGACCGGGAGAGGTCGACGGCCATAGCTACACCTTCGTCACCCAGCCCGAGTTCCTTCGCTTGATCGAGCAGAAGGAGTTCCTCGAGTGGGCCAGGGTCTACGACGAGTACTACGGCACCTCTCGGCGCCGCGTCGAGGAAGTGCTCGACCGAGGCGAGGACATCATTCTGAAGATCGACGTCCACGGCGCCACCTTCGTCCGCAAGCGCAAACCTGACGGGCTGTTCATCTTCATCACCCCGCCGTCGACCGAAGAGCTGCTGACCCGCCTGACCGGCCGCAAGACCGAGTCGGCGGGGGCACTGGCCATCCGTCAACGCGAGGCGCTGATCGAGCTTGGCCTGGCGAAAGACTATGAGCATGTGGTGTGTAACCGCGACGTCGATGAGACGGCGCGCGAGATTCTGGCCATGATCGCCGCGGAGCACGCCCGCCGGCAAGCGCCGGTATGAGGGAGGGCCGGCTCAAAGGCCGCCGAGTCGCCCTGGCGGTCAGTGGTGGCATCGCCGCCTACAAGGCGATCGAGTGTCTCCGCCTATTGACCGAAGCCGATGCGCAGGTGCGGGTGCTGATGACGCCGGAGGCGACGCGGTTTGTCACGCCCCTCACCTTCGAAGCGCTGTCGGGCCATCCGGTCGCCGCCGACTGGCTGGCGGCCACAGCCGGCGGGGAAACCCACATCAAGCTGGCGGAATGGGCGGAGGTCATCGGGGTGGTTCCGGCCACCGCCAACACCATCGCCAAGCTGGCGCTCGGCATCGCCGACGAGATCGTGTCGGGCACCGTGCTGGCGAGCCGCGCGCCGCTTTTGATCGCCCCGGCGATGAATGACCTGATGTTCACGCACCCGCAGACGCAGGATCACCTGGCGGCGCTGCAGTCGCGCCATGCCGTGATCGTCGAGCCGGCGAGCGGCCGGCTGGCCTCGGGGAAGGTCGGCGTGGGCCGGCTGGCCGCGCCCGAGCGCATCGTCGCCGTCCTCGAGGCGGTGCTCGTCCAGCGCCGCAACCTCGACGGGGTTCGGGTGGTGGTCAGCGCCGGCGGGACCCGGGAAGCGGTCGACCCGGTGCGATATGTCGGGAACTTTTCCAGCGGCAAGATGGGGCGCGCCCTGGCGGAGGTGGCGGCGGCCCGCGGCGCGGCGGTCACCCTGGTCACGACCGTGGCGTCGAACCCCGAGGGTATCGACGAGGTCGCGGTTGGCAGCGCCAAGGAGATGCTGGCGGCGCTGGAGCGCGCCTCGGTTGGAGCGGACGTCCTGGTGATGGCGGCGGCGGTGGCCGATTACGCTCCGGACACGATTGCGCCCTCGAAACTTCGGCGAACCGACAAGCCGCTGGATCTCCACCTGCGGCCGAATGTCGATATCCTGAAATCGCTCGGGCGCCGTCCCGGACTGTTCCGGGTGGGCTTCGCCGCGGAGACGGAGGACCTTCGATCCCAGGCGCAACAGAAGCTGGCTGCCAAGGACCTGGACATGGTCGTCGCCAACCAGGTAGGGGTCGACGGCCAGGGCCTGGCCAGCGACTACAACGCCGTCACCATCGTGGGCTCATCGGGTGTCGTGGCTGAGGTCCCGCGGCTGCCCAAGTGGGAGGTAGCCGGACGGATCTGGGATGCCATTGACGCCTGCCGCAACCGCGGTAGCTGAGACCGCGGTCCGCCAGGTCGCGCAGGTCGCGGTCGATGCACGCGTCGGCAGCCATAGCGGCTTGTTCGACTATGCCGTCCCGGGCGAGCTGATCGGGCTGATCGAGGTCGGCCACCGCGTCCGGGTCCCCTTCGGCAAGCGATCGGTGACCGGATTCGTCTATGCCCTGGACCAGGCGCCGGCGGTGCTGGAGCTGAAACCGATCAAGGCGATGATCGATGCCGAGCCGGTGCTGCCCGCCGCGCTCGTGGAGCTGGCCGGCTTCGTCGCGTCGCATTACCTCGTGCCGCTCGACGAGGTGATTCGTGCGGTCGTGCCGCCGCGAGTCCGCGCCGTGGTGCGCCGGACAGTCAAGCGCCGTCGCCAGAGCCGGATCCTCCAGAAGGCGAATGCGGTGACGGTTTCCGCGGCCATCCAGCTCGAGCCGGCGCAGTTGGCGGCGCGGGAACGGATCAGTGTCGCCATCGCCCGGCAGGAGTCGGAGGTGTTCCTCTTGCACGGCGTCACCGGGAGCGGCAAGACGGAGGTCTACCTGGCGCTCCTGGACGAAGTGCTCGCGGCCGGTGGCCAGGCCCTGGTGCTGGTGCCCGAGATCGCGCTCACACCGCAGACGGTCGGCCGCTTCGCCGCGCGTTTTCCGGGCCGGCTCGCCGTCTTGCATAGCGGCTTGACCGAGGCGGAGCGGGCGGCGGAGTGGTGGCGCATCCGGCGGGGCGAAGCAGACATCGTGATCGGGCCGCGCGCCGCGGTCTTTGCGCCGCTGCCGCGCTTGCGATTGATCCTGATCGATGAGGAAGAGTCGTCGGCCTTCAAGCAAGAGCGGATGCCGCGCTACCACGCGCCGACGGTCGCGCGCTGGCTGGCGCGGCGCACGCGGTCGGTGCTGGTGCTCGGGAGCGCCACACCCAGCGTCGCGACCTACAATGCCGCGCTCTCGGGCCGTGAGCATTTGCTCGACTTGCCGCACCGCGCGCAGGGACGCGCCCTGCCTCCGGTCACCATCGTTGACATGCGGGCGGAACTTGCCGCTCAGCAGTTCTCCCCGCTGAGCCGCGAGCTGCAGGCCGCTATCGGCGGCTCGCTGGATCGGCAGGAGCAGTCGATCCTGTTTCTCAACCGGCGAGGCCTGGCGACCTTCGTCCTGTGCCGTGATTGCGGCGCGGTGCGTGAGTGCCCGCATTGCAGCGTGGCCCTCGTTTACCACGCCAGCTTGAACCGGCTGCAGTGTCATTACTGTGGCAGCAACGAGCCGATGCCGCGGCGCTGTCCGGCATGTGGAAGCCGCTACATCAAGAGTTTCGGCATCGGCACCGAGCGGGTCGAGCACGAGGTTCGCGCCTTGTTCCCGTCGGCCCGCGTGCTCCGGCTTGACCGCGACGTAATGAAAACGGCGGATGCCGCGGACCTCGTGTTCGACCGTATGGTTTCCGGTGAGGCCGACGTCCTCGTCGGCACCCAGGTGGTCGCGAAAGGGCTCGACCTGCCGCGCGTCACAACCGTTGGCGTGGTCAATGCCGATACCGGCCTTCATTTCCCGGATTACCGCTCCTCCGAGCGCACCTTCAGCCTGCTGACCCAGGTTGCCGGCCGCGCCGGGCGGGGGACGGGCGCATCGCAGGTGTTCATCCAGACTTACACACCCGACCATCCTGCCATTCGCCACGCCCGGTACCACGACTATCGCGGCTTCTACCGCGAAGAGCTCGAGGTCCGGCGCACCTATCGATTTCCGCCCTTCGGCGAGCTGATCGTGGCGACCTACGGGCATCGTGACGAGGCACGCGCCGAGCTCGAGGCGAAGACAGCTGCCGAACATCTGCGTGCTACAATCGCGCTGCTCAAATTGGGCGACATCGAGGTCCTTGGACCATCTCCCGCGTTCGTGTATCGCCTCAAGGACGAATTCCGTTTCGAGGTGACCCTCAAAGGGGCCGATCTGCACCGGGCGGCAGACGGCTTACCGCGCGGCCGGGGCTGGAGCCTCGACGTCGACCCGATGTAAGTTACTCATCATGGCTGTCCTTCCCATCCTGACCCAGGAAGCGCCGATCCTTCGCCAGAAGGCGAAGCGGGTGCCGCGCGTCGACAGCAGCACTCGCCAGCTGATCGACGACATGGTTGACACCATGGTGGCCGCGCCCGGCGTCGGGCTGGCCGCGCCCCAGGTCGGGGTGGGGCTGCGGGTGATGGTGATCAAGACCGACACCAACCTGCATACGCTGGTCAAGCCCGAGATGGTCAAGTGGGAGGGCGAGCAGATCGGCCTGGAAGGCTGCCTCTCCGTGCCCGGCTACGTGGGCGAGGTCAAGCGTTACATGCAGGTGGTGGCGCGGGGCCTGAACCGCCAGGGCAAGACGGTCAAGATCAAGGGCGACGCCCTGCTGGCGCGGGCCATCCAGCACGAGATTGACCACCTCGACGGTATCTTGTTCACCGACCGGCTGACCAGTCTCGAGACCCTGCGTAAGGTCGAGCCGCAGGAGCAGGAGAAAGAAGCGGAACTCGTCGGCGCCTAAGCTGCGCATCGTCTTTGCGGGCACGGCCTCATTTGGCCAGCCGACGTTGACCCAGCTTCGGGAGGCCGGGCACGAGATCGCGCTGGTGGTGACCCAGCCCGACCGCGTCGCCGGCCGAGGACTCCGATTGCTCCAATCGGGAACCAAGCGGCTCGCGGTGGAACTTGGCCTGGAGGTCTTTCAGCCCGAGCGCATCAAGGAGGACGCCGCGCAGGCGAGGATTCGCGACGTCGGTGCGGACGTCATGGTCGTGGTGGCCTATGGGCAAATCCTTCCAGCGAGCCTGCTCAACGCACCGCGGCTGGGCACGCTCAACGTCCATGCGTCCTTGTTGCCTCGACACCGCGGCGCCGCGCCGATCGAGTGGTCGATTCTCAGCGGCGACACCGAGACCGGGGTGACCATCATGAAGATGGATGCGGGCGTTGACACCGGCCCGATCTTGGCGCAGGCTCGCGTGCCGCTCGCCGCGGATGCGACGGCCGGTCCGCTCGAGGGCCAGCTCGCCACCCTGGGTGCCCGGCTGATGCTCCG
>VBIS01000088.1 GCA_005880605.1 Chloroflexota bacterium
CGGCCGATCGGCTGCCCGCCTTTGGCAACGAGCTGGTGGAGGCGCGCGAGATCGGGCTGACGCTGCACACCGGCGTCATCGTCAACGCCATCAAGGCCGACGACAGCGGCCACGTGAGTGGCGTCGAGTTCATCCGAGTCGACGAGACCAAGCTCGAGTTCGATCCCGAAAGCGGCAAGCTGTTGATCAACACGGTGCAGAAATTGCCCGGCACCGAGCACGTGATTCCCTGCCGTTACGCGATCTTCGCCTCGGGCCAGATCATGGACTTCCCCCAGGACCAGGGCGTGCCGCTGACCCCGCGCAAGCTGCTCGAAGCCGACACCGGCGGACATACGAAAGTCAACAAGCTGTTCGCCGGCGGCGACTGCGTCCAGGGGCCCTCGTTCATCGTCGACGCCATCGCCTGGGGCCACCGGACGGCGCGCTCGATCAACGAACTCCTTGGGGCCGCCGTGCCGCGCGACGCCAAGCCGTTGACAGTCATCGAGACCACCGACGACCATCGCGAAGCCGACTACTACCTGCGCGAGGAGCCGCCCATCCTTCCCGCCGACAAGCGGATGGATATGAGCCCGGTCGAGCTGCCGTGGAACGACGAGCAGGCGATCACGGCCGCGCTGCGCTGCTTCCAGTGCGACACCGTCCACCACGTTGACGAGTCGACCTGCATCCTCTGCGGCGCCTGCGATGACGTCTGCCCGGAGAAGGCGCTCGACGTCGTGGTCTACGGCGAGAGCCGTGACACCTCGAGTGGCGGCTTCGTCGAGATCTGCAACACCGTGCTTGGTGAAGAGTTCGGCGGCAAGTCCGGCAAGATCCTGGTCAACTACGACCGCTGCACCAACTGCCGAATCTGCGAAGACCACTGCCCGGTGAACTGCATTACCTTCCAGCGCGTGCGCTTCCGCGACGATGCCATGCAGATGATCCCGCTGACCCCGGTCGGCACCAAGAGCCTGGCAAAGGTCGGAGCCTGAGATGGCACGGGTGACGGTTAGAGAACCGGTGACGGCCAAAGCGACCGTCGCGGGGCGGCGCGGGCCGCTGCTCTGGCGGTTTGTCCCGCTCGCCTTTTACCTGCTCGCCTTCAGCTTGATCCGAGGCGACCTGGCTCGGCTGCCCGGCAGCGTTGCCGACCTCTCACTGCATTTGTATTTCGCCGCCATGGCGCTCTACGTCGGTGGCATGTTCCTGTATTTCGCCTTCTTCGCCTACCGCACGGAGGCGCTTCGCTGGCTCGCCGTCGCCCTGGTCGCGCCCGGTGCCGCGATCCACCTGGCGGCCATCATCTCGCGCGGCTTCGCCGACGGCCACTACCCGCTGGCCAACATGTACGAGTACAGCTCGATGCTGGCGCTGGTCGCGGTTGCGGCCTTCCTTTTGATGACGCTCCGCTGGCCGGTCGCGTCGCTGGGCGGAGGCTTAGCGCTGTTCGTGGTGGTGATGTTGATGGGGATCGGCTATGGCCTCTATCAATCGCCGGAGCCGCTGGTGCCGGCGCTGCAGAGCTACTGGCTGAAGATCCACGTCTCCAGCATGATGGCATCCTCCGGCATCCTGGTCTCGAGCTTTGTGTTTGCCGCCCTCTACCTCGTCAAAGACCGCAGCGCCAGCGTCAAGTCCTGGCTGAACGGCTCGGCCATCGCCGCCAGGTTGCCATCGCTGGAAACCCTGGACCGGCTGACCTTCCGCGCCATCCTGCTCGGCTTCCCGATCTGGACCTTCGGCACCATGGCCGGGGCCGTCTGGGGCGAGCACGCCTGGGGCCGCTGGTGGGGCTGGGATCCAAAGGAAACCTGGGCCGCGATCACCTGGATCGTCTACGCGATTTACCTCCATGCGCACAGCCTGCGCGCCTGGCGCGGACGCCGCACGGCATTGATTGCGACCGCCGGCTTCGTCTCCATCATGATCACGCTCTACGCCGTCAACCTCTGGATCGTGGGGCTGCATAGCTACGCGAAGGGCGCCGGCTGAGATTTAGGCCGCGGCCGGCCCCGCCGAGCCACATCTCGGCAGACGTGAGCCCAAGCTGGCGGACCAGCCTCACCGTCGTCTGCGTGGCGCAGGCGACCGCGATGCTCGCCTTCGGCTTCGTACTGCCCTTTCTGCCGCTCTACTTGAAGGAGATCGGCGTCCATCCCGACAGCGCCGTCGTCTTCTGGTCGGGGGCGCTCGTCACCAGCACCGGGATCTCGCTCGCGATCTTCAGCCCGATCTGGGGCGCGCTCGCCGACCGGCACGGCCGAAAAGTCATGGTGCTCCGCTCGATGCTGGTCGGCGGACTGATCATCGCGCTGATGGGGCTGGTGCAGAACGTGGAGGAATTCCTCATCCTGCGCATCCTGCAGGGCGTTTTCACCGGCACCATTGCGGCGGCCACCGCGCTGGTGGCGACCATCGTTCCGCGCGACCGGCTCGCCGCCAGCATGGGCCAGCTGCAGACGAGTGTCTACGTCGGCATCGCCTTCGGTCCGGTGCTGGGCGGCCTGATTGCACAAGCGGTCGGCATTCGCGGCACCTTCTTCGTCGCCGGCGCCATGCTCGCGGTCTCCGGCCTGCTGGTCTGGCAATTCGTCCACGAGCACTACACTCCGCCCACCACGGCGCGACGGCCGGGATTCTTCGAGACGCTCGGACGCGGGCTTCGCTCGCCAACCCTGATGCCGTTGATGGTGACGCTGCTCCTCGTGCAGCTCAGCACCGCGATCGTGTTTCCGATTCTTCCGCTCTACGTGGAGCGCATCTCGTCGGCCACCGACCCGGTCAAGCTCTATGCCGGCCTGGCCTTTGGCGCGACTGCGGTCTTCGCGGCACTGGCCGCGGTCTTCTACAGCCGCCTGGTCGATCGCAGCGGCTACCGGCGGATCCTGATCTTCGCCTGCTTCGGCGCGGCCGTCTTCTTCTTGCCGCAGGCGTTCGTCCAGAACATCGGCCAGTTCCTGCTGTTGCGATCGGGCGTCGGCATTTTCACGGGGGTGCTGATCCCGGCGACCAACGCGATCGTGGGACTGTCGACCCCGCCCGAAATCCGAGGCTCCGCCTACGGACTCACCAGCAGCGCCACGGCCGTTGGCAACGCGATCGGGCCGCTCCTGGGATCGACGCTGGCGGCGAGCTTCGGCTACTCGTCGGTTTTCCTCGCCACCGCCGGCGTGCTGGCGGTCCTGGGCGTGTGGGTCATCGGGATGGTGCGCGAACCAGTAGGCAACCCCCCACTCTGAGCCCTGCCGCCACCCTGCCCTCCCCGCACGCGGGGGAGGGGAAGATCACGCCGGGGATTACTTGGCTCCGGATTTCTTGGCGGCGATCGCGGTCAGTTCGGCGCGGGCGGCCGCGGCCAGGTCGGCCCCGGTGTTGGCGTGGCCGCTGACTCCCCAGCCGCCCTCGGGTGACTCCGTGAGCAGTACCCAGGTCCGTGCTGTCAAGGTCGGGTCACCAGCGGCGGCGGCGACGATGTCGGTCAAATCCTTGACGACGCCGAGCTGCTTGGTACGATCGAGCACCCCGACCGGTGTCAGCACCTGGACGCGGACGTAGTTGCTGTCACCCGCGACGTTGGACAACGAGTCGGCCGGCAGGTCGTGGATGAAGGCGGCGGTGTTAGTGCTGAATAGCGAGATGTTGGGTACCTGCTCGCAGCGCATCACGGCAGCGGCGAGGTCCTTGGCCAGGGCATGCTTGTCATCAAACGTTCCCTCGACGGCGTACACGTCAATCATGGGCATGGGGTGTCTCCTTGGTGATTATGATGGTCGTCATAGTGCCACGCCAGTATGCGCTATGATGACCGTCATAGTCAAGAGGACAGCTGATGGCAACCGATAGCCGAGCGAGCATGGTACGCAGCGCCGCCTCGCTCATCCGTTCTCGGGGCGTAAGCGCGACCTCCCTTTCCGATGTGCTCGCCGAGAGCGGGGCCCCGCGCGGTTCCATCTATCACCACTTTCCCGACGGCAAGAGGCAGCTTGCGGAGGACGCGATCCAATGGACGTCCGAGCGGCTCCTCGCTCATCTTCGCGCCGGAGCTCCATCCCGCCCCTCGGATGTCATGAAACGTTTCATTGCCATGTGGCGCCAGGTGGTCGTGACCTCGGCTGGCACGGCGGGCTGCGTGGTGGCCGGCGTGGCGATCGACACGGGTCCAGACGATAGGGACCTGATGGAGGTTGTCCGTGCCACCTTTCGGACCTGGGCGGCCACGCTCGCCGAGGAACTCGAGGCCGTCGGTCTTCCCGCGCGTCGTGCGAGGCCGATTGCGCTGGCCACGCTCGCCGGGATGGAGGGTGCGCTGATTCTCTGCCGAGCCGAGGGCAACGTCAAGCCCCTCGACGCCGTTGCCGAGGAACTGATGCGACTCCTGCCATCGGAAAGACCAGGGCGACGGAAAAGGCCGGTACACTCAAGCTGATGCCGCTCCTCGACCAATCCCTCGTGGACAGCGTGATCAAGCGCGCGCTGAGGTCGGGCGCCGATTTCGTCGAGCTTTTTGTGGAGCGAAAGCGAAATCAATCGATCAGCGTCGAGGAGAGCAAGGTGCAACGTGTCAGCTCCGGGAATGACCTGGGTGCAGGCTTACGCATCATCCACCAGGGCACGGTCAGCTACATCTACACCGAGGACCTGTCCGAGGACGGCCTGCTCAAGACGGCCGATCTCGCGGCGCAGGTGGGACGACGGGGCGGCGGCCGGTTTGCCTTCGGCGAGCTGGTGGGTGCGCCCCGTCAGCCGCAGCGGATCGAGGTTCCGCCCGACACGGTGGGACCGGCGGCGAAGATCGAGCTGCTCCTCGAGGCCGACCAGGCTGCTCGCCAGGTGAGCGGCGCCATCAGGCAAGTCGCCGTTGGCTACGGGCAGAGCGCCCAGGAGGTGCTGGTCGCGACCTCGGAGGGGACTCGCCATACCGATTCGCGGACTCGTGTACGGCTGATGGTGCATGCGGTCGCGGAGCGCAACGGCGAGATCCAGACCGCCATGGAGGCGCCCGGCATGCAGCGCGGCTTCGAATTCTTCGACGAGACCTCGGCGGCCGAGTACGCGCGCGCCGCGGCCGAGCGGGCGGTCGCGCTCCTCGACGCGGCGCCGTCGCCAGCAGGTCAGATGGCGGTCGTCGTCGGCAACGAATTCGGCGGCGTGCTGTTCCACGAGGCCTGTGGCCATGGGCTGGAGGCGGACTTCGTGGGCAAGGGATCGACGGTCTTCGTGGGAAAGATCGGCCAGGCGGTGGCGAGCCCGATCGTGACCGCGATCGATGACGGGACCATGCCTAGCCGCTGGGGCACGCTGGCGGTCGACGATGAGGGCGTGCCCACGCGGCGCAACGTGCTGATCCAGGACGGCATCCTGGTCAGCTACATGTACGACCGGCTGCGTGCCGGCCAGCAGAACCACCCGGTCACCGGTAACGGTCGTCGCCAGTCGTACCAGCATTTGCCAATCCCTCGGATGACCAATACGTTCATCGCCGCCGGGGCACACTCGGTGGACGACATCATCGCCGCCACGCCGCATGGGCTCTACGCCAAGAAGCTGGGGGCTGGCCAGGTCGACGTCACCAGCGGCGACTTCGTCTTCGCTGTGACCGAGGGCTACATGATCGAGGGCGGCCGCATCGGACGGGCGGTGCGGGGCGCCACCATTGTCGGCAACGGTCCGCGGGCGCTGCACAGGATCGACATGGTCGGCAACGACCTCAAGCTCGCCCCGGGCACCTGTGGCAAGGAAGGACAGGGCGTCCCGGTGTCGGTCGGGCAGCCGACCATCCGGATCTCCGAGCTGACGGTCGGCGGCACCGGCGTGGCAGGCGGCGGCGCGATGCGCCCGTGAACCCGATCGGCGAGCGCGTCCTGGCGCGCTGTAAAGCGCGCGGCGCCGAGGATGCCGAAGTCTATATCTCCCGCGGAACCGAGTTCACCGTTCGCGTCTACAAGGGTGAGATCGAGTCGCTGGTCTCGGCCGAGAGCCGGGGGATCGGCGTGCGAACGTTTCGAGAGCATCGCGTCGGTTTTTCTTACAGCTCCGACACCGATCCCGCCGCGCTCGACGGACTGGTCGATGAGGCGCTGGAGAACGGTCGCTTCAACCACGATGACGAGGCCAACGTCCTGCCCCAGACGCTGGCCGCGGACCCGCTCCCGGGGCTGGCCTCGCCGGCACTGGGCCGCCTCGAGCCGCAGCGGAAGATCGACTTCGCGCTCGAGATGGAGCGACGCGCGACCTCGCTCGATCCGCGCGTCCGCCGCGTCGGCGACGCGGTGTACAGCGATGGCACCGGCCACGTCGAGATCTACAACTCGCGCGGGCTACAGGCGTCTTTCGAGCGCACGGTCGCCTACGGCGTGCTGGAGACGATTGCGGAACAGGATTCGGAGATGCAGTCGGGTTTCGCCTTCACCCACGGCCGCGATATGGAGGAGCTGGACCTGGCCGGCGTCGTGCAGGAGGCGGTCGAAAACGCCGCCGGGTTGCTGGGGGCCAAGCCGGTGCCGACGGCGATCGTGCCGGTGGTGTTGCACCCGCACGCCGCCGCGATGATTCTCGGGGTGCTGGCCAGTTCGTTCAGTGCTGATGCCGTGATCAAGCGGCGTTCGCTGCTCGCCGGCAAGGTCGGCGAAAACGTGGCCGCACCGATCGTGACCATCACCGACGACGCGCGGCTGCCCGAGGGGCTGGCCAGCCGGCCCTTCGACGGCGAGGGTGTGCCGGCGCGCCGCACCGAGTTGATCGCCGGCGGCGTCCTCAAGGGGTACTTGCACAACACCTACACCGCGAAGCGGACCAACAGCGCCTCGACCGGGAGTGCCGTGCGCTCTTACAAGAGCGTGCCGGAGGTTGGCGTCTCGAACCTGGTGCTGACCCCGGGTGAGCTCTCGCGCGACGCTCTGTTGGCGCGCGTTGACAACGGGGTGCACGTATCCCAGCTGTCCGGCTTGAACACCGTCAATCCGGTTTCCGGGGAGTTTTCGCTGGGCCTGACCGGCCACTGGATCGAGAACGGAAAGTTGACCAGGCCGGTGAAGGAACTGACCGTCGCCGGCAACGTGATTGCCTTGATGCAGAAGATCGTCGCGGTGGCCGATGACTTGCGCTTCATGTTCGCCGGCGGCTTCTGCGGCAGCCCCACGGTCCTGATCGAGGAGCTGACCGTCGGCGGTCTCTAGTGGGGTCCCGCCCGTAACGTCTCAAACGCTCGTATGGCACTAACGCGCCACTCGCGTCGGGCGACGCCCGGTGTCCTGATTCTGGCGCTGCTGTGGCTGGTCGGCATCAACCTGCGCACGGTGGTCCTGAGTGTCCCCCCGACCCTGCCCGCACTCCACCATGCGCTGGCGCTTTCCTATAGTGCCGCCGGGCTGCTGACATCCCTGCCCGTCCTGATCATGGCCGTCGGCGCAATCCCGGGCGCCTACCTGGTGAGCCGGGTTGGAGCGCGCCAGGCGGTCACTTATGGACTTGCACTCCTCGCCGTGGGCACCGCGCTTCGTGGCGCCTTTCCCAACGCCGCGGCACTGTTCATCTTCACGGTGGTGCTGTCTCTGGGCATCGCGGTCAGCCAACCGGCCGTTCCGAGCCTGGTGCAGGCCTGGTTGCCCGAGCGGATCGGTCGCGGCATCGCCATCTACACGAACGGCATTTTCGTGGGCGAGGTCATCGCGGCGACCGTGACCCTGCCATTCCTGCTCAATCCCCTTGGTTGGCAGGGTGCGCTCGCCATCTGGGCCCTGCCGGCCGCCATGGTGCTGCTGCTCTGGTTGGCGTTCACGCCAACGATGAAAACGAGTCCCCAGATTGGCGCGGCATGGTTTCCTGACTGGCGCAGTGGCCCCATGCTGCGCATCGGCCTCTTGATGGGTACCGCCAGCATCGTGTACTTCGGCATGAATACCTGGATCCCTGACACGCTCGACGCGCGGCACGCCCATAACCTGATTCCCGTCACACTCGGCCTACTCAACTTCATGCAACTGCCGATCAGCCTGCTGCTGACGATCGCCGCGGATCTGCTGGTCGGACGGCGATGGCCTTTCGTTCTCGCTGGACTGGGATCCGTCGTCGGCGTCACCGGCTACATCCTGGCGCCGGTGGAGACGGCACCGATCTGGGCCGGGATCGCAGGCGCCGGCAGTAGCATGGCTTTCATCCTCAACCTGGGTCTACCCGCGCTGATGGCCCCCTCGGAGGTCGCCCGCACGACCGGTCTGATGTTGACGATTGGCTACGGGGCGGCATTTTTCGGCCCGGCCGTTGGCGGCTTTGCGTGGGACTGGAGCGGCCACTTCCGGTTGGCTCTGCTGCCAATGGCCCTCGGGGCGTTGGCCATGATCGGCCTCGGGGTGACGCTGCCCCGGCTGTCGGTCAGGCCGCCAGCGCAGCCGGCGGCGTCGCCAGCAGGGTCGTGATCGCGCGCAGTCCGCTGAGGACGTCCGTGCGGTCGATCGCGTCACGCTGCGCGCGAAGCGCGCGTGCCATGGCGATCACCTGCGCGCTGAACGTCACGTAGCTGGTCAGCATGCTGCCGCGCACGGTGTGCAGCCTCTCCTGTGTGACCTCCGCCTCGACCGCGCCCAGCAGACGCCCGGCCCGCCGCAGCAAGGGATAGGCGTTGTCGCGCGTAAGCCGCACGCGTCGCAGCCGGTGGAAGTACTCGACATCGGGCTCGACCGTCGGTGGCGCGGTCTTCACGAAGTCGTCGGCTCCAGCCAGCAGCCGCTGCAACGCATCGTAGGTGGCGTCGAGTCGGGCACTGCCGGTTCGCTCCTGGGTGTGGCCGTAGTGCCAGAGGATGACGGCGTCGGCGAACGAGAAGAAGACGTTTCGGTACAGGGTGTCGCCGGTCAGCGTCGACATCAGGGCATTGCGCAGGCCCGCCCTGGCATTCTTCAAGAGGGGCCGCTCGAAGAGGTCGTCGACCAGCCCCGCCCACTGCGGCCGGGCCGCCAGCGATGCGGATGCCATCACCTGGAAGGCGGGCTCAGCCGCCAGGCCCTCGATGGCGGCGGCGACGCCGGTCGATTCACGGCCGCCCAGCTCGAGCAGCGCCGCCCGGGCATCGGCCACCGGGGCCGCGACCAGCGTGGGGCTCAGCTCGCCTGCTCCACCGCCGGCCACTCCACGCGGGAGCCGAGCTTTTCCAGGTAACGGATATCGATCACCTGTTTCGGAGCGACGTAGTCGTCGCCGTTGAAGCCGTGATAGTCGGTGCCGACCGTCATCAGCAGCCCGTGCTGGCGGGCCAGCTCCTCGTAGACAGGGATCTGTTCGGGTTTGTGCCGGCGGGTGTAGACCTCCAGCCCGTCGAGCATCGGCAGCACTTCTTTCATCAGCGCCTGGTCCGGAACGGAGCCGGGATGGGCGTGCACGGCCAGGCCGCCCGCGGCGTGGATGGCGTCGATCGCCTCGCGGGGGGAGGGGAGGGGGGCGTAGACCTCGGGCGGCATGAAATCGACCGCCTTGCGCACGCTCGCCCAGGCCTCGGGCTCGGTCATCACCCCGTGCTGCAGGACGAGCTTGAGCACCGCGCCTGGCATCACGGTGGGCTTAAAGGCAAAGGCGCCCAGCCCCAACTCGCGACCGATGCCACGCTCCTCCAGCACCCGGATCCAGGCCTCCGTCTGCTTGCGGAACACGCCCTGGGTCCGATCGAGGATGGCGAGCAGCTGCGGATGGTTGGGGTCGACGCCATGACCGAGGATGTGGCGCATCTGGTTGGGCGGGAAGGTGGTGACCTCGAGGGCGGTCACATAGCCGAGGCCGCGACGGTGCGCCACCGCTCGCGCCCGGCCCACGCCGTAAAAAGTGTCGTGGTCGGTGAGCGCCATCACCCGGACGCCGTGGTCAGCGGCCAGGTGGGCCACCTCGTCGGGATCGCGCCAGCCGTCACTGACCGTGGAATGCATGTGGAGATCGGCCAGCACCCGCTCAGTTTACCGGGGGTCTTTCTGCATCCGGCGACGGCCTGATTTCAAACCGTGACGGATTTGCGGGGAATCCCCGTTGGGTACGAATAAGAGCCGTCGGAACCGTGTTTTCGTCGAGGTGGATGGAAATGCTTGGAGAGCTTGAGCTGATTCGGTTGATCGAAGAAAACGACTACCCTGCGCGCCTGGTTTCGTCCGGCGTCGTCTGGGTGGAGCTGGAGATCACCGACCCGAAGACCAACGCCGTTCGCCGCGAACGGTTGTCCAAGTCGGCCTTCGCCGACCTCATCCTTGACTGGCGGGAACGCCACAAGCGCGACCTGCGCGAACTCGGTCCCGCCCTGCGCAAGATCGGCATCGCTGCCTAGGCAAACGTTCGGGACACCGGCCGGCCGATTGCTGAATTAGTTGCGGCGGCCGCCGAAGATGCGCAGCAGGATGAGGAAGAGGTTGATGAAATCCAGGTAGAGGCTGAGCGCCAGCAGCAGCGAGTTGTTGTCGCCCGCGCGCTGCGCCTTCACCCGCCAGAAGTCGAAGAAGGTCAGGCCGACGAACACGATGCCGAGGAAGGCGCTGATCGCCAGCTGGCTGATTGGCAGGCGGAAGATCAGGGTCGCGAGACTGGCGAGGATACCGATGAGCAAGGCGCCGAGGAGGTACTTGCCCCAGGCGGCCATGTTGATGCTGGTCAGGTAAACCACCGCCGCGGCCACCATGAAGATGCCGACCGTGCCAAGTAGCGCCTGACCAACGGCGTCCGGATTGACCTGGAGGTAGAGGTAGATCACGGGGGCAATGAAGAGGCCCTCCACTACGGAGAAGACACCGAGCAAACCAGCCGCGAGGGTGTGATTCCGCGTGGCGGCCGCCTGGATCCCGAAAATCAGTCCGATGGCGAGGATGAAATAGAGGATCCAGGGGATGTTCTGGGGAACCGCGCCGGAGCCGTAGAGGTAGACCCCGCCGACCGTGAGCGCCAGCGAAAGTGCCAACCAGCCCATCGTCCGGCTGAGCAGCGAGCGCTCGATCTGCGTCTGGCTCTGGAGCATTTCGTGCGGAAGCATCGCTTGAAACCTACCACGAGAAGACGCGGGCTACACTATCGCCTTTTCTTATACTGAGGCTACCAGTGAAGTATTTGGACCGCCGTTTCTCCATGCTGGCCTGCGGTCTGACGTTGAGCCTGCTGGCCGCCTGTGGAACGAGCGCCAATCCGATCGCGACCCCGACGCCGACCCCGGGCCGGCCCGGCCCCGCTATGGTGCAGATCGAGAACTCGATCCTGGCCAGGCCGCAGGCCGGGCTGCAGCAGGCTGACCTGGTCTACGAGTACCTGGCCGAAGGTGGGATCACCCGGATGACCGTGATCTACTTCAAGCCCTCAGGCAACCAGCGGATCGAGCCCGTGCGCAGCGCCCGCCCGGTCACGATTCACCTCTGGCATGCCTACCACGGCGTGATCTTCTTTTCGGGCGCCAATCAAAGGGTGCTGGACATGATCGCGGCGGAGCACATCCCGGCGCTCAGCGAGAGCAGCGATGGCGGCATCTACTTCTCCCGTGACCCGAGCCGGCGCGCGCCGCACAACCTCTACACGGATGGCGACCGCCTGGCCGAGGGCGTGCAAAAGTACGCCCCACGCGTCACCTATCAGCTGCCGGCTCCGGGCACACCGCCCGCCAGCCCGGCTCCCGCGGCGGCCAACCGCATCGTGTTCGACCAGACGAACTTCCATCGCGTGACCTACACCTATTCCGCCGCGGAGACCGCCTATGCCTATGGAACTGAACTGGGACCGCTGATCGACAAGAACACCGGCCAGCCGATCAAACCGGTGAACGTAATCCTGGTCCAGGTGGCGCACCACGACGCAGGATTCACCGACGTGCTGGGCGCGCCGGCCGTCGACTTTAACCTGCAGGGGACCGGCCCGGCCGACGTCTTCACTCAGGGTCATCGCTACACGGCGAAATGGGACCTCACCAATGCCGAGCAGCCGCTCAAGATCCTCGCGGCCGATGGCAATCCGATGCACCTTCCGCCAGGCCTCACCTGGATCCACCTGGTGGACCCTGGCACACCGATCACGGTCTCCTGATGCCCCCCACCCTGCCCTCCCCGGGGGAGGGGAAGCGCGGTAGACTCGGCGCAACAGGCGCTCGAAGGCCGGCAACCGCTCGGGTGCCGGCCGCTTCATCTCTGCGCTGCCAGGCAGCCAACCAAATCAGTAGGCTAAGGCCATGGTGATCACCACCCGGTTCGAGCTGGCAGCCCCCGTAGAGGCCGCTTGGGCCTACCTCCTCGATGTCCCGAAGATCGCCCACTGCGTCCCGGGTGCGTCCCTCACCGAAGTGATCGATGACAAGACCTACGCCGGCAAGGTGGAAGTCAAATTAGGGCCGATCGGCGTTTCGTACAAAGGCCAGATCACCATCGAGAGCATGGACGAGGCGACGCACACGGTGGCCATCAAGGCTGCCGGCAACGAAACCCGCGGACGCGGTGGCGCGTCGGCGACGATGACCGCGCAGCTCGAGCCGAGCGAGAAGGGGACCAGTGTCGTCATGAATACCGACCTGTCGGTGAGCGGCGTCGTGGCCCAGTTCGGGCGCACCGGCATCATGCAGGAGGTCGCGCAGCGGATGGCACAGCGCTTTGCGAGTTGCGTTGACCAGGAGCTCAAAGCCGCGGCACTCGCCTGATCGCCGGGATTCTGCTGGCCGCGGGATTATCGACCCGCTTCGGTCGTCAAAAACTGCTTCAGCCGTACCGGGGTGAGTTACTCGTCCGGAAAACCGCGCGCTGCTTCCTGGATGCTGGTCTTCAACCGGTGGTCGCGGTCGTGTCGACCGAGCCCGCATTCGGTGACGCGCTTGCGGGTCTGTCGCTGACGATGGTGCACAACGCCCATCCCGAAGAGGGCGTCAGCAGCTCAATCGCCATCGGGCTGGGCGCGCTTACGGAGACAACAAATGCCGCGTTGATCGGTGTCGCGGACCAACCGTACTTGACGGTTGAGGCCGTCGAGGCATTGGTGCAAGCCTTCGTGCCCGGACGGATCGTCGTTCCGCGTTTCGGTGACCACCGCGGCAATCCGCCAATCTTCGATCGGCGGTTTTTTGCCGAACTGATCCAGCTGCGAGGCGATCGGGGAGGCCAGGTCGTGGTGAACGCCCACCAAGACCTCGTCATCGAGGTCAGCCTGGCCGAAGAAATCGGCGCGGATGTCGACCGCCCCGAAGATTGGCCCGATTAGTTGCTGATCGCCAGCCGGATGTGTGCGGGGCCGGCGGTCAGGGCCCAGAGCATGCCGCCGAGCAGGATGGCATCTATCCGCCAGCCATAGAGGGTGCCCGCTGCTGCCGCGTGCTCGAGGAGCGAATGTAGGGTGCTCATCTCAGGTGCCTGGATTCAGGATCGCGCTCCTGCATGAGTGCTGCTGCTGAACGCGATTAGAGGATGCTGAGAAAGTAGCCATGGCGCTCAAGGCACGGCTGGCGGACGCGCAGGATGCTGCCGCCATTGCGGTGATCTATAACCAGGGCATCGAGGACCGGCAGGCCACGTTTGAGACGCAGCCGCGTACGGCCGACGCGGTGGCTGAACTGCTGCGGGCGCGAACGGATCGCTACCCGGCGGTGGTTGTCGAGGACCACCGGGGTGTTCTCGGCTTCGCCTGGACCTCGGAGTATCGGCCCCGCGCGGCCTATGCCGGCGTCGCCGAGTTCGCGATCTACGTGACACCTTCGGCCCGCGGGCAAGGGGTCGGCCGCCTCGCGCTGGGCGAGTTGATCAATGAGGCCGAACGTCGTGGGT
>VBIS01000089.1 GCA_005880605.1 Chloroflexota bacterium
CAAGCCGGCGCCAAAGCGAACGCCTTCCTCGTCGGAGAACCCGACGACCTCGACGCGCGCCGTGAGCGGATCACCCGATTCCACCAGAGTCCGCAGAACTTCGAGCCCGGCGACCGCACCATAGGCGCCATCGAGGCGGCCCCCATTGGGGACGGTGTCGAGATGCGAGCCAGTGAGCAGCCTGGGACCGGCACTGCCGGGCACGTGACCGAAAACATTCAGGGCGGCGTCGATGCGAGCCTCGAGCCCTGCCTCTCGGATCCGCTCCGCAAACCAGCGCCGGCCCGCCAGATCGGCCTCGGACCAGGCGAGCCGGTCGACCCCGCCATCGGCCTGTCCACCGATAGTCGAGAGCGCCTTCATCTCGGCCAGCAGCCGGTCTCCATTGATGTCGCTCACAGCGGGACCGCCTGGGAGTCGAAGGGCGCGCACTTCAGAAAGCGGCCGAAGCCTCGATCGCCCACGATGGCGCCGTCGCGGTAGACCACCCGGCCTCGACAGATGGTGGTGTGCACCTTGCCGGTGACGGTCAGGCCTTCATAGGGCGAAAATCCCGCGCGGCTGTGCAGTTCCGAGATCGAGAGCGTGCGCGTGGGGCGCGGATCGAAGAGAACGAGATCGGCGTCGGAACCCGGCCGAATGTCACCCTTATGCGGCCAGAGTCCGAAGATCTTCGCCGGATTCGCGCAGAGAAGCATGACCAGATGGCGAAGCGCCATCTGATGCTCCACCACGCCGAAGGTATAGAGCAGGAGCAGCGACGTCTCGACGCCGGGGATGCCCGGGCTGACGCGGCTGAAGTCCTCGACGCCCTCTCGCTGCGCGAGGGAAAAGCCGCAGTGGTCGCTGCCCATACTGTGGATAAGCCGCTGCGTCAACCGGCTCCATAGCTGCGCCTGACTGGCGCGGTCACGGAGCGGCGGCGTCATGACGTAGCGTGCCGCATCGGGGCGGGCATAGACGGAGTCGTCCAGCACCAGGTAATGCGGGCAGGTCTCGGCGATCGCCTCGACGCCTCGGTCGCGAGCCGCGGTGATCAGGTCGACCGAGCGCGGCGACGACAGGTGAACGAAGTAGATGGGGCTCCCCGTCTGTTCGCTGAACACCAGGCCGCGGCCGACGGCCCCCACTTCGGCAACGGCCGGCCGCGAGGCCGCGTGGTAGGCGAGCCCCGACTTGCCCTGGCGCAGCAGCTCCTGCGTCGTCCCGACCACGATGGCGTCGTTCTCAGCATGCACCTGGACCAGGAGCCCGGCGCGTCCGGAACATTCCATCAAGCGATACCAGGTCCAATCGTCCGCGTAGAAGATGGTGTCGCGATAGGTCGTGTACACCTTGGCGCTGGTGACCCCGGCTTCGACCAGCGCCTCGAGCTCGCGCTCCCAGCCATCGGCAAGGTTGGTGATGTTGAGGTGAATCCCGTAGTCGACGTGCGAGCGGCCTTCGATCAGGTCGAGCCGCGTGCGCAGCGCCTGCGCGAATGACTGGCCCGGCAGTTGCGGGGCGAACTCGAGGTAGGTCGTGACCCCGCCGGCTGCCGCCGAGGCGGAGCCGCTCTCGAAGTCGTCCGCCGTGCGCGCCGTACCCGTGTCGAGCAGCAAATGTGTGTGTGGATCGACCACGCCCGGCAGGACCAGCATGCCGGTCGCGTCGATGACGTCCTCGCGTTCCGCGATGCCCTCGCCAACCTCGGCGATCTTGCCGGCGCGGACGAGAACGTCGGCTTTCCGCTCGGAGTCCGCGGTAACGACGGTTCCACCTCGGATCAGCATGTCGTCACTCCCGCTAAGGCGGGATCAGACGCCGATCTCGTACAGGTTGCCCGGATCGAGGTCAAGGCCGTTGACGACCTGCCAGAGCGCGGCGACCGCCTTCATCGCATTGCGCCGTTCGAACGGTGCCAGGTCCTTACCGTCCTTCAGCACCCTGACCAGGCCCTGGTAGGTCTCGACCAGCGTCCGCTCGGACTCGCTCAGCTCGACGCCCATGGCGTTCTTCATACCGTGACCCTCCGCTCGCCGGCCGTCCCGATGACGATCCGGTCGTCCTGCAGCCGTTTCGCCTTCAGCTCGAAACGCGGCAGGCTGCCTTTCTCGACCTGCTTGCAGCCGAATCGTAGGCCCTCATGCGCCTGCGCGAGCGACTTGGCGAGCGCGCTCACGATCCGGTCGGCGTTGACGCCCTCTCGCTCTGGAATCTCGACCAGCACCTCGATCTCGTCTTGCCGGCCGTCGGCCGTGTACAGGTGGATCCGGAACTCGTCGACCTCCTTGTACTCCCGCACGATCGCCTCGACCGCACGCGGATAAACGTTGGTGCCGCGCACCAGCTTCATGTCGTCGACGCGGCCGCGAATGCCGCCCTCGTAGAGATCGAAGGTTCGGCCACAGGTGCAGCCGCTAGCCGGCACGCGGACCACGAGGTCGCGGGTGCGGTAACGCAGCACCGGGATGAAGCCGCGGCCGAATGACGTGATCAACCGCTCCCCCAGCTCGCCGTAGCCGACCGGCTCTCCCGTCTCGGGGTCGACGACCTCCTCGATGAAGTGGTCTTCGATGATGTGGGTGCCGCCCGGCTGCTTCTCGCACTCGAAGACCATGATGGTGCCGACTTCGGTCATGCCGGCGGTGTCCGCGGCTTTGGCACCCCATTCCTCCTCGATCAGGCGCTTGGTCGCGGGGATGGAGCCCGCCGGCTCACCGGAGAGGATCAGGCGCTTGACCGAGCTGCCGGCCAGGTCGACGCCCATCGTCTTCGCCTCCTGCGCCATCCGCAGCGCGTAGGTTGGGGTCGAGCAAACGACCGTCGCCTTCATACTGAGAATTTGCTTGACGCGGGCCTCGGTGGTCATGTTGCCGCCCGGGAGCACGAGGCAGCCGATTTTCTCGCTGGCGTAGTGCGCGCCCCAGAAGCCGACGAAGGTGCCGTAGCTGAAGGCGAAGAAGACGATGTCGGCCGGCCGGACACCGAAGCCCCAGAATCCGTAGCACCACATCTCGGCGATCCACTCCCAGTCCTTCATGCTGTCGAGGACCTGCAAGGGGATCCGGCCGGTGGTGCCGGAGGTCAGGTGGTAGCGCACGGCCACCTCCTCGGGAGCGGCCAGCAATGGCCCGAAGGGGGGCTTGTCCAGCTGGGCCTGCATCCACTCGTCGCGCGTCATCATGGGGATGCGGCGGAGGTCGTTGAGATTCTTGATGGAGTCGGCGGTGATGCCAGCCGACTTCAGCCGGGCCGCCTGCCAGGGCACCCGAGCCTCGGCCCAGGCGACCAGGTTCTTGAGTTTGTGGACCTGGAGGGCCTCGATCTGGTCGCGGGGCATGGTCTCATGCCGGGGATTCCAGTACGGCGATTCCTTCACGCATCCCCTCCTTTATTCGACCTCGTTGTAACACTTTTTTGGAATAAGCTGAAGCCGACTTGGCCACGGCCGGAAAACCGAAGGAAGAAGGCGCGCCATACCGCCTGGGCGGGATGGGCTTCCAGGACGCCTCGGGCCGCCGCCTCAGCTACGACTCGTACCTGCATATCCCGCAACTGCTCGAGCTGCAGCGAGGGCTGACCCAGGCGCACGATGAGTTGCTCTTCATCGTGGTGCACCAGGTCTACGAGCTCTGGTTCAAAGTGCTGATCGACGAGCTCGAGAGCATCCGGACCGCGATCGAGACGGAGGCCCTTCGTGCCGCGAAGCATGGCCTTAAGCGGGTCAAGGTGATCGAGGCCCTGCTGGTGGAACAGGTCGCGGTCCTCGAGACGATGGCCCCGCAGGACTTCCTGACCTTCCGTTCCGAGCTGGCGCCGGCCAGCGGCTTTCAGTCCGTCCAGTTCCGTGAGATCGAATTCCTATCCGGGCTCAAGGATGCCGGGTACATCAAGACACTCGATAAGCAAGGCAACGCGCGGGCCCGGCTGCAACGGCGCCTCGATGAACCGTCGTTGCACGATGCGTTCGCCGCGCTGATCGAGCGCCGCGGGGTGACCGTGAGCGGCAGATCGGCGATAAGCCCGGTACCGGTGGCTCGACCGGCGTGCGTTACCTGCGGTCAACCCTCGGCAAGCGGTTCTTCCCGGAGCTCTGGGAGGTCCGCTCCCAGTTGTAGTCGACGCTCTTAACTGACATTCATCTCGCTTCCTGGCCCGTCGTGCCAGAAATGGCAGGACCTGTGGCGATGTGGACCGCAACGCCATCGACCACCAGAGCGCTGGTGTCGTGTGCTGGTCCGGTGATTGAGACCGACTCGCCCAGCCCCACCGCTCGGTGGCGCGTCGCCTCACCAGTCCCGGCTCTCCGAATCCATTCGAGGGCGGCGCTGACCTCCACGGCTTTATCGCCGGCTCTGGGGATCAATGATTCGGCGATGTAACTTCCGATCAAGCCTTGCCAGAGCCGAGCCAGCGTCGATGGCCGGTCGAACAGGTCGAAGGCTACGGGCTGGCCGTCAACGAGTGCCAGCACTCCGGACTGTCCCGCCGCGGGTTGTAACTGGCTAAGATGGCCCTCGATCTCGCTCCCTCGCCGACTCTCGATATCCGAGTACGCCTGGGAATCCGAGTGGATGCCGAGATCTCCGAGGTGGCCGGCGACTCCCCTCCACACGGCGCCCTGATCCGCCACGAACGTCCCGAATGCTCGAGCGGACAACGTGACGGAACTTCTCTTCATCGCGCGAATCTTCGGTGAGAGCGCATAGTCAGCCCGGCTGGCCTTCGAGGTCGTATGCCGCCAGCGGCCCGCCTCGACACAGGAAACGGGAATTCTGAGCTTCGTTTTGGCCGGAACCAGGATCGTCGTATTCAGGACACGGTTCTGATTGAGGCCGACCAGAATCTCACCGTCGATTATCAGGACAGGGACCTTCGAGTCGGTCTCTACCTGCAGGGTCGATACGACGCCGTGCCTGTCGACCTCGGAGATCTCCGCCGTGCCGTTTTTCTGCGCCTCGGCAAAGGTCACGTACTCGAGTCCAGGCCCGTCGTCGAAAACGGGCAACAAGGTCAGCCGTCCGGCCGTTTGCGGCGAGCCCAGACGAAGGCCAGCGGGCGGTCCCTGTTCGAGCCGATCACGAACGATGTCGACGGCGGTGCGAGGTGCCGAATAGGACGAGCGATCTGCCATGCCCAGCCTCCTTGAACGTTGCCTTCTAGAGGCTGTCAGCATAGCATATACGCTGTGAGCATAGTTCTCCTGATTGCGAGCGTAGCGTGATAGACCACAGAATCGGATTGATGGCATCTCCAGAAGCGGCGGCTCTGGCCCCGGCGTCCCGGGGCAAGGATTTCTACGCTGCGCTGGGCCGCGCGATCAAGGTCACCCGCACCGAGCAGGGACTGGAGCGGAAAGAGCTCGCCCGGCTGGCCGGTCTTTCTTATCCCTACCTGTCCGAGATCGAAAAGGGCAAGAAGCGGGCCTCCACCGAAGCGCTGCGTCCGATTGCCCGGGCACTCGGGCTCAAGCAATCCGAGCTTCTCGAACGGGCGGAGCTGCTGCTCGAGCGCGGACTGTCCGCCTCCGCGCCTACCGGGACGGTCCGGCCGAGGCGTGCGTCGGGGGGACGGCCGATGGCCCGTGTTTACCGGCTCGATCCTGCCGGTTCGGATTCGGCGAAGGATGCGGGCCTGCGCGAGCTCGTTTCCCGCGCGGGCCAACTGACAGCGGACGACTTCAACCGGGTTCTTGACCTGGTCCGCCGGCTCGCCCGCTGAAAACGCTCAGCGGCTGTTCGCGAAGAGCCGGCTGAAGTAGGTGATCCCGATCGGGACCAGCAGTGCGGCGAGTGCCGTGAGCACCGAGAGCGTATCCGGCAGGTGGCTTGGGTTGCCCATCCCGATGTAGGTGAAGATAGCGGCGCCGATCGAACTGGCGATCACCACCGTCGTGAGGATCACGCCCGCCCATTCCTGGTGGCGCACGTAGACCGCAATCTGTCGCCGAGTCGCCAGGCGAAGGAGCCAGGTGGCAGTGAGGCCGTTCAGGACCAGGGAGCTGATCAACGCGCAAACGGCGATCCCGATGCGGACCTGTTCGAGGTTGCGCATCACAAAGGCCGCAGCGTTGACCACCAGGATGCCCACCGGCGTGATGATGCCGACCACGAGCAGCAGCCGCCGGCTGCTGAGGTAGCCGCGGAGCAGCCGATCGCCCTGCTGCTTGTCCCTCATCAGGTCACAGCCAGTCTGGTCTTGTACTCGGGTCGATCCCAGGCGCGCGAGGTCACCACCTCACGGAGTCCGTGCACGGCATCAAACACGTCGACGTAGCGGGTGTAGAGCGGAGCGAAGCCGAACCGCATCAAGTCAGGTGTCCGGAAGTCGCCGATGATGCCGCGATCGATCAGCGCGCGCATCACGCGGTATCCCTCCTTGTGGCGCAACGACACCTGCGAGCCGCGGTGGGCGGCATCGCGGGGGCCGACCACCTCGACCCCGAGGTCGCGACAGGTCTCGTCCACCTGCTGGATGAACAGGTCGCCCAGGGCCATCGATTTGCGACGAGCCTCCTGCTGGTCCACCCGCAGCCAGAGGTCGATCGCGACTTCCAGCGCCAGCATGCTGAGGATGGGTGGGGAGCCGGCGAGCAGCCGGGTGATGCCAGGAGCGGGGCGGTACTCGGGCTCGAATTCGAACGGCGCGGCGTGGCCCATCCAGCCGGAGAGCGGTGACTGCATGGCATCCTGCAAACCCTCGGCGACAAACAAGTAGGCTGGGGCGCCCGGCCCGCCGTTCAAGTACTTGTAGCCGCAACCCACCGCGAGGTCGACGCCGGCGGCATTCAAGTCGATAGGTACCGCGCCGGCGCTGTGCGAGAGGTCCCACAGCATCAGGGCGCCGACCTTCCGGGCGGCTGCCGTGATGCGCCGCATGTCGTGGACCTCTCCCGTCGCGTAGTCGACGTGGGTGAGCATCAGCACCGCCACGCTACCGTCGAGCGACCGCTCGATCTCGGCGCGCTCGACCGGGCGCACGACATGGTTGCCACCGAGCATCTCGACCAAACCCTGCGCGATGTAAAGATCGGTCGGGAAGTTCGAGGTCTCGGTCAGGATGAAATGTCGTCCAGGCTGGACGCGCAGCGCTCCCGCCAGCAGCTTGAACAGGTTCACCGAGGTACTGTCGGCGACGATCACCTCGCCCGCTTTGGCCCCGATCAATCGCGCGATCTTGTCGCCGATGCGGGCCGGCGCCTCCATCCACTGGGCCGCGTTCCAGCTGCGGATGAGGCCGTTGCCCCATTCCCTGGCGATCACCTCGTTGAGACGGGGCACGGTCTGCTTTGGAAGAGCTCCGAGCGAGTTGCCATCGAGGTAGATCACGCCCTCGGGCAGAGCGAACTCCTCTCGCAGCCAAGCGAGCGGATCCTGCCGGTCGAAGGACAGGCAGGTCTCGCGGTCCACGCTCGGATTATCTACCCCCACCCCGACCCTCCCCGGCAAGCGGAGGGAGATCAAAAGTGGCTAGGACACCAGGGGCGGCGCTGAGCTCCAGGTCGGGATCATCGGTGCAGCGCTCACAGGCCGCGTTTGTCGGCCCACCGTTCAGCTCGTAGTGTCCGTCGTTCCAAGGACAGAACGCGTCGCGAACGCGAAGCACCAGCCGCCCCTCGACGGCATAGCGGCGGCCCGCCAGCGCGCGCGCGACGTCGACCAACCGCAGCCAGAGGCCATCCTCGACCCGCGTCCTCGGCTGACGGGCGTCGGCCAGCAAGAAGCGTAGCGGCTCATCGACCGGTCGCATCTCGGCGGCCACGCGGGCGATCAGGTCCACCTCGAGGACGTACCGCCAGAGGGCCGCATAAGCGTCAGCGGAGGCAGCAATCAAGGATTCCAGCCGCAGCGTGCCGTTGGGACCCGATGGGTCCCACTCCATTTTGATCCGATAGAGGGCAAACCCAGCCGGCTTGCCCTCGACCTCGTAGATCACCCGGTACTGCGGACTGAAACCCTGGCGGGAGAATTCGAGATCCGCAAGCAGATTGCGCCACCAGCGCGCGTCGAGGGTGAGCATACCGGGCTGCGTCGGCTGCACCTCGGCCCAGACCTGGGTGAAGGCATCGACCGCGGCCGGGACGTCCACCATCACGACGCGACCGCGGGCCGAGGATGGTTTCGAGAAAGTGGCGTTTGCGCGCTTGATCTCGATCTCCGCCATGTAGGTGGCCAGGCCGTAACCGAAGCGACCGTAGATCGCCGCCTCGGAGGCGTAGAGCGCCGCCAGCGGCTCGCCCCGTTGATGCATGTCATCGATCTGGCGCCGCATCATCGCCGTCAGTAGGCCTCGGCGTCGGTGGGTGGCGGCGACCCCGACCCGCGTCACCCCGCCGCATGCCAGCGATTCGCCGCCCGGCACCGCCATCTGGTAGGAAAAGATCCCAGCCGTGCCGACAACCTGCCGGCCGTCGAACACCGCCAGCGTCCGGTCGAACTCGAGCGTTTCTCTCGAGACGGCGAGCTCTTCGTCGGTGGGGAGGGCTGACCCAAAGGCGCGGCGGAGCAGGGTGCTATAGGCGCGCTGCTCCTCGGGCCGGATCGGCCTGAGCTCGAGACCCGCCGGTATTCCTATGGCTGGACCAGCGCCAGGGCTCGGCAGGGGCTCCCCGATCCTTTCACCAGCTTCAGTGGCGCCACCACCAGCACCGCGCCGGTGGCCGGCAGCTTGGCCAGGTTCGCCAGCTGCGTCAGACCGTACTTGTTGGCGCCGAGGAGGAACTGGTGACACGGAAATGGCGGGTTGAACGAATGGGCCGTCCCGGCGTCAGTCCCCACGGTCTCGACACCAACGCCGACAAAGGGACTCTCGTTGGCCAGCCATTGCGCCAGCTCGATGTCGATGCCTGGCGTATGCGGGCCGGTCTCGTTCGCATTGAGGAACGCCTTCTGGTCATTGGCGCGGGCATCCCACCCCGTTCGGTAGAGCAGCCAGGAGGCCTTCGGTAAGGCACCGTGCTGTCGCTCGAATGCCCGGATGTCGTTCAGGGTGAGCAGGTAATCGGGGTTGGCCTGGGCCTCCTTCGACTTGTCGATGACCACGGCCGGTCCGATCATCCGCTTGACCGGCACTTGGGAGACGTCGTCCTTGTCTTTGCCGGTGACCCAGTGGATGGGGGCGTCGAAGTGCGTGCCGGCGTGCTCGCCGCCCTCGAACCAGTTCCAGTACCAGGCCGGCCCCTTCTCGTCGTAGCGACTGATCTCGTGTGTCTTCCAGGCCGGGGTGTTAGCAAACGGCGGCGGAAGCTGGATCATCGGTGTCCGCTCCGAGAGCGGCTGAGTCAGGTCGATGATGTCGATCGAACCGGAGATGAGGCCCTCGACGAAGGGTGCGAGCGTGTCGACTCTCGTGCTCATTTCATTCCTCCAGTGATTTCAGCGCCGGGATCGTCGTCGGCTGTTGTTTCGTGATGCGGGTCGGGCGGCGCAGTTCCCGCTTGTCTTTGGGCGGTTGCTGCAGCGCCCGAGGGAATTCGAAGCGGTTCTCCAGCATGTGGACGTCCATCAGAAAGCTCTTCGGCATCTCGGCCTCGACCTTGGCGACGACACAGCTCAGCTCGTCGCCGTTGATGGCGCCGAGGGCCGCTTCCTCGAAGTCCTCCATCTCCCGGACCAACTGCGCCCGCGGGTAACCGGCCGCCCTGGCGATCCCGGCCAGGTCGCTGCCGGTCGAGGTGGCGGTGGTGAACCATTTGTAGCCGCCGGGCGCCCCGCCACCGACGGAGAGCAGGGTCTCATTGTCGAAGATCAGGTGCACCAGGTTCTTCGGTCGCGAGCGGGCCATGGTCGTCAGCCCACCCAGGTTCATCAGGACTGAGCCGTCGCCATCGATCACGACCACTTTTCGATTGGGCTGTGAGAGGGCGATGCCCAGTCCGATCGAGGAGGCGAGCCCCATCGCGTGCTCGAGGTAGAAGAAGTTGGCGCGATGGCCGAGCGAGTAGAGCTCCGCGGCAACCGCGCCCATGATGGTGACAACCGCGCAGTCCTCGAGCTCCGGATAGATGGCCTTGAGGCAATCGATCCGTTTCACTTCGGCTCCTCCCACATCAGGTCGCGTTGGAGCAGCAGCGCCACCGGCGAGAGCGAGCTCTGCGCCAGCGACATCGCCTTCGCCATCTTTGGCTCGACGTCGTCAGGGCGGCTCAGGTCGTCGTGGGCAATATGCAGCGCATCAAGCACCGGTCGCGTATATTTGCCCCCCTCGGTTTGCCAGGGGTCCTTTTCGCCGAAGGTGCCGCGATCCGTGATCAGCATCAACAGTGGAATCTTGTAGAGGAGCGAAACCCCGACGATGCCGTTGATCGCCTGCAGGAAGCCGTGGTTCTGCATCAGCATGGCGGATTTGACCCCGGCAAAATGCGCGCCGGCCGAGATGCCCACGCCCTCTTCCTCCTTGGCCAGCCGAACCAGCGTCATCTCGGGATCGTCGTCGGCGATCCGGATCAGGTGCACCAGCCAGGTCTCGGGCAGGGCGCTGACAAGCCTGACGCCCACCCCCTTCATGGCGTCGTAGACCAGCTGCGAGTTGGCTACAGAGACCGGCACATCAACACCCCTCCCAAGGCTCGAGACGGATTGTAAGCCGTAACCAGTGGGGCCTCTCCCAAGTTGCAAGGAACGTGGCCAAGATCATGTCCGGGCTGTGCGTGACCGCGGTCGCGCTGGTATCGGTTGGCTGCGGCCAGTCGGCGGCATCGGCGCCGAGCCTCAAGCAAACTCAGACTCCCGCGACGAGCGTTCCAGGATCATCCGGCGCGCTTTCGCTTGCGCACCTGCGCATGGTCAATGCGACCACCGGCTGGGCGGTTGCCGTCCCGGGCGACGGCGGGGGTTTGGGTCACCTCGTCCGGACGAATGATGCCGGGGGTCACTGGCGCGCCATCGGCTTGCCGTCCAGTCTGAACACCCCGAACGTCAGCGCCGTCGATTTTCATGACGAGGCACATGTATGGGTGCTCGTCGTGCTTGGGGCCGAAAGCACGGCCAGCCACGAGTCGGCCGTGGTCGCATCGACCGCAGACGGTGGCGCTCACTGGGACACGACGCCGAAATTCGCGATTGACGGAAGTGGATCTGGTATCCAGTTCATCGATGCTGGCCACGGCTGGGTGTTCGGCACGCCGAGTGCGGGTGGCGCGATTGGTGCCGCTGACACGACGCTTTATCGAACGACCGACGGCGGCGCCCACTGGCTGGCCATCAAACCGGCGAGCGAAGTCCGCGGGGATCCGGCGGTGGTCCCCGGCCTGCCCGAGGCCTGCCCAATGGGTGGGCCGATTGGACAGCCCACGTTTGCCGACGTGCAGACCGGGTGGCTTGGCGCCTTTTGTGCTCGGCCCTTCTTGTACGTGACGCACGACGGCGGTCGAACCTGGTCACCGCAGAACATTCCGGCCTTCCCCGGACCGGGTTCGCCAGCGCCGCTGTACAACGTCGATTCCCTTGCACGGCTGTCAGGAACCGACGTCGTCTTCGTCCTCCATCGTGGCGTCACAACCGGTGCGAACGCGCTGCAGGAGTCCGCGATCTACCTGACGCGTGACGCGGGAGGCTCCTGGACCACCCGTCGGCTGCCCGCAGCGGAGCTTGCGGCCGACTTTGTCGATCCTATGCACGGGTGGATGATTGGCGCAGGACCGGGCGGCGACACCGGCGTGCGCTCCCTTTACGTGACCGCGGACGGTTGGCGGACCTGGCGATTGGCCAATGGGCCGGCAGAATTCTTCGCGCGCGAGGTGAGCTTCGGCGACCTATCGACCGGCTTGGTCGCCGTCCCCGCCATCAGGGACCAACTCCCGGAGCTTCACCGAACGACCGACGGCGGGTTTACCTGGGCCCGCATCGCTACCGTCGTCAGCTGACGCCGGCCTGACGACGCGCGCAGGCTGCGGACCGCCCGTATGATGGTGGCCGTGCAGGTCCTGGGCAGCATCCTGGAGGCCGTCGGGCACACGCCGCTGGTGCGGCTCTCGCGCATCACCGCCGGGCTTCGCCCGACCATTCTGGCCAAGGTCGAGACGCTCAACCCGGGAGGAAGCGTCAAGGACCGGATCGGGCTGCGGATGATCGAGGACGCCGAACGGAGCGGCCAGCTGAAGCCCGGTGGCACCATCGTCGAGCCCACCTCCGGCAACACCGGTCACGCGCTGGCGATCGCGGCCGCGATCCGCGGCTACCGCATGATCTTCGTGATGGCCGACAAACAATCGCCGGAAAAGATCGCGTTGCTGCGCGCCTACGGAGCGGAAGTCGTGGTCTGCCCGACCGCGGTGCCGCGCGACTCGCCGGAGAGCTACTACTCCGTGGCTGAACGGCTCAGCCGCGAAATCCCAGGCGCCTTCCAGCCGAATCAATATTTCAACCAGGCGAATCCGCGCTCGCACTACGAAACGACCGGCCCCGAAATCTGGGATCAAACGGATGGAACAGTCGACGTCGTAGTGGGCGGCCTGGGGACGGGCGGCACCATGACCGGCATCGCCCGCTACCTCAAGGAGAAGAAAAAGTCGGTGATGATCGTCGGCGCCGACCCGGAGGGATCGCTCTACTCGGGCGACACCATCAAGCCATACAAGGTGGAGGGGATTGGCGAAGACTTCATTCCCGGCACCATCGACCTGAAGCTGATCGACCGTATCGTGCAGGTCAACGACCGCGACTCCTTTCTGATGGCGCGCCGGATCACACGCGAGGAGGGGATCCTGGTGGGTGGTTCGTCCGGCACCGCGATGAAGGCGGCGATCGACGTGGCGCGGGACCTCGATGAAAAGACCTTGATGGTTGTCATCCTGCCGGACACCGGCCGTAACAACCTGAGCAAGATCTACAACGACGAGTGGATGCGGCAAAACGGCTTCTTCGAGCGCTTTCCGCGCCAGCTCGTGCACGACGTGGTCGCCACCCGCGAGCGCGAGATGCCCGAATTGATCACGGTGTCGTCGAAAGAAAAGGTTGGCCGCGCCATCGACCTGCTTCAGGAGTACGGGATCTCGCAGATGCCCGTCACCGAGGACGGCGGCGGGCCGGGCAAGCGGCTGGTGGGAAGCATCCAGGAGCGCTCGCTGCTCGACCGTGTCTACCGCGACCCAGGTCTGATCGACACCACGGTCGGTGCCGCGATGGACGGGCCCTTCCCGACGATCGCCGCCGGGGCGCACGTCGACGAAGCCTTCAGCACACTGCTCGCCGGTGCGACCGCGCTGGTGGTAATGGACGCGGAGCGGCCGGTGGGCATCATCACCCGTCTCGATCTCCTCGAGTTCATGGCGCACACGCGCGCCTCCAGGTGAGCGCCGAAGGCACGCCCGGGTTCTCCACCCGGGCGATTCATTCGGGGCAGAAACCGGATCCGACCACGGGCGCGGTCGTGGTGCCGATCTATCAGACCTCGACCTTCGCCCAGGACGCCGTGGGGAAGCACCGCGGCTATGAGTACGCACGTACCGGCAACCCGACCCGGGCGGCGCTGGAGCAGTGCATCGCGGCCCTCGAGGGCGGCCGCCACGGCCTCGCCTTTGCCTCGGGCATGGCCGCCGAGTCGACCGTCATGCAGCTGCTCAAGCCGGGTGATCACACCATCGCGATGGATGACCTATACGGGGGAACCTACCGCATCTTCCGTCGTGTCCTCGAACCGATGGGCCTGACCTTTTCCTTCGTCGATGGGTCAGACTTGAAGGCGGTCGAGGCGGCGATGACGGACCGCACCCGCCTCGTCTGGATCGAATCACCGACCAACCCGCTCCTCAAACTGGTCGACATCGCCGCGGTCAGTAAGGTGGCGCACGCGCACCAGGCCACCGTCGTGGTCGATAACACCTTCATGAGCCCCTACTTTCAGCGTCCGCTTTCGCTGGGCGCCGACATCGTGGTGCACAGTGCCACCAAGTACCTGGGTGGGCACAGTGACGTCATCGGTGGAACGATGGTGGTCGACCGCGAGGACCTGTTCGAGCGCCTGGCGTTCTTGCAAAACGCGGTCGGTGGTGTCGCGGGGCCGATGGATGCCTGGCTGGTGCTGCGTGGCCTCAAAACCCTCGCCCTGCGGATGCGCGAGCACGATCGGAATGCGCGCCTGGTCGCGGCCTTCTTGAACGACCATCCCAAGGTGGCGCGCGTCTTCTATCCGGGCTTGCCGAGTAATCCGCAGCGTGAGCTGGCGCAGCGCCAGATGTCTGGCTTCGGCGGCATGATCTCCTTCGAGGTCAAGGGCGGGCTGGAGCCGGCCCGGCGGGTCGTCGAGCGGACCCAGCTGTTCACCCTGGCGGAGAGCCTGGGCGGCGTCGAGTCGCTGATCGAGCTGCCGGCGGCGATGACGCACGCCTCGATACCGGCTGAAACGCGTCGAGCACACGGAGTCGCCGACGGGCTGGTCCGGATCTCTGTCGGTATCGAGGACGTCGCCGATCTGATCTCAGACCTTGACCGGGCACTGGCCGAGGCATGAAGCTCAGCCATAAGGAGGCGATGCAATGAAAGCTGTCGTGAACTTCTCGAACATCCTGGTCGCCATCATCCTGCTGCTCGTCGGGCTTGCGGTCTTCACCCGGCATCGGATCGCGTCGTATGTCGTCGGCGGTTTCATCATGGTGCTGGCGGCAATTAGTATCCTGGCGTTCCTCAAGATCCTCAACGTGTCGAGCGGCCCGATCAACATTGGTTAGGGAACCGCCGGCTCCGAGTGAACCGGAGCCGGTTCCCGGGACCAAACCACCGCCTCCGCCGCCCACCCCCGAGCGGCCGCCGCCGGTGCCCAAGCCGATTCGGCTAACCTGAGCCGCTCGTAACGTCCTCGTCACCCCTCGAAAGCTTCACGGCTCCGGAGCGAGGGTAGACTCGAATCGATGGACGTGCTGAAGATCACGCCGCGCGGCTATTGCCATGGCGTCGTGGAAGCGATCCGAGCCGCCAAGCAGACGGCCAAGGCGCATCCTGGCGAGAAGATCCGGATGCTCGGCTATCTCGTCCACAACACCCACGTGACCGACGAGTTGCAGGAAAACGGGATCGAGCTCGTCGACAGCGACAACCGGCTCGAGGGCCTGGACCAGATCGACGGCGGAACCGTGATCTTGACCGCGCACGGTGTCTCGCCGGCGGTGAAGACGAAAGCCGCGGCCCGTGGCCTCAACCTGGTCGATGCGACCTGCTCCGACGTCGTGGTCACGCACGACCTCGTCAAAGACCTGGCCGAGCGTGGCTATGACGTCGTCTACATCGGCCGCCGGGGACACCCGGAGCCGGAGGGCGTCCTCGGGGAGGCGCCGGGAAAAGTCCATCTCGTCCAGGAGCCGGAGGACGTCGACGCGCTCGAGATCGAGAACGAGAAGATCGCGGTCACCTGCCAGACCACCTTGAGCATCTGGGACACGGCCGCCATGATCAAGCGTGTGCGCGAGAAATACCCGCAGACGGAAGCCTACAACGAGATTTGCCGCGCAACCCAGGACCGCCAGGAAGCCGCGGTCGAGGCCGCCAAGGAATGCGACGTGGTGATCGTGGTCGGCAGCGAGCGCAGCTCCAACTCCAAGCGGCTGGTGCAGGTGGTCAAAGAGCTCGCCCATAAGCCGGCCTACCTGGTGGATACGGCGAAAGACATCAAGCCCGAATGGCTCCAGGGCAAACAGCGCGTGGGCGTCACCTCGGGGGCCTCGACGCCGACCCAGCTCACCCGCCAGGTGATCGAGTACCTAGAAGCGCTTTAGCCGAACCGCGCTAGGCTAGCCCCGTAAATCACGTTCTAGTTCCATACCTCAAGGGGTGAACCATGCGCCTGTACCCCGACCTTTATGGTCGCCGCTTCGCCTGGATGCTTGCCGACCTGCTGATGCTGGCCTGGATCTACCTCTGTGTGAAGGCCGGCCTGTGGGTGAACAACCTCGTTCTCCAGCTGGACGCTCTGGCCCAGGGTGTGATCAATGCGGGCAAGACCTTCGACAGCTGGATCGCGTCGTTCAACCAGGGGATCCCCAACGGCGTCCCCTACCTGTCCGACTTTCTGCACCGCACCGCAGCAGCGCTCAAGATCCATTCCGGCGATTCCCTGATCTCTGCCGGCCAGGCCGGTTCCCGCGGCATCCACCTGCTGGCCCTGATCCTGGCGATCATGGTGACGGCCATCCCGCTCCTCTTTGCCGTGATGATCTACGCGCCGCGGCGGGCGCGTCTGATCTCGGACATGCGGGGCGTGCACGTGACCCTCCGTCGCGCCCTCGCGCGTCCCGAGCTGGAACTTCAGATGCTGGAGATCCTGGCCGGCCGAGCCATCTACACCATGCCTTATAACCGCCTCCTGGAGTACTCGAGAAACCCCGCCGAGGATTGGTACCTCCGCCGCTTCGAGCCGCTGGCTCGGGCGGAGCTGGAGCGCCACGGACTGAGCGTGGACCGGTATTTCGGGACCCGCCCGGCGCTCGAAGCCTGAATCCGGGCCAGCAAGAAACTCCGGCGGCGGCAGGTTGCTCTGGAGAGCCGCCTCGGCGGATCTCCTGTCTATGGCAATTCAGCAGGCGCCACACGCCACGACCCCGGAATTTGTGCCCATTGCGCCCGCCCGGATCGAGGATTCCGGGCTGCCGGTGGCGCGGCTGGCCGACCTCCTCTTAAAGCACATCTACTTCAAGTCGCCGCTGTCGGCCAAGGACTGGGCGGCGGCTACCTGCCTGCCGTATCAGACGGTGACCCCGGCCATCCAGAGCCTGGTCGAGCAGGGCTGGGTTCAGACCATCGGCCGGATGGCGGGCCCGGCGATGAGCCACGATTTCGGGGAGTCGATCGGCTACCTGATCAGCGATCCGGGCCGGCTGCGGGCTCGCGACGTCCTGGCCCGCGACCACTACATCGGCCCCGCACCGGTTCCCTTCGCCCAGTACGAGGTGTCGGTTCGCGCCCAGGTGAGCCAGGCGGACGTGACCGCAGCCTGGCTGACCCGCGCGCTCCAGCATCTGACGCTCAGCCCCGACCTGCTCGTGCAGCTCGGGCCACCGGTCAACGCCCGGGCACCCCTGTTCCTGTACGGCGCGCCGGGAAACGGCAAGACGACGATTGCCGAGGCCTGCGCCGAGCTGCTCGGCGAACCGATCTACATCCCGTATGCCATCGATATCGAGGGCCAGGTGATGCGGCTCTACGATCCGCTGCACCACCAGCGTGTCAATCGCCAGCTACCGATGAACTTCGACACTCGATGGGTCTGCGTGAAGCGGCCGTTCGTCAAAGCCGGTGGCGAGCTGACGACCGCCCAGTTGTCGCCCTCCTTCGACCCCTTGATGCGCTACTACGAGGCGCCGATTCACCTCAAAGCCAATGGCGGCATCTTCCTGCTCGACGACTTCGGCCGGCAGGACTCTTCGCCCCGAGCCCTGTTGAACCGCCTGATCGTCGCGCTCGAACGTCGCATCGACTACCTGACGCTGGCGGGCGCCGGCATGGCGGTCGGCGCGCCCTTCGAGGCGATGGTCGTCTTCAGTACCAACCTGGAGCCCGGCTCGCTGGTCGACGAGGCGTTCCTGCGGCGCGTTCGCTACAAGATCCATGTCCCCGACCCGACGCCGTCAGAATTCCGTCAAATCTTCGAGCGGTCCTGCAAGGAGTTTGAGATCGTGTTCAACGAGCAGGGCTACAACTACGTCCTCGACCGCTACTACAAGCCCTTCAAGCGACCCTACCGCGGTTGCCAGCCACGCGACATCCTCAACCAGCTGGACGAGGTGGCGTACTTCCTGGGACGGCCGCCGCGGCTGGACCCGGACCTGATCGACCTCGCCTGTCGCTCCTACTTCGTGCAGGCGTAGTCTCCTTTCTACGCGCACCGAACCCATCCCCGACCTGCTGTCCCTGGTGGGATCCCGAACCGGACACTTTCAGCTGGAGTCCGGTCATCACAGTGATCGGTGGCTGGAGCTCGATCAGCTGGTCGCGAACCCGTCTGGGTTGCGTCCATTCGTCACGGAGCTGGCCGGACGGGTCGCCCTCCATGGAGTCGAGGCCGTGTGCGGACCGCTCAATGGCGGGGCGTTCCTCGCCCAGCTGATGGCCATAGAGCTTGGTGTGCAGTTCACCTTTGCGGAGCGAATCGTCAGTCACCGATTGGGCTTGTTCCCGGTCGACTACCGGGTTCCATCGGCGCTGCGGGCCGCCCTTCGCGGCAAGCGGGTCGCGATCGTCGACGATGCGATCGGGATGGGCTCCGCCGTCCGTGCGACCGTGGCTGACCTCGAGGTTTGCCAGGCGACGCCGGTCGTCGTCGGCGCCCTGCTCGTCATCGGGGCGGCAGGACCGGAGTTCGCCGCCGCCAGATCTCTCCCTCTCGAACGCCTCCTCGACGCTCCCATGCGAACGTGGTTGCCGTCGCAATGCGAGCTATGCGCCTCCGGGAGTCCGGTCGCGCAGCCCTAACTCCGAATCTGGTTGTAGAACTCCACCTCCCAGCGCCATTCCTTGCGGTCGTCGGCGTTCCACCAGCTCTTCAAGATTCCGGCCTCGCCCCCGGGCAGGAGCACCACCCGCCCAAGGTCCTGCTGCGTCGGCCACCCGTCCTCCAGCATGATGCTCGCCCCATGCCGGACCAGGAAGCTCATCGGCCCCGGTTGATGGCGCTCCAAACGATCACCCCTGGCGACCACCTGGCCGGTCGAATCGGTCACGACGACCTGCAGTCTTTGCGGCGCGGCATGGACCAGGAGCCGGTCGCCAGCGTCATCGGCGTTGATTCTGGAGCGGGCGAAGGGGAGGCCCGTCGCGCCGGGACCGGGAAGCCAGAGGTCCCAGGTTTCAAGCCGACCGGCCATGAGGAGGTTGTAACCCTTTTTGTGTCCAGACGCAATGACACCCGGGATAACTCCCGGGCGTCACTGCAGGAGGCGAGGCGTTCGAGGGTAGAAAGCTGTCTAGGTGCGGACCTGCTTGATGAGGCGGTCCTGGGCCTCGAAGATGATGTCCTGAATGTCGAGGGCGCTCGGGCCCGATTGGTCCATGCGATAGGCGAGTTGGGAATCAACGGCTTCAACGATTTGGCGCAGCCGCGCTTGCATCTCGATCGGGACTTCCATCATGTCGCTCTCGAGCAAGCGTTCCACCTGCTCAAGCGCCTGGTAGAGCGAATAGCGAAGCGTCTTGCGGGCGGATTCCTCGCGCCGCAACTGGTTGAACCACTGATCCTGCTGGTTGATCATCCTGAGCGTGTTCCTGAGCATGGTCTCCCCCTAGCTCAAACGAGCGCCCGGCACACTGCGCGCCGTCCGGCGTCTGCCGCCGCCGGTATTTCCCAATTCCGCGCGAGCCTTGGTTCGCCTACCTCCCCCTAAATGTGGGGCTTGACGATCCGATCCAGCACTATATGTAGGTTTTGCCGCATTCTAACGCCGGGGTCCGGTGGTGTCAAGACGCTTCTTCAACAAACGATTGCAGTCCCGAGCCCTTTTTCCCCAGAAGCGTCTGGCGAAGTCGCAAGGGACATAAAATACGTCCCCAGTCTGAACTCGTCCAGACGGAACATTTGTTGCGGGTCTTTTTCCACGGAGTGCTAACAGGCGGTGCATAACTCCTGTGGATAAGCGGTGCAGCACCCTAGGCCGGCGGCCGCCGCTCATACTTCTCGAGCGTTCCGCGGAGCGCCTCGACCAGGTCAATGCCCAGGTAATTGGCTAACAGCACGACGATAAACAGGACATCACCGAGCTCATCCGTAACGGAGCCGCCCGCGTCTTTGTCGGCGCGGGGCTTGTCGCCGAATTCGAAGTTGAGCTCGCGGCCGAGTTCACCGACTTCCTCGGCGAGACGCGCGTACTGCGATAGCGGGGACCAGTACCGTCCGCGCTTCTTGATCCAGGCGTCGAGAAATCGCTGCAGGGCGGGGAGGTCTCCTGGTAGCGGCGGACCGTCGGCCATCGATCAGAGCGCGGGCAGGCGTTGCCGCAGCGTCAGAGCGTCGTGGAAGAGGTCGCCGACCTCGAGCAGACGATCTCCGAGTGTTTGGATGGTCCACTTGTCGGGACGCAGTCGCGGATCATCGAGCTCTTTCCAGGCGATCGGAGTGGAGACCGGTGCCCGGAGGGCGGGACGGACCGAGTAGGGACCGGCCAGCGTTTTGTTGATGACATTCTGTGTGTAGTCGATCCGGATCTTGCCGGTCCGGCGCTTCACTTCCCAGACCTCGGTGACCTTGTCGGGCATCAGCTCGGCGATCATGTGGGAGAGCTTGGCGACGAATTCACGGCTTTCGTCCAGGGTATAGCGCCGCTCGATCGGGATGTAGATGTGCAGCCCACTCTGGCCGGTGGTCTTCAGCAGGGCGGTCAGTTTCAAGTGGTCCAGCGCGGTTTTCACCACCCTGGCCACGGCAATGACGTCCTTGAAGGTCGCGCCCTCGGCGGGGTCGAGGTCCACCACGGACCAATCCGGGTACTCCGGCTTGTCCACCCGCGAGTACCAGGGATGCATGTCGATTACGGCGTGGTTGGCGAGCCAGGCGAGCGTCGCCACCTCCTCGATGAGGATCCAGTCCTTGAGGCTTTTCTGGTCCTCGTAGCGGAAGGTGGGGATCCACTCCGGCGCGTAACTCGGCTTGTCCTTCACCCAGTAGCTCTTGCCGTGGATGCCATCGGGGTGCGGGTTCATGGAGAGCGGCCGGTCCTTGTAGTGGGGGATCATGACTGGCGCGACCTGCACGTAATACCGGATCAGGTCGCGCTTGGAGTAGCGGTCTTCCGGGAAGAGCAGCTTGTCGAGGTTCGTGAGATGGACGGATCGGCCACCGATCTGCCAGTTCCCCTCCCTGGCCATCGCGTCGAGCGCTTCGAGTTCCGCGGCCGTGGCCCCTCGAATGTTGGTCTTGTGCTGCCTGGCGATCCGGGCCGCGGCGCGGCTGAGGGGGGTAGCCGGAATGTCGGCGCTGGTCGCAGCACGTTTCGCGCTGGTGGCCGCTGCGACCGCCTTCGACGCTGGTCGAGCCGGCGTGCGCACGGCCTTCAACGCGACGGTCGGCGGGGCTTTGCGGCTGCTGGCCGATGTCTTGGCGCGCGCCCTGGCGACCGGCGCGGCGGTTTTCTTCGCTCGACTGGTTTCTTTGGCGGTTTCGAGCGCCTGCTCCCGGCGGACTTCGCGCGGGTCGACGTCGTCGCGCAGCCCGAGGAAGACCGGTTGCCGCATCACGCCGTCGCGCGTCCACTCGGCGAACTTGACCTCGGCGACCAGCACCGGCTTGACCCAGGTTGGTTTCTCGTTGCCACGCGGCGGCGTCCCGCTGAAGGGCGATTGCTTGACGATCAGCGGCTTCATCAGTTTGTGGAGTTCGGCCAGCGTCTTCTCATCGAACCCGCCGCCGACATGGCCGGTATAGACGAGCTTGCCGTCCTCGTAGACGCCGACCAGGAGGGCACCGAAATATTTGCGGCTGCCCCGGGGCTCGGTGAAGCCGCCGATGACCACCTCTTGCTGCAGGACGGCCTTGATCTTGAGCCAGGCGCTGCTCCGCACCCCTGGTTGATAGGCGCTGTCGCGGAGCTTGCCGACGATGCCCTCGAGGCGTTTCTGCTGCGCCGCTTTGAAGAAGGCCTTGCCCTGACCGAGAACGTGATCCGAATACCGCAGAACGCCCGAATCACGCACCACGTCGCGGAGCAGCCGCTTGCGGTCCTCGAGCGGGACCTTGAACAGGCGCTGGCCGTCGTAGTAGACGATGTCGAAGACCACGTATTGCATCGGGTGGTCTTCCTTGCCGCGGTTCTGCAGCAGCTGGAAGGAGGGGCGGCCTTCCTCGTCGAGCACGACCACCTCGCCGTCGAGCACGGCTTGCCTGGCGTTAACCAGGTGGCTGATCGCCTGGAGTTGCGGGTACTCCTCGTCGACCGTTCGTCCGGCGCGGGTTTGGAGTCGGACCCTGCCCTCGTCGATGAAGCTGACCAGGCGAATCCCATCCCACTTGACCTCGAACAGCCAGCGCTCGTCATCGAATGGGTCCTCGACCAGCTGCGCCTTCATCGGCTCGAGGGTCTTCGGCATCGGGCCTTTTTCCGCTGACCGAGGTGGTGAAGGTCTCGATGTTGAAGTTCGGATCCGCGCACTCGTCTTTCTTCTTGATCAGGAGCCAGTCTTTCTCCGAACGGGTCCGCACCACGGCGTAGCGACCACAGAGACGGACGCCCTTGAGACGGAATTTCACTTCGCCTCGTCGCCGCGACTCGGCGGGCGTGGACTCTTCGAGCTCGAAGGTGCCCCAGTCCCAGATCATCACGGTGCCGCCGCCGTACTCGCCCTTCGGGATAGTGCCCTCGAAGTCGTAGTAGCTCACCGGATGGTCCTCGACGTGGGCGGCGAGCCGCTTTTCCGCCGGGTTGAGGGTCGGGCCTTTCGGGATCGCCCAGCTGACCAGGACGCCGTCCATCTCCAACCGGAAGTCGTAGTGGAGTCGCGTCGCCCAGTGCTTCTGCACGACGAACCGATTCTGACCCTGGGGCTCGGGTGATCCCTTGGGCTCCGGCGTCTTGCTGAAGTCGCGTTTGCGCTGGTATTCCGCAAGGGATCGCGGCATCAAACCCAGTTTGCCAGAATGATCGAATGGCCTCCGAGCTGCGAGATCGCGTGCTCGAGGTCGACACCACCACCAGCCAGCACTTGCAGATGCATCGCCGCGAGCTGCACGCCGTGCCGGAGCTGGGCTTCAAGGAAAACGACACCGCGACCTACCTCATCGAGCGTCTCGACTCGCTGTCGGTTGACCGGCTGCAAACCGGCGTAGCCGGCACCGGCATCGTCGCCGACATCAAGGGCGGCCGGCCAGGCCACGCGGTGATGGTCCGCGCCGACATGGACGGGCTGCCCATCACGGAGGCGGGTGACCTACCGTTCCGTTCGAGCCGGCGCGGCGTGATGCACGCCTGCGGCCACGATGTTCACATGGCGGTCGCGCTGGAGGTGGCGCGGGCGCTTGCAGCCCATCGCAACCAACTTCCCGGCATGGTGCGTTTTGTCTTCCAGCCGGCAGAGGAGATCGCGGGTGGAGCGAAACCGATGATCGAGGCCGGCGTCCTTAGCGGCATCGATCGGGTGGTTGGTCTCCACGTGTGGGCCGGGCTTCCGACCGGGCAGGTCTCGGTTCGGTCAGGGGCGATGATGGCCAGCGCCGACGGGTTCACGCTGGTGGTGCGCGGCCAGGGTGGCCACGGGGCGATGCCTGATCTCACGGTCGATGCCGTGGTGATCGCGGCTCAAATCGTGACCGCCTTGCAGACGCTGGTGAGCCGGGAAACCTCGCCCCGGGCTCCCGTGGTGGTCACGTTGGGCAGCGTCCATGGTGGGAGCGCCTTCAACATCATCGCGGGCGAAGTCGTGATCCAGGGGACGCTCCGGACCTTCGATGCTCGGCTACGCGAGCGCCTATTGCAACGCGTCGCTGAGCTCGCGGGCGGCATCGCCACGGCGATGAGAGGCACGTGCGAGTTTCACCTCGAGTCGGCGGCGCCGCCGGTGGTCAACGATGCGGCCATTGCCGGCCTGGTCGCCGACGTCGCGAAAGATCTGCTCGGAACGGAGGCGGTGGTGCCGTTCGAGCCGCTGATGGTGGGGGAGGATGTCGCCTACTTTCTCGACGCCCGACCCGGCTGCTTCTTTCTTTTAGGTGGCGCACCCGACAGCGGGCCGGTGCTGCATCACACGGCGGAGTTCCGGGTCGACGAACGATGTCTGGCGATCGGCTACCGAGTCATGAGCGCGGCGGTGCTCCGGCTGCTCGAGCCGGGCTAGAACTTCGGCTTGCGCTGGCTGGGGCGCGCGCTGAAGCCGATCAGCACCAGGCTGATCAGAAGGGCGATCAGCATGCTGAGCCAGTTGAGCGGGAAGCCGGCGACGGCGGCCAGCAGGCCGAGGGCTGAGGCGAGCAAGGTCAGCATGCCCAGGATGCGGATGAAGCGGTTGAATCCGCTGCGAAAGGGAAGGTGAATCCGGGCGCGAAAGCCGCCCAGGTTGCGGGGTAGCTCCAGGTCAGGCGACGACGTGTGCGCGAGGTTCTTGGCCAACTCCGACTGGTATAACGAGCCACCGCGCCGGGTCCCGTCACGTCATCGTTACAGTCGGCTGCCGGGAGCATGACGGGAGCCCCCACCCTGCCCTCCCCCAGAGGGGGAGGGAATTTTCGCCGGGCAGGCTCCGGCATAGGGGAGGGATGATTGCGAGTGGCACCTATAATTTCGAGCGATGCCCACGGCGATTCGGGACGGACGCACCGTCGAGCAGGCGATGTCGAGCCAGTTTGCGTTCTGCTTCCCGAATACCAGCCTCGCCCAGGCGGCCAGGATGATGGCGCAGAACCGGGTGACTGAACTCCCGGTCATCGTCGACCAGCGCTGCCTCGGTTATGTTTCCTATCTCGACATCCTCCAGCGCTACGTCAAGGGGTTGCTCGACGCCCGAGCCGCCGACATCGTGCGCACCCCACTCCCCGAGGTCCGGCCGGACGTGCCGGTGTCGGAGGCCGTCCGCCTCCTCCGAGAGAGTGGCCGTCAGCTCGTCCTCGTCACCACGTCGGCCGGCATGCCGGTCGGCGCCCTCACGGCGCGCGACATCAGTCGTGCCATGGCCGCTGCCTGATGCCGAGCCTGAGCAAGGTTCTGCAACCGGTCGGTCAGACCTTTGCTGCTGATCGGAGCGCTGCCGAGGCGCTGACAACGTTGACGGCATCGGGCGGCGATGCGCTGCTGATCGAGAAGGATGGCAGCATCGTGGGCCTCTTCGGTTATCGCGAGGCACTCGCTGCCTTCGCCGATGGGAGTGGACCGGTCGAACAGTACATGCGCCGTCCGCTGCCCGGACGTAACGTCGCGGATTCTCTCGAGTCGGGCGCCGACATCATGTATCGAGAAGACACACCAGTCGTGCTCATGACGCAGGACGAGGGCCCGCTCTTCAGGAAGACCTCGAGGACGGTGGGCATCGTCAGCGCCTTCGAGGTGCTCGAGGAGATCGGAAAGACGACGACCGACACGGCGTCCAACAAGGTCTTCGCCGGTCGAAAAGACCTGGGGCTCAACGTTCCGGTCTCGCCCTGCCAGCGTGCCTGCCCGATCCACCAGGACATCGCGGCCTACGTCGATTACGTGTCGCAGGGTCGCTATCTCGATTCCTGGCTGGTCATCCACGAGACCAACCCGTTCCCCTCGATGCTGGGCCGGCTCTGCAACCATCCCTGCGAGACGGACTGCAAGCGCGGTTGGGTGCAGGGGCCGGAGAACGCGGTTTCGATCAAGTCCCTCAAGCGCTTCGCCACCGACTACGCCTGGGCGCGCCGGGTCAAGATCGACTGGCAGCGCGCGCCTGAAAA
>VBIS01000090.1 GCA_005880605.1 Chloroflexota bacterium
GATCCAGATGATCGTCGACATGGGGGTCAAGGTCTTCCTCAACAAAAACGTGGGCAAGGACATCCCCCTCGAGCAACTGCTCAGCGACTACGACGCGGTCTTCATCTCCGTGGGGATGATGACCGGGCGCATCCTGCCCGTGCCCGGCTCCGACCTGCCGGAAGTCATCTCGGCGATGGAATTCCTGCGGGTGCGGTCCTACGACATCGTCCCGGACAAGTTCCCACGTGGCGGGGACGTGGTCGTCATCGGCGGAGGCGCGGTGGCCACCGACGCCGC
>VBIS01000024.1 GCA_005880605.1 Chloroflexota bacterium
AGGGCGAGGACCTGAAGAAGGGCAACACTCAAAGAACTCCGCGGGCCACATCGATGATGGTCAACGCGTGGCATCGTGGACACCGAGGGTCGATCGCGACGCGCTGTCGCTCCCCTCATTTTTTCCTCTCCTCTTTGCTTCCGGTTCCCGGCCTCGCCGGCGCCCGCGCGTCCACGTTACCCGTGGCGCTCACGCGCGTTTGGCGGCGGCGTCACAGCGGCCGACCGGGAGAATCTTGCTAAGAAGGAGGTGAGCCCGAATGGCCGCAAAGAAGAAAGCAGGCGGAAAGAAGAAAGCCGCGAAGAAGTCGTCGAAGAAGAAGTAAGTTAGCTTTCAAAGCTGACTTCGATGCAGCCGGTGCCTTGGGGCGCCGGCTGTAGCATTTCCTGGGCATGATCGATCTCGAGCGGGCGGGCCAGTTCCTCAGGGTGCGCCACGACGGCATCCTGGCCACCATCAAGCGCGACGGCCGCCCTCAACTTTCGAACATCCTCTATTTCGTGGACGACGACGGCCGCGTGAGGATCTCCGTCACCCAGACCCGCGCCAAGACGCACAACCTGCGCCGCGACCCGCGCGCCAGCCTTCACGTCCAGGGCCGCGACCGCTACGAGTACCTGGTCGCAGAGGGCACCGCCGAACTGCTGGAAGGGGAGGGCCTGAAGGAGGCGCTGCGGCACTACTACCGCAAGGTGCGCGGCGAGCACCCAAATTGGGCGGAATACGACGCCGCCATGGTCAGCGAGCAGCGGCTGCTGCTGTCAATCTCTGTCGACCGTGCCTACGGGCAGCTCCGCTAGCGCACCGCCAGGCAGGTCACCGTCTTGAAGACGCCGTCGATCTTCTGGATCTTCTCCACGATGATCGAACCGATGCCGGCGACGTCCGGCGCCTCCACCTGGGCGATCACGTCGTATTCCCCCGTGATGGCGTCCGCCAGCGCGATCCCGTTGACGCCCTGAAGCGATCGCGAAACCTCGATGGCCTTCCCCGCCGACGCGTTGATGAGCACATACGCTCGCATAGCTCCCTCCTGGACGAATTCCGACCCTCAGAATACGGGTTTGATCGCCGGTAAGATGTAGCTCATGACGTCCATGACGGCAGTGGTGAAAGCCACCGCCGGCCCGGGCGCCGAGATCGACCAGGTCGCCATCCCCGAACCGAAGGGCAAGGACGTCCTCATCGAAGTCGCGGCGTCGTCCATTTGCGGGACGGATGTTCACATCTTTGACTGGAACGACTGGGCTCGGCGCCACATCCATCCGCCGCGCGTCTTCGGGCACGAGATGTCGGGCCGGATCGTCGCCACCGGTCCCGAGGTCAAAGACCACAAGCCCGGCGAGTTCGTGGCCGCCGAGACCCACGTGGTCGATCACACCTGCCGACAGTGCCAGCGCGGCCTCTACCACCTCTGCGAAAACGTCCGCGTGCTGGGCGTCGACCGCGACGGCTCATTCGCCCGCTATGTGCTCTTGCCGGCGGAGAACTGCTGGCGGAACGCCCCGGGGCTGACACCGGAAATCGCCGCGCTCCAGGAACCATTCGGGAATGCGGTCCATGCCGCTACGGCGGGCGGACTCAAGGACAACGCGGTCGCGATTTTCGGGCTCGGACCGATTGGTCTGTGCGCGGTGGGCATCGCCCGGGCCGAGGGCGCCGCGGCGGTCTACGCTATCGAGCCCAACCCCTACCGGCGTGAGCTCGCCGAGCGCATGGGCGCGACAGCGGTCTTTGCCCCCTCCGCCTCAACCGTCGAGGAGATCCGCAAGCGCAACGGTGGGGTCGGCGTCGATGTCGTGCTGGAGATGTCAGGCCACCCGGTGGCGATCGAGCAGGGGCTGCAGGCGCTCCACAGCGGTGGTTGGATGAGTCTGCTCGGCATCGGTGACCAGCCGGTCACCCTCGATCTCAACGAGCTCGTGGTCACCAAGAGCATTACGATCTACGGCATTTTTGGCCGGCGCATCTGGGATACGTGGGAGCGCACCTCGGCCTACCTCAGTACCGGCAAGGTCGACGTGTCCCCGCTGATCACCCACCGGTTCCCGCTCGAGGACTTCCAGGAGGCGATGGCTCAGATGAAGAGTGGCCGGTCGGGGAAAGTCGTGTTGCTGCCCAACGGCGGCTAGGAGGATCGCATGATCACGGAGAAGAAAATCCAGTTCCTGGCAGACGAGTTGGACGAGTTGCGCCGGCAAGGGTTGTTCCGCCCGCTCCGCGTGCTGGCCTCGGCGCAGGACACTGAGGTCATCGTCGATGGCAACCGGGTCCTGAACCTGTCCTCGAACAACTATCTCGGGCTCACCACCCATCCGCGGCTGAAGGCGGCCATGATCGAGGCGACGGAAAAGTGGGGCGCCGGCTCGGGCGCGGTGCGGACCATCGCGGGCACGATGTCGGTGCACGAGGACCTCGAGCGCCGGCTTGCCAGCTTCAAACACACGGAGGCCTCGCTCGTCTTTCAATCGGGCTTCACCGCCAACCTCGGCGTTCTACAGTCGCTCGTCAAGGAGGGGGACGTCATCATCAGCGACGAGCTGAACCACGCATCGATCATCGACGGGATCCGCCTTTCCAAGGCCGAGCGCTCGATCTTCAAGCATCGCGATATGGATGACCTCGAGCATCACCTCGAGCGGCATCGTGAGAAGCGGGTCAAGCTGGTCGTCACCGACGGCGTCTTCAGCATGGACGGCGATATCGCGCCGCTACCGGCGATCGTCGAGCGGGCCGAGCGATTCGGCGCCCTGGTCATGGTCGACGACGCGCACGCCAGCGGCGTTCTGGGCGAGAACGGTCGCGGTTCCGTCAACCACTTTGGCCTCGATGGGCGGGTCGACCTGCAGATGGGGACGCTCTCCAAGGCGATCGGGGTGCTCGGTGGCTACGTGGCCGCCCCGCAACCGGTTCGAGATTTCCTGATCCACCGCGCTCGGCCGTTCCTGTTCAGCACCTCGCATCCGCCTGGCGTGGCGGCCGCCTGCATCGCGGCGATCGACGTGCTGCTCGCTGAACCGGAACGGATCGACCGGCTCTGGAAGAATACCGCCCGGTTCAAGGCTGGACTGAAGCGTCTCGGTTTCGAGACCGGGGCCAGTGAGACACCGATCACACCGGTCATCGTCGGCAAAGGAGCGGTGGCGATGGATTTCTCGGACCGGCTCTTCAAGCTGGGCGTCTTTGCCCAGGGGATCGGCTTCCCAACCGTGGCCGAAGGCCGGGCGCGAATTCGCACCATCGTCACCAGCGTCCACACCGACGCCCAGCTGGACCGGGCGCTGGAAGCCTTTGCCAGCGCCGGCAAGGAACTTGGGGTGATCGCGTAACCTTCACCACGCAGGGCACATATATGGATAGGTCAACCGCGTGACCCAGCGTTCGGCAGCGGAGTTGCAAGACGAGGCGCGCTTGATCGAAGCCGCCAAGCGGGACCGCAAGGCGTTTGGCGCGCTTTACGACCGCTACTTCGATCAGATCTACTCGTACTGCTACTACCACTCCGGCCGGCGCGAGGAGGCGGAGGACCTGGCGAGCGAGACGTTCCAGCGCGCGCTGGAGGGCCTCGACGATTTCGAATGGCGAGGTATTCCGTATTCAGCATGGCTCTACAAAGTCGCCTCAAATTTGATGTCCAAGCGGCGGCGCCGCCCGCCCTGGATCGAGCTGCCCGACCCGATCGCGGACAGCGGCGAGAACGATCCCGAGCGGCTCTGGCTGCGCCGGGAGCAGGGCGATGAGCTCCACCGTGCCGTGCAGAAACTGCCGCTCGACCAGCGGGAAGCCATCCTGCTCAAGTTCGAGGGGCGTCTCAAGAACAAGGAGATCGGCGTGATCCTGAACCGAAGCGAAGGCGCGGTGAAGCTCCTGCTCTTTCGTGCCGTCCATGGCCTGCGCCGGCGCATCAACGAACAGGAGAAGCAGCGATGAATCCACGGTCCGACGACGTCGACGCGCTGGCTCGGGCCATCGACCGTGTGGTCTTTGCTCAGCCTGGTGGCGATGGTCCGCCTGTTGCCCAATCGGCGTCGATGGCTCTGATCTCCTACCTTAACGACAGCTTCCCTCGCGCGACCCTGGCCGCGCCGCGCCGCGACCGGTTGCAGCGGCGGCTGGTCCGGGCGCTACGAATTCCCACCAGCCCGACGCCCACCGGCTGGATTCGGTTGGAAGC
>VBIS01000025.1 GCA_005880605.1 Chloroflexota bacterium
TCATTCTCGGCGGGTTCTGCACAGCGCAGGTGCTCGATGTGACCACCACCCACATCGGACTCTCGCAGGGACGGCAGGAGCTCAACGGGGTCGCCGCCTGGATCATCGCCCACAACGGGGAACTGGCGGTCTACGCGATCAAGCTCGGCCTGGTCGCGGGGCTGGTGCTCTTTCTGCTCTTCTTCGGGCGCCGCCGCAGCAGCATCTGGAACGCCTACCTGATCGCGGCCTGGATCACGACGTTTGCCGTGATCAACAACGTCTACCGCATCTTGAATTAGCAAGCGCGCGCTGCTCGCTCGGCGGGCCCCGCTGGACTAGATTGTTCGGGTGATCCCCGCGGCTCTCAGCTTTGGCGAGGTGTTGACCCCGCTCTTTTTCTACGTCGTGATCGTCGCCTACATGGCCTTCGTGCTGGTGTCGGCCTGGCAGTTTTCACGCCGACCAGAGCCGGGGCGCACGATGCGCTTCATCAACCTCACCCTCGTCCCTCTCGGCGTGCTGGTTGCGCTCGTCGGGGTGCTCGCCGCCAGCTTTAACGCCTTCAATCAGCAGGAGGGGACGCCGAGCACGACCTGGGCGATCGTGATGGTGGCGCTCGGGCTGGGCGGATCGTCGCTGCTGCTGGCGTTCGAGGGCTTCGTGCTGCGCAGCCGGGTGCACTCGTCGAACGAAGACCGGCGTGCCATCGGGTTGCGCAGCTTGAGCCTGATCGCGACCACCGTGCCGCTGGTCGTCCTCGGTCTGCTGTTCGTCGTGCTGGCGCTCCGAATCTCGCTCTGAAATCACCTATACTTGACTGATCCGATCAACTATTGAGGGGACCTGAGTGCGAATGCGCTTGTCGATGAAAACCGAGTACGGGGTCCGAGCCATCGTGGAACTGGCGGCCAACGCCGGGCGAGGCGCCCTGCAAAGCGGTGAGATCGCACGCCGGCAGGTGATCCCCGGGCCGTTCCTCGACCAGGTGCTGATGACGCTGCGGCGCGCCGGCCTGGTGCACTCGACCCGCGGCCCGCACGGCGGGCACGTGTTGGCCCGTAGCCCGGAAGACATCCGTCTCGACGAAGTGATCGCCTGCCTCGAGGGCGACGGCGTCAAGAGGGGCCACCCGGACGGTGCGGAAACCGGAGACAGCCGCGTACTGGCGCTCGTCACAGAGAAAGCCGAGCAGGCCGCCCGCGATGTCTTCGCCTCGCAGACCCTGGCCGACTGCCTTCGCTTGCGCCGGTCGCAGCCGCAGGTCTTCCACGGCATCTTTCACGCCCTGCCGGCCAAGCCCCAGGGCGCCTGATGGCCGAAGCCTCGCTCACGGCCGAACAGCGACAGCGCTACGCCCGCCACCTGGCGCTCGCCGAAATCGGGCCCGCGGGTCAGCGGCGACTGCTGCGCTCGAGCGTGCTGATCGTGGGCGTCGGCGCCCTCGGCTCTCCGGTCGCGCTCTACCTGGCGGCCGCCGGCGTGGGCACCATCGGTCTCGCCGACCACGACCATGTCCGGCTATCGAACCTGCAGCGACAGGTCATCCATTCGGTGGCGGGACTGAACCGGTCGAAAGTCGACGGTGCCGCCCGGACCCTCGGGGCTCTGAACCCTGATGTCAAGGTCGACGCGATCGAGGCCACCGTCGATGAACACAATGCGATGGAGCTGCTGCGCAAACCGCTGGTGCATGGGAGCATCTTCCGGATCGAGGGGCAGGTGACGGTCTTTGTTCCGGGTCGTGGCTGTTATCGGTGCCTGTACCCGGAACCGCCGCCGGCGGGTGCTATCGAAGAATCGGAACAGGCCGGGGTGCTGGCGACGCTGCCCGGCATCATCGGCACCATCCAGGCCGCGGAGACCATCAAGCAAATCACGCGCGCCGGCGATCCATTGGTGAACCGGGTGCTGCTGCACGACACGATGGCGATGACCTTTCGCGAGGTACGCTACCGTCGCAATTCGGGGTGTCCGACCTGCGGTGACCGCCCGAGCATCACCTCGCTCGCCGATTCCCACGCCGCGGTCGGCGCAGAAGAGGGCCGCCGATGACCGCCGAGCGGCATCATCGTCAGCGCATCCTCGCGGAGGTGGGCGAGGAGGGTCAGCGACGGCTGGCGCGGGCTTCGGTGGCAATCGTCGGCGTTGGTGGACTGGGCTCACCGGTCGCGCTCTACCTGGCCGCCGCGGGAGTCGGCCGATTAGGGTTGATCGACGACCAGCGGGTCGAAGTATCCAACCTCAGTCGCCAGGTGGTGTACGAAGAATGCGATATCGGCAGGACGAAGGTCGAGGCGGCCGCGGGCCGCTTGCTCCTGCTTGATCCGGCGCTCCGGGTGGACGCTCGTCAGGAGAACGTTCGTGCCTCGACCGTGGCCGAGCTCTTTTCCGAGTACGACGTGGTGGTCGACGGCACCGATGCGTTCGAGACGAAGTTCTTGCTCAACGACGCCGCCGTACTCGTCGGCAAGCCGCTCGTGTACGGCGCGGTGCTGCAATGGGGTGGACAGGTGACGACCATCGTGCCGGGCGGTCCGTGTTTACGTTGTCTCTTTTCCGAGCCACCAGATCCTGACAGCGTGCTGACCTGCGAGCAGGCCGGCATCATCGGCGCCGCTACCGGCGTCGTTGGCAGCGTGCAGGCCGAGGAAGCCCTGAAGGTGCTGCTCGGCGCTGGCACGCTGCTCAGCGGCCGCATCTTCCAGCACGACGGCCTTCAGGGTGAGACCCGCATCACTCCATTTCCCAAGGATCCGAATTGCCCGGCGTGCTCGCCGCGGGCGCGCATCACGGACCTGACCCGCTACGCGGAGCAGGTCTCGCCGCGCGGTAACGTCCTCGTCTGATGCCAGAGGCCGCCGAGATCGGGATTTTCGGTGGATCTGGCTTCTACGAGTGGCTGGGCCGGGCCGACGAGATCGAGATCGCGACGCCCTATGGCCCGCCGAGTGGATCGATCGCGCTGGCCGAGGTTGGCGGGCGCTCGGTGGCGTTTCTGCCACGCCATGGACCCAACCACGAGGTCTCTGCGCCCTTCGTCAACTACCGCGCCAACCTCTGGGCGATGCACGAGCTTGGTGTCAAACGGATCATCGGCCCATCCGCGGTGGGGAGCCTGAAGCCGGACCTGCATCCGGGAGACCTGGTGATCTGCGATCAGTTTTTCGATCGGACGACCGGTCGCGCGGACACCTACTATCCGGGACCGGATGTGGTGCACGTCAGTGCCGCCGATCCGTACTGTCCGGAATTACGCGAGCTTTCCGGTCGCATCGCGGAACAACAATTGCTGCGCTTTCAGCCCTCGGGAACGGTGGTTGTGGTGCAGGGCCCGCGCTTTTCGACTCGAGCGGAGAGCCGCTGGTTCAGCCGGATGGGCTGGGACATCGTTGGCATGACGCAGTACCCCGAGGTGATCCTGGCTCGTGAGCTCGAGATGTGCTACCTAAACCTCTCACTGGTGACCGACTATGACGCCGGCATCGAGGGTGCGCCCGAGGTGGCGGCGGTGCAGGCACACGACGTTATGGCGGTGCTCGCCTCGAACATCAGCCGGGTCCGCGACCTGCTCGCCGCCCTGATCCCGATCATCCCAGCCACGGCGAGCTGCAACTGTCAGCACGCGCTCGAGGGGGCGCGAATGTGAGGAAAAGGGCCCCAGAAAAAAGAAGAAAGGCCGAGATTGGGGTCTCGGCCTTCAAGGAAGGGGAAGCGGGATCACCATATCCGTGGGGCGGTTAAGGACCGGTGAAGAGCCGGTAACGGCGCTGTCACGGGAATGATCGGGGCCCGATCGAGCGTCAGCTATAGTCCCCAGCAATGAAGGTGCTGATCACCGGCGGGGCCGGGTTCATTGGCCAGCGCACCGGCCAGCTCCTTCTCAAGGAAGGGCACCAGGTCACGATCCTCGACAACCTGTCGCCGCCCGCCCACGATGGCCCGCCGGCGCTGCCGGCCGGCATGGAGCTCGTCGAAGGTGACATCCGTAAGCGTGAGGATTGGGTCAAGGCGCTGAAGGAGAACGAGATCGTCTTGCACCTCGCGGATCACCATGACTACCTGCCGTCATTCAGCAAGCTGTTCCACATCAACGCCGTCGGCACGGCCATCCTGTTCGAGCTGCTGCTCGAGGGAAAGACATCGGTGCGGCGGATCGTGCTGGGCTCGACGACCGCCGTCTATGGCGAGGGCAAGTATCGATGTGGCAAGGACGGGGACGTCTACCCGCTGCCGCGCCGGGTGGATGTCCTGGAGCGCGGCGTCTGGGACCCGCCCTGTCCGATTTGCGGCGGGGCGGTCACGCCGATGATCACCGATGAGTCAGTTACCCGGCCGACCAGCGCCTATGGTCTCAGCAAGCTGGCGCAGGAAGACCTGGTTCGGTTGCTGGGCGACCGGCATGGCATCGAGTGGGTCATTCTCCGCTACGGCGCCGTCCAGGGAAAGGGCCAGCCCTTTCAGAACGCGTACTATGGCGCGCTGCGCATCTTTGCGCTCCGCCTGGCGCATGGCCAACCGCCTGCGCTGCTCGAAGACGGAAACCAGCTGCGCGATTTCGTCGACGTCGAGGATGTCGCGCGTGCCAACCTGGCGGCCATCAGCGGGCTCCCGCCCGGCGCCTACAACGTGGCCACCGGCCGGGCGCACGCGGTGATCGACCTCGCCCGTACCCTGCTGCGCATCGCCGAGCGCGACCTGACGCCGGAGACGCCGGGCCGGTACCGCGTGGGTGATCCGAGACACGTGGTCCCGGACGTCAGCCGGCTGAAGGCGGCGGGATGGGAGGCGCAGTCCGGCCTGGAGGCCATGGTCCGCGAGTACTGGCAATGGCTGCAGCAGCAGCCCAACCTCGATACCTACTTCGAGGGCGCCGACCACCTGATGGAGCGCACCGGGACGGTCCGCGTGGCGCGATGAGCGACCAGGCCAAGCGCCGCTACCCGATCCTCTACTCGGTCCAGCGCTGGAACGACGGCAAGTGGTTCTACGGCGGGTTTTTCATCATCCTGGTGGTGCTGCTCATCATCAAGCTGATCCAGCACCAGACGATCATTTCCTTCATCCCGGTCACGGTGCTGGACGGCGTCATTCTCGTGGCCTTCTGGCTGATGCAGCGCATTTCCTACATCGAGGTGTCGGACGACGGGATCGAAATCCGCTACCTGCTGCGCCACATCGAGCTTCCCTACACCGCGCTGGCGCGGGTCCGCCGGCAACCGCTCGAGGTTGCCTTCCAGCCGGCGGAGCGCCGTCGCTTCGTCAACCGATTCGTGCGCCGCCTGGCGCGTGGTCCCGCCGCCTACATCCGGCTCGACCGCCGCCAATCCGACCTGATCGAAGCCGCCGAACGGCAGCTCGGCCCACGCCTGGTTGCCGGCGCCGACATCGTCATTCCGATCGTCGGCGTCGATGACTTCGTGGCGCAAATCAAGGGCCGTCTGCGCGGCCAAGCGAGCTGATGCAGGCCGGGCCAATCCCTGCGACGCATACGCCGTCTGCCAGGCGAGCCCCACGCGCCAGCTGGTGGCGCCTGGACCGCACCGACCTCTACTGGCTGATCGCCCTCACCCTGGTCGCCGGCTTGCTGCGCTTCGCCAGCCCGATCTTCCTCGACATCTTTGCCCACCCCGGATCCGCGGCGCCCATCAGTGCCTGGGGCATCTGCCATGACTATCAGGATCCATCGATTCCGGGGCTCGGCAAGCCGAACGACATCGCACCCAACTCGCCATTCCTGTTCGACGAGCTCTACTTCGCCAACGATGCGCACAAGGACCTGCTGGGCCAGGATTACTTCGACCCCGAGCCTCCGCTCGCCAAGCTCATCATCGCGATCGGTATCAAGTTTTTCGGCTTCAACTCTTTCGGCTGGCGTTTTTTCCCGGCGCTCTTCGGCACCGCGCTGATCCCACTCATGTACCTGCTCGCCCGGCAATTGATGGCGGTGCGCTTCTTTGCCATCGCCGCCGGCGTGCTGACGGCCTTCGACGGCATGACCTTCGTCGAGTCGCGCACCGCGGTG
>VBIS01000125.1 GCA_005880605.1 Chloroflexota bacterium
TCGTCAAGGTCATTGCCTCACCGGCGGTCACGCACGTCAAGTACCGCATCCTCCACTCGTAAGCTATCGGCAAATGCTCTACCAGGCCGCGCTGGCCGGCTGGCACGACTTCTTCATCCTGGCGGGGACGGCGTCGGCAACGCTGGTCGGTCTCCTGTTCGTCGGTCTCTCGCTGCACCTGCGGATCGTCGTCACCACCTCGGAGGTGCGCAGCCTCGCCCGAGTGACGCTGGCCAATTTTGGGGCCGTCCTCTTCGTATCCCTGTTCATGGTGATTCTCCAGGACCCCTCGTCCGCCGGCTTGCAGTTGATCGGCGCCGGCATCGTCAGCCTTGTCGTCGCCGCACCGAGCCTGGTTGGCGCCATCCGAAGCGGGGAATGGTCATTCGAGATGAGCACGATGCAGCGCGTGCGTGTGGCGCTGCGTTTTGGCTTAAGCGGCCTCAGTTATCTCGGCATCATCGCGGCCGGCATCCTGCTGCTGGCGTCGTCCACCGCGGCCTTCGGCCTGCTCGTGACCACCATCGTTCTCCTTCTCATTGTCTCGCTGCGCAACACCTGGGACCTATTGGTCACGGTCGCCGACGTTACGCAGTGAAACCGCGGCCTGTTGCGCGCCAACGCCGACCAGCAGCAGCCAGGCGCCGGTCACCATGAAGATGAAGGACGACATCATGCCAAGACCGACCACATAGAGGCCTGCCGGGTTCCCCCAGAAGAGGATGAGGGCACCGATCTGCTCCAGGACGAGGCAGGCAAAACTCCCAATCGCTCTCCAGAGAACGCCGTTGTCCGCACTCCGAGCGGCTTGTCGGATGCTGTTGTAGAGAATCGCCTCGACGACCAGCAGGACGCCGATGATCTCGACCGCGATGGCCTGCGCATTCTGCCCTCCCATCAGCACCAGGGCACAGCGGATGAAGACGGCGGTCAAGCCGGTCAAGATGGTCCGCGCACGATGGCGATGGACGGGGTCGCCCGTGACCTCTTCGAGGTGCAGCGTCATCGCCACGAACACCAGACCGGTCAAGGCCGCGGCGCCGGTGCCGACCACCGCGAAGTAGTCGTGCCACAGCGCGGGTTGGTACATGTATCAGGCGCCTCCCCGTAAGTGTAGGGGGGAATAGACCGGCCTTCGGCGCCGTTTCGCTATATATGGCAATGAGCAACCCTGAGCTGAATCGCTTCCGCGCAGAGAAGGACCGGGTGTTTGCGCAGGACCCCAACTCGCCATTGACGCCCGCGCAACGCCGCTCGTTTCATGGCCTGGACTATTTCGACGAGAACCCAGGCCTCGCCATCCACGGAACGGTAGACCGTAACGTCGAGCCGGGCGAGGTGCGCATGGGGACCTCCGCCGGTGACGAGCAGGTCTACGAGCGTTACGGTGTGGTGCGGTTCACCGTCGACGGGCAGCCTGCCGAGGTGACCCTGTACGCATCGGAGGACTCAGGCGAGCTCTTCATTCCGTTCCGTGACGCCACCTCGGGGAAGGAGACGTACGGCGCGGGTCGCTATCTGGAACTGCATGCCCACGGCGACCACGTGACGATCGACTTCAACTACGCTTACAACCCGAATTGCGCTTACGACCCATCCTGGAGCTGCCCCCTGCCGCCTCCAGAGAATTGGCTCAAGGTTCCGATCCGCGCCGGCGAGAAGACGTTTGCTGCCGGACATGAGGCAACCGCCTAAACGCTCGGCCAGGAGTGCCGGCCTGGTGCTCTACCGGCGGCGCGACGGCAAGCTCGAGGTCCTGCTCGTCCATCCCGGAGGCCCCTTCTGGCAAAAACGCGACGAGGGCGCCTGGTCGATCCCCAAGGGCGAGGTGGCCGAGAATGAGGAGGGTATGGACGTAGCACGCCGGGAATTTCAGGAAGAGCTCGGGACTGCGGCTCCCGATGTGGAGGGAACTCCGCTCGGTGAAGTCCGGCAGGCCGGTGGCAAGCTCGTCAAGGCCTGGGCGTTGCCGGGCGACCTCGACGTCGCGCGCATCACCAGCAACACGTTCGAGATCGAGTGGCCACCGCGGTCCGGGAAGATGCAACAGTTTCCCGAGGTGGACCGTGCCGGATGGTTTGACGGCGACACCGCGCGTCGCAAGCTGCTTCCTGCGCAGCGTGCGTTCATCGACCGCCTCGAAACCCAGCTATGACGTTCGCCGAGCTCAGCGGCTACCTCGACCGGCTGGAGTCGACCTCGAGCAGGAACGAGCTGGTCAAAACGCTCGCCGAGCTTTACACAAAGAGCTCGCCCGACGAGATTCAGCCGCTGACCTACATGATCCAGGGGCGACTCGTTCCCTTCTTCGAGCCGATCGAGATCGGCCTCGGCGAGAAGCTTGTGATCAGGGCCATCGCGCAAGCCTTCGCCAAGCCAACTGATGAGGTCGCCAAACTCTTCGGTCGCGTCGGTGACCTGGGTCAGGTAGCAGCGACGCTCTCGGCACACGGGTCGAATGCCGCATTGCCGCTTGCCGACGTGCATGCGCGGTTGATGGAGATCGCCGTCGCCAGCGGCGCCGGATCGGTCGAGAAGAAGCAGTCGCAGTTCGCCGCCTTGCTCAGCCAGGTCGACCCCGTCTCAGCCAAACACCTGGTGCGGATCGCGCTCGGTCGATTGCGCCTCGGTATCGGCGATCCCACCGTGCTCGACGCGCTGTCGTTTGCGAAGAAGGGTGACCGTAGCTTGCGGCCCATCCTGGAGGGCGCCTACAACCGGGTGTCGGACCTGGGCCTGATTGCGAAGACTTTCTGGTCTGGTGGGGAAGACGAGGTCAACGCGCTCAAAGTTACGGTGGGGCGGCCGATCCGCAGCCAGCTGGCGGAGCGCCTGCCGAACCCCGAAGCCGTCATCAAGCGGCTCGGGATGGTTGCCGTCCAGCCGAAGTACGACGGCATCCGCGTGCAGATCCACAAGAACGGCGCGACCGTTCGGGTCTTCTCGCGCAATCTCGAGGACTACACGCTGATGTTCTCTGAGCTCACATCGGCCGCCCAGGCGCTGAAGGACGAGACGCTGATCCTCGACGGCGAGGCGATCGCCTATAGCAAGGAATTGGAGGAATACCTCCCGTTTCAGCTGACCGCGAGCCGCCGGAGGCAGCACGGCATCGAGCAAGCTGCGCGAGAACTGCCACTGGTGGCTTTCGTCTTCGACATCCTCTACCGTAACGGTCGCGACCTCACCGAGTTGCCGTACGAGGAGCGGCTCGCGCTGGTCGACGAGGTGATCGCCGGCTCAACCGTTCTGCTGCCGGCGCCCATCATCAAGACCGACTCGGTCGAGGTGCTGACCAAAACGCTTCTCGACAACATCAGCCAGGGCCTCGAGGGCGTCGTGGTCAAGCGACCGGATTCGAAGTACCAGGCGGGGGCGCGCAACTTCAACTGGGTCAAGCTGAAGCGGCACACCAGCGGTCAACTGAACGACACCGTCGACCTGGTCCTCCTCGGCTATTACTTTGGAAAAGGCAAGCGTGCGAACTTCGGCGTGGGCGCGCTGCTCGCCGGTGTCTACGACGCGGACACCGACCGGTTTGGCACCATCACCAAACTCGGGACCGGCTTGTCCGACGCCGAGTGGCGGCAGATCCACGAACGCGCCGATAAATTGCAGGTGGCGCAGCGCCCGGCGCGCGTGGATTCGATCCTGACGCCCGATGTCTGGCTCGAGCCCGAGGTGGTGGTCGAAGTGATGGCCGACGAAATTACGCCCAGTCCGCGGCACACCGCGGGCATGGCCGGGGACGAGCCGGGGTTCGCCCTGCGTTTCCCGCGCATCGTTTCCTTTCGCGGCGATGACAAGCGACCGGAGGACGCGACCACCGTGAAAGAGATCGCCGATCTCTTCCGTCAGCAGCGCGAGCGCAAGCTACCCGCCTGAGCGAAAGCTACCGCGTCCGGTCCGGTGGCCGGTTAGAGGAGGGGAACCGCGGTTCGAGGCTCGGATCGGGGCGGCGAAGCCCGCGCCGGCCCCATCGGGTCAGCCACACCATAGCAATAACGAACGCCGCTCCAGAGACAAGGACCTCGCCGAGCGAGGGCAGGCCGACGGCGAGCGCGGCGAGGGCTCCGATCGCACCGACCACGACGGCGACGATCACGGATAGCATCCCCGGCAAGTTTTGAAGCGTGTGCAGCACCGACCCGACCCGGCGACCGGTGGCCGTGGGGAATCCAAGGGTTTGAAGCGCCCCCGGTAGGTCGTCGGTTTGGCCTGCGATGAAATAGGGTTCCAGCTCAGGATGCAACTCGAGGTACGCATGGCGCAGCCGGTTCATTCCGATCACCCAGCGGAAGTCATCCCCATTGAGTTGCATCAGCCGGCCGATGGTTGAGATGCCGGTGAACGCGACAAGGGAGAGAAGAGGGATGGCGATGGCGATGAACGCCGGACCGAAGCGCGAAACCTGGGCGACCAATGCAAGGGTGATCACCATGCCAGACAGGATTGCCAGGAAGATGGACACCCTGCTGAGGGCTTCGTTGTAGGTTAGCGCGCGGGTCGCCAGCAGGCTCCAGTGCTCGGTGGCCAGGATTTGCAGCTTGGCGGAGACCTCTGGGTCCTTACCGGTCGGCGGCATTTCAGTCGACATGGCTCTTTACGCGTTCTAGCCTAAGGGAAGTTCGACAGATGGGTCGGCAGGATTGCCTAGGGCTGTTACGGTCCTGTTACTTGGCCAAGACGCTCTGCGCTCTTGGGTTGATCAAGTAAGGGCTCTGATAGTGACCCAGGCGAATCGCACCTATAAACTCGCTGCGCTGGTCGCGGCCATCGTCGAATTGTCCGAGGACGCCATCTTCCTCGCCGGCGTTGATGGCGTGATCCAGAGCTGGAATCCGGGCTCGGTCGCCTTACTCGGCTATACGGTGGAGCAAGCGGTCGGACATCACGCCTCGATGCTTCTGCGGCCGGGACGCGAGGAGGCCATGCAGGGCTTCCTCAAGCACGTTCGCACCGGTGAAAAGGTTCGCGACGTCGAGTCCGTCTTCGTTCGTCGAGACGGGTCGTTAGTGGAGGTTCGCATTTCGGTCGCGCCCCTCGCGGATGCCAATGGTGAGTTCGTCGCGTTCCTGGCCATCTTTCGCGACCTGAGCGAGCGAAATCGCCAGGAAGCGGCCCTCCGCGCTAAGGAAACGAGCTACCAGAAGCTGGTTGAAACCGCCCATGAAGGGATATGGATGGTCGACGTCGACGACCGGTCGACTTTCGTAAATCAGCACATGGCCGACCTCCTCGGCTACTCCGTGGAGGAGATGCTTGGCCGCTCGCCAAGCGACTTCTACTTCAGCGAAGCCGGCCGCCTGGAGCGCGACCAGCACCGAAAACGCTCTCTGGAAGGCATCAAAGAAAGCCGCGATGTCGTGTACCGGCGACGCGACGGCGAACCCCTCTGGGCCGTGGTGGCCACGACGCCGATCCTCGGCGACGGAAAACGGATCGAGGGGACCCTCGCCATGGTCAGTGATATCACGGCCCGCGTGAAGGCGGAGGAGAGCCTGCGCGCCAATGAGCGGCTCTTTCGGAGCCTGTTCAACGAGTCGCCCGCCGGCCAGATCTTGTCGTCGTCGGATCGGAAGATCGTGGCAGTTAACCGTGCATTCTGCGAGATGACCGGATACACGGAGGCGGAAATTCTCCAGAACGGCTGGGACGCGATCACACCGGCCGATGATCAGGCGGGCATCTTTGCCGCCTTCGAGCGGCTCTGGTCGGGTGAAGTCGATACCATGCAAATGGAGCGACGCTACCGCCGTAAAGATGGTTCCTGGCTCTGGGGGCATGTCGGTGTCGCTCGGGTGGCTGACGACAGTGGCCGAGCGCGCTACGTGATCGACCAGGTGCAGGACATCTCCGATCGAAAGCAAGCGCAGCAGGCACTCGAGCACCAGGCCCTCCACGATGCGCTCACCGGTCTTCCCAACCGGGTGCTGGCCCGCGACCGGCTCGACCAGGCGATCCTGCTCGCGCGCCGGCAGCAAACGCGGGTGGCGCTGCTGATCATCGACCTGGATCACTTCAAGGAGGTCAACGACACCTTCGGCCACCAGGCCGGCGACCAACTCCTTCGCCAGGTGGGCGAGCGCTTCATGGCGGAGTTGCGCGAGACCGACACGGTGGCCAGGCTCGGTGGTGACGAGTTCGCCATCGTGCTGCTTGCCGCCGACGCGGATGCTGCAGGCGTCGTTGCTGCCAAACTGCTCGCCGCCCTCGAGCGCCCCTTCGTCGTCGAAGGTCAGGCGCTCGACGTTGGCGCG
>VBIS01000126.1 GCA_005880605.1 Chloroflexota bacterium
CGGTCGAGGTCGTTCGCGCTGGTCAGGTGCCGAAGGGGGACCTGCGTCCGCGCGGGCGGAGCGGTCTGGGTGTCGCGCATCCGGTTCTCCTTTCGGCCTCGCTGGGCCGGGTTAAAGGACGACGGTCCCGGTAAGTCTACGGACCGCCGGACGGGCTGTCAAACGGTCGATTGGGCGTCCATGAGATATCAACAACGTTGATCGAAAGCATCGGAGAAACGAATTGGACAAATACCACGTCCCTTGATAGTCTGGCTGTAAAGCTATGGAAGTGATCGTTTACACCCGACCCGATTGCGAGAGCAGCCGCCGGATCAAGGAGATCCTGGCTGACCGCGGCGTCGCGTTCCAGGAGCACGTGTGCGCCGATGGAAAGCTCGACGGGAAGGACCTCCGGACCCTCGACATCGATGTCAAGGAAGTCCCGCTGACGGTGATCGACGGCGTGCCGATCGCCGGCCTGCAGCAGGCGCAGATCGAGCAAGCGATCGGCTGGATCGGCTTCTAAAACTCCCTGTCCGACCCTCCCCGAAGAGCGAGGGATCTTTGCCGGAGCCGTTAGGATCAGAACATGCCCGAGATTGGCAAGCTCCTCATCATTGTTGGCGGCTTCATCGTCATCGTCGGGCTCTTCCTCACCCTCGGGCTCCGCATCCCCTATCTCGGCAAATTACCCGGTGACATCTCGGTCGATCGCGGCAATGTCCACTTCTACTTCCCGATCGTCACCTGCTTGCTGCTGAGCCTGGTGCTGACGTTGCTGTTGAACGCCTTCTTTCGCCGCTAGCTGGTTCGCGCCTTTCGGATTTCCTCGTAGAGGCTCTGCAGCGGCGGCGTGATCAGCTCGGGGATACGAATCTCCAGGGTGGCATAGAGGTCACCCGGGACGCCGTCGCGCAGCGCCGGGAGTCCCTTTCCCTTGAGGCGAAACACCTTGCCGGCCTGGCTTCCTGGCGGAACGCGGAGCTGGAGCTGGGCGCCCGTGAGCGTCTCGACCTTGACCTCGTCTCCCAGCGCCGCCTGGTCGTCGAGCACCGGTAGTGGCGTGTAGAGGTCGCGACCCTTGGCCGCAAACCGCGGATGCGGCTGCAGATGGACGCGCAAGTAGAGGTCACCGGCTTCGGCGGCCCGCTGGCCCTCGCCCTTGACCCGAATGCGCGAGCCCTCGGTGACCCCGGCCGGGATCTTGACCTGGATCTGGCGCCGCGTCGCCCGCACCCCGGCGCCGCCACAGGTCGGGCAGGTCACGCTTTCCATGACGGTGCGATTACCAACTTTGCGCCGCTCGGCGACGAAGCCGGAACCCCCGCAGGTGGGGCAAGTTTCCGGCACCTCGGTTTGAATCGTCCGCTCGCCACCGCGCGCGGCTTCCTCCAATGTGATCTCGATCGGATGCTCGATGTCTTCGCCTCGCTCACGCGTCGCGGTCCGGCCCCGTGCGCCTTCGAACCCAAAGCCTGAGAACCCACCGGCCTCGCCCGCGAAGTAGGTGTTGAAGAAGTCGCTGAAATCACCGAAGCCCGCGGCTCCGCCGGCAGGCCGGCCACCGGCCTGGGTCTGGTACTGGCGAGCGAACTCCTGCTCGCGCTCGATGCGCTCCCAATCGGCACCCATCTGGTCGTACTTCGACCGCTTCTTGGAATCGCTCAACACCTCATAGGCTTCGTTGATCAGCTTGAAGCGATCGGTGGCCTTGGGGTCCTTGTTGACGTCGGGGTGGTACTGGCGGGCCAAGCGCCGATAGGCGGACTTGATCTCCTTTTCGGATGCAGTCCGCGAGACCCCGAGGGTCTGGTAGTAATCCTTGTACTCAGGGGTTGCCATATTTCGCGACTAGACTCGCGCGGGTGGCTGAGTACCGGGTAGGCGTCGCCGTTTCGCCGAAAGTGGAGCGGCGAGCGGTATGGATCGAGGCCAACCGTGCTGACCTTCAGCCAATCCGAGTCAATGGCGCCGGCGACGACCTGGTGCGCTTGGTCATGAGCTTTGAGGCGCCGACTGAGGCGGATGCCGTCGAGCAGGCCATGGCGGTCTTCGACCGAGCCGCGCGGATGACCGCCCACGATATCTCGGCCAGCAATTTGGGCGTCATTGGCGCGGAGGCCTGGAAGGCCGGCGACAGACCGCCCGCCGATTACGGCTAACGCTCGGTCAGGCGCCGCTGTGAACGGCGGTGTACTCGCGGCAGTGCTGCACGAACTTGTCGACCAGCAGCGGATTCTGCCCAAAGTGAAGATGCACGTAGCTGGCCAGCAGGTTCGGAGCGACAAAGCCCTCGTAACCGATGACGTCGCCCTCCGCATTCTGCATCTGGTAGGCGGGCTTGAGACCGCCGTTGTGCCCCGTGATACGGCTCCAGTGGAACTCGTGGCCGCGATAGAACTGGCCACGCGGCGACAGGATGTTCTCCTCCAGGGTTAGCAGCTGGCGGTAGCCGAAGCGGTGAATCTCCCCATCCATCTCGACGTCGACCGGGATGACATCCGCCATCTCGTAGGTGGTCCCCGACTCGGACCGGAGCGACCGCCCCAGGTACATCAAGCCACCACACTCGGCATAGATCGGGGTGCCGTTCGCGAAGGCCCGCTGGATCGACTCGGCCATCGACCGGTTCTTCGCCAGCGGCTCGACAAAGATTTCGGGAAAGCCGCCGCCGAGATAGACACCCGCGGCGTCCTGCGGCAGGTGCGTGTCCTCGAGCGGGCTGAACGGCACGATCTCGGCGCCGTGTTCCTCGAGGAGCTCCAGATTCTCCGGGTAATAGAAGTTGAAGGCGTCGTCGTAGGCGACCGCGAGCCGCACGCGCGGGCCACCGTCCGGCTTGCCGAGGAAGACCTTCTTGGGGACCAACGGCACCAGCTCCGCCTTGCTCGCGATCCGGAGCAGGAGATCGAGGTCGACGTCGCTCGCGACCGCCTCCGAGAGCACGCCGATCATGCGCTGCCACTCCTTGTTCTCCGTGACCGGCAGCAACCCCAGTTGCCGCTGTGGGATGTCGAGCGCCGGCATGGTCCGAAGCGCGCCCAGCACCGGCAGCTTGGCCGTGTCCCAAATGGCATCTTCCACGCTGCGCCGATGACCTTCTGAGCCAACGTTGTTGAGCAGGACGCCGGCGATCTTCGGCGACTCCGCATAGTTCTTGAAACCGAGCGCAACGGCGGCCGCGCTCTCCCCCATGCTGCCCACGTCGATCACGAGCAGCACCGGGGCCTTGATGATGCGAGCCACATCGGCGGTACTGCCGTCGCTCGTTGCACCGCGTCCGTCGAACAATCCCATCATGCCCTCGACCAGGGCCAAGTCGGCGCCGAGCGCCCCTTGGGCGAGCACCTGGCGCAGGGCACCCTCACCCAACATCCAGGAATCGAGGTTGCGGCAGGGCCGGCCGCTCACGTGCGCGAGGTAGGCGGGGTCGATGTAATCGGGACCAACCTTGAAGGACTGAACCGTCAGCCCGCGAGCTTTGAAGGCCGCGATCAGCCCAGCGGTGAGGATGGTCTTGCCGACGTTGCTCGCAGTGCCCGCAATGACCAGCCTTGGAGTACGTACCTCGTCCAGCATCCTTGCCTCGCTATTAAGTGCTCAACAAGGTGCCTCTTCCCCAAAGCACCTGCCTGACGGCTACCGTAGCACAGGGATCACGCTCGAGTAAAGGCAGGCGCCTGGGTATTTACACCCCGGCGAGGACCAGGGCGGGCTGCACCGCCGAACGCAGATCCCGGAGATGCAATCGGACCCGGTCGAGGCCGTCCCAGCGCTCGAATTGCATCGCGTACACGATATCGATTCGCCGGCCAGATGGCAGATGTGGCGCAGCGCCCGCCTTGTCGAATGCGATCGCTTCGGCACTCGCCGTGCGGTCGCGCAGCTGGAGACGGAGATGGCGCCGATCGGCGCCGAAGGTCTCGGCCCGAACCACCTCGACCTCGCGGCTCAGCAGCAATGGTTCTCGGTTGCCAACCCCGAACGGCGCCAGCATCTGAATCTCCTGATGCAGGCTCGGCTTGAGATCGGCGAAGGCCGCCGATGCCTCGATGGTGATCGGTCGGGCGAAGGTGTTGCCATTCAGGCGTCTTGCAGCGTACTGCTCGAGGCGTTGCTTGAGCTCATCGAAGCGGCTGGCCAGCACCGTGAGGCCCGCCGCCATGGCGTGTCCACCGAATCGATGCAGTAGCGGGGCGGAGTCCTGCAGGCAGTCCACTAAATGAAAGCCCTCGATGCTGCGCGCCGATCCCCGCCATTCCTCTGCCTCGGTGTTGAAGACGAAGGTTGGACGGTAAAACTCTTCGACCAGGCGACTGGCCGCCAGGCCGAGGACGCCGAGTGGCCAATGACTCGCGCCCATCACGATCACGGCGGCCGCACTATCCAGCTCCACCACCTGCGCCCTTGCCTCGCGAACGATGTCCGCGGTCAACTGCTGGCGCTGGGCATTCTGTTCCTGCAGCTTCTGCGCGATCGGATCGGCAAGCTCTCGGGTCTCGGCCATCAACAGCTGGAGAGCTAGCATCGCGTCTTCCATGCGTCCCGCGGCATTGATGCGAGGCCCGAGTTGAAAGGCGAGATGTTCCGCGGTGACGGGCGCGGTGATGCCGGCGACGGCTAGCAACGCGGCGCAACCCGGACTTGGATTCTCACTGAGGCGGCGCAGGCCAGCGCGCACGATGGCGCGGTTCTCCGCATGCAATGGCACCACGTCGGCGACGGTGCCCAGGGCCACGACATCGAGGGACGCGCTTGGATCCAAAGCTCCTGGGTAATGGCGCCGCTCGAGCGCGACCAACAGCTTGTATGCCACCCCGCAGGCGGCGAGGCCGTCGAATGGATAGGCGCATTCCGGCTGCTTCGGATTGATGAGGGCATCGACCGCAGGCCGCTGCGCGCCCATCTCGTGGTGGTCGGTCACGATCAGCCGCATTCCGCGCGGCCGCCCGGCGGCGGCTTCCACGGAGTTGGTTCCGCAGTCGCAGGTGATGACGAGCCTCGCCCCGCGCGAGTGCAAGTCGTTGAGAGCGTCGAGATTCAGGCCATACCCTTCGGTGAAGCGGTTAGGGATATAGGTGATGACATCGGCCCCCGCCGAGCGTAGGCCGCGCGCCAGCGTGACACAGGCGGTGACGCCGTCGGCGTCGTAGTCGCCATAGACGGCGATGCGCTGCCCACCGCCGATCGCTTCAGCGATCAGATCGCAGGCGACCGCCATATCTTTCAGGAGAAAAGGATCGGGTGCCTGGTCGAGGTCGGTCTGCAGCCACGGGTCAAGCTGAGCCTTCCGCACCACCCCACGCCCATGCAGAATCTGACGGAACACCGGCGAGAAGGCCTCCAGTCCTGGTTGAGCTCGAAGTGGCTCGGGGAGGATCCAGTTCCGGCGTTCCTTCTTCAAGGCCGCCCGCATTATGGCACCGCTTTGCGACAGCTGCGTGTCGGACTTTGAAGCCAGCATCCTGCATTTTGGAGGAGGCGGAGCGACCCGCTTTTGGAAAACCCGCGGCGGCGCGTCCGAAGGCTGATATCGTTCAAGCACGCCCGTGGCAGTTAGCGCCGAAGCTCCCACGACCACAACTCGTACTGAGCTGGACGCGGCGGTCGAGCGGCTGCGTGCCGGCGCCCCAAGCTTCGCGCGACTCGGGATCACTGGACGGATCGCCCTGGCCGAATCCATGCGCGTCGGCTACGGTCGGATGGCTGCGCGGGGCGTGCGCGCGGCCTGTGAAGCCAAGGAGCTCGCGGTCGGGACCGCCGCCGAGGCCGAGGAGTGGATCGCTCACCCCTTCATCACCCTGGTTCATCTTCGGCTGTGGATCGCCGCGCTTCGATCGATCGAGCGGAGCGGCACCACAACAATTGGCCGGGTCGGTCGGACCATCGACGGTCGGCCTCTCGTAAAAGTCTTCCCATCCAACCTGCTCGATGCCACGCTCTTTCCTCGCGTCCATGGAGAGGTTCACCTCCA
>VBIS01000127.1 GCA_005880605.1 Chloroflexota bacterium
AAGACATCCTTTTGTACATAGATGATGTTGTCGGTACGCTGCTCCTCCCTGAAGAATGGATCGGACGGCCAGCCTTCCGGGGCTCCCCTGATCAACTGGGCATTCTGGATCACCCAAGTGATCTTGGCGGTCGGTTGTAGACCCGCAAGCCTTGTCAGGGCATCCCAGCCACCGGCATGCGCAACTTGATAAAGGGCTCGGCTCAGGTCGGTCACATCCCGCGAGGCGTCCTCCTCGGTGTCGTTCGGCCAGACCTTAAGGTAGCTCCGCCGACCCTCCGCTATCACGCGCTCTGGATCGACAACGACGTAATCATCCCTGCGCAGCATCGACAGCCCCTCACCAACTGAGACTTGTGGCACGATCGGTCCGTCTTCGTCTTCGCTTTCACCTTCATTTTCGGGCACTTGGTAATGCTGTGCTAGAACGCCGAAGGGATCTGCGACTCCCGTCAGGTCAAATTGCGCATCCGCGAACCGAGATGCGGCGCGGCCCAAGTCATTGGAAGCCTCAAAGATGGCGCCAGTTTCCGCTTGACGACCTTGCATCGCTAGCAAGGTGCGTGCGTGGACCTGAATCGTCTCTATTAACTCGGTGGCGGCCGAAGCCAAATTGTCCCGGGCGGCCGCTGACCATTGTTCGGGTCCGTTTCGGCGTCCGGGCTTCCCGCTCACGGCACCAGTCGTAGCGCCGGAACGTGGCGCGGACGAACGACTGTGAAATGGCGACGGTCGAGCGTCGCCAGTTTTGTTTCTCCCAGCCGCTCAACGACTGTCAGGACGGCTGCGTCAACGAAGCCCAGCGCAAGGTCACGGTAGCGGTCGAGCAGTTCCCGAATGCGTCCGTAGTCTTGCGCCTGGAGGTCGACGACTTCAAGCAGGCCCTCCTGGCTGTCAGCCAAAAAGCTCAGAAAAGCATCTGGACCAAGACGTTGCCCGGCAAGCCAGTCCAACTCGACGATCACAGGAGACGGGACGAGCACCTTCTCGTCCGTCGTTTCTAAGAGACGAGCGCACGCGAGATGGTCCTGGTCTGCCCGATCCATCGCCGCATACAGGGGGCCGGTGTCGCAGATCAGCGCCACGAGCGTGGCTGGTACGAGATGTCGCCAGCCTGGCGAGCCGTATCGGATCCAGGCTGACCAGAATTGCCAGCTCCAATAAAGCGAAAACGTGATGTAGGCGGAGCGGGTTGGCTCTCAGTCTGACGCTGAATAGGCCGGTGTTCGGCAAGTACCGAGCCGATAGCTTGTCGGTCGGTGACCCTGTAATAGCTGCGCCGTCCGCCCCGCGTCGACTCACCGACTTTTTCGAGAAACCCGTAGCTGATGAGCAGGCGCAAATTCGGCAGCCAGACCGGCCGACCCGTTTGCTGCTTGAGCTCCTCCAGCACCCACGCGCCAGCGAAATCTCCTCCATAGGGCTCGCAGCGCTCGGCGACCACTAGAGCAGCCTCCAGGACGGGAAGCCATTCGGGACGCTCTCTCGATAGCGCGGCCACGGCTCGACGCACCTGCGCCTTGTCCATTTCCATAAGCATCATATAGCATCATAGTGATGGTTGTCAAGGAGTCGAGCGCAACCGCCTCAATTGACTCCACTGTCCTAAGAAAGCGCGATCGGCTGGCCCAGGCGGCCGACAGATGGCCGAGTACTCGGTCGGTGCACGCGGACCGCGGCCTCGTAGTCGATCGCTCCACCAACCAGTTGAACCCGCGGACCCTCAACGGTGAGTTGGAAGCGTAGGTGACGGTGATCGTCGGTTAGCTCAGACTCGGTGATGCCGTCAGCGCCCGGATACACGTCGAAACTCAGCGGGTCCCAGGACCGCTGGTTCGCGTACTCGAGCTCCGGGCCCATCGGGATGACGGCTCCGGCGCGGACGAACAGCGGGAGCGTCTCGAGCTCGGCGTCGTATGTGATCCAGCGTGGGCCGTCGAATCGCCGATCGGTCCAGAAGTCATACCAGCCTCCGGCCGGTAGATAGATGTCGCGCCGGCCGCGGGCCACGAACATCGGGGCAACGAGCAGATCCGGGCCGAGGAAATATTCGTCGTCGATATGCCAGGTGGTCCGGTCGGCCGGATGGTCGTAGACCAGCGGCCGAGCGAGGGGCACGCCCTCTGGTGCGCGGCGCGCCGCTGTATATAAGTAAGGAAGCAGGCGGTAGCGTAGCTGCGCATAACGGCGAAAGATCGAGAGCGCCGGCTCCCCGTATGCCCAGGGCTCGCGCGGAGCCGTGTGGCCATGGGCGCGCGCGTGGGAGAACAGCAGACCCATCTGTGACCAGCGGACGTACAACTCGGGACTGGGGGGGTCGGTGAGCGTTGGGATCCCAAAGAAACCGCCCATGTCAAAGCTCGCGAAGGCCGCTCCGGACAGGATCCAGCTGAGCGCGCCGCGAAGGCTGGCCGCCATGTCCTCGAAGGTGCAGCCCGGGTCGCCGCCCCAATGCACCGGATATCGTTGCGATCCCGCGTAGCCGGAGCGCCCCCAGATCAAGCCATAGCCATGGACGTCCTGGGTCGCCTCGAAGACCGCTCGCTGGTAGAGCAGCGGATACAGATTGTGGAGTTGCTCGGCGGGCGTGCCATCGTGGGGCAGCGCATCGTCAGGCATGTCTTCGGCGAAGTCGGTCTTGATCACGGCCACGCCCATCTCGAGCAGCTTGCGGGTCTTGGCTTTGAACCACTCGACCGCCTCCGGGTTGGTGAAGTCGACCGCGGCGCTTGGTTTGGCAAAGCCATGGACGAGGGCTGGGCCACCACCCTCCTTCGCTTTCAACAGAAGGCCCTTACGCTCACCGTCGGCGCGCATCTCGGAGTCGAGCGGCACGTACGGGCTCACCCACAGGCTCAAGCGAAATCCGAGCGCCTTCAGCTCGGCAATCATCCCATCCGGATCTGGGAAGGCCGACTCGTCCCACTCCAGGTCGCCATGGTGCCCCTCGTGGTAGCGCATCCAGTAGGGGTCGACGTGAATGACATCGCAGGGGACTTTTTCCTCGCGCATCCGGCGGGCGACTGCCATCACCTCGTCGCGGTTGCGATAGCCCCAGCGACTGATCCAGAAGCCGAAGGACCAGTCGGGAGGAACACCCGGCTTCCCGGTCAGTCGATGGTAGGTCTCCATGATCGGCGCCATACCATCACCCACCATCACGTAGGCGCGCAGATGATCGGCGCGCGCGGTGGCCTGCCAGGCCGCCACCGACGCCTGGCCGAGGTCGTAGTAAAGCGGCGCGGTCATATCGAAGAAGACGCCATAGCCCTCGGAACTGACCAACAGCGGCACGTTCTTGTATGCCCGGTCACTGCGGACACCGAAAGCATCGACCGTCCACGACGCGAATGCCTGTCCGCGACGATCGAGGGATCCGAAATGCTCGCCCAGGCCGAAGAGCGCCTCGTCCGGTTTTAGCCTGGCGGTCAGCCAGCGCAGTCCGCGCGCATGACCGGTCGGGAAGTGGTGATAGTCGCCGCGAATGTCACGATCGTTCGGCTCGTCGGCGAAGCGTACCGTCCCCGCCGCGTCCTTTAGCCGTAACCGGAACGGGCTGCGATCGACCTCCAGGGTAAGCGCCGAGGTGGTAATCGACCATCCCTGCGGGGTCTGCACCATGTTCCATTCCGCGGCGGATGGCGCATCGTCGACCAACAACCTAGACGGCCGGCTGGCCCCGGCGCCGAAATGCAGCCGAAGGACATTCGGCCCCACCGGTCGAATTTCGATCTGAATTCCTGCCCCGCGGTCGTCCTCGGCGGCCAGCTCCACCGCCTTGCCTCGAGCCCGCACGCTCCGGACGCTGGTGATCGATCGAGGATCGCGAGGGAGAAAATCGCTGGCCGGACGCGCCGGCTTTGCTGCTACCAGCCGCGCTGGATCCACTCGTCCAGGTGTGGCCGCTCCCGGCCGATCGTGGTGGGCTTGCCGTGGCCTGGCAGGACCTGGGTCTCGTCCGAGAGGGTGAAGAGTCTGTCGCGGATGCTCTCGATAATGGTGGGAAAGCTGGCATAGGGATTCGCCGTATTTCCCGGTCCACCCGGAAAGAGGGTGTCGCCGGAAAACAGCTGCTCACCACCCAGGAAGCAGATGCTGCCGGGAGTGTGGCCCGGCGTGTGAATCGCAATCAGTTCGTACTCCCCAAATCGAAAGCGCTCGCCGTCTTGAACGTGGTGATCGGCCTTGATCGGCATCATCGACTCGTCCGCCTCGTGACAGGTGAATTTCGCATGGGTCTGCTCTCCTTGATGATGCGCGGCGCGTCGTTCGCCGCGTCGATCAACAGGGCCTCTTTGCTCTTCGGATCGCTGAGCACATAGACATTGTTGTCGTAGGGGCCCACGGCGAAAGTGGTGAGGTGGTACACCGCAAGTCAGTCTACTTAGAGCCCTTCATACAATGAATACGATGGCCCAGGAACGGCGAATCGGCATGCACATGCGCACCGGCCGCGGCCTGGACAAAGCGGTGGAGACGATCAGGGAACTGCAGTTGCAGACGGTGCAGATTTTCACGGACAATCCGAGTGCCTGGCGCTCCGCACCGGTGGATCCTAAGGCCACCGCGGCATTCAAGGCGGCACTCGAGGAGCTGAATGTGCGCCCGGCGATGTCACACGCGATGTACCTGATCAACCTTGCTTCGCCCAATCCAAACTTTCAAAAGAAGTCGCGGGAGGCGCTGAAGGCCGAACTCGAGCGCGCCGAGGCGTACGGATTGCAGTACGTCGTGACTCACGTCGGCAGCCACATGGGCGAAGGCGCCCAGGCCGGCATCGATCGGGTAGTCGCCCAGCTGGACCAGGTGCTGAGCACGGCCGGCGGCTCGGCCAGCTGCTTGCTTGAAACCTCGGCCGGAGGCGGCGCCTACGTGGGCGCAAAGTTCGATGACCTGGCGCAGATCCTTTCTCGCTTGCCACAACATGGGGAGCGCCTGGGCGTCTGCTTCGATACCGCCCACGCCTACGCGTGCGGGTACGATGTGGCCGGCGCGGAGGGCATGAGCAAAACGCTGGCGCAGCTCACCGCCATCATTCCCGCACAGCGGATCCGTGCCTGCCACTGCAACGACACGACCGTAACCCTCGGCGGCAAGGCGGACCGGCACGTCAACATCGGCCAGGGGAACGTGGGGCTCGAGGGCTTCAAGGCACTGCTCCACTTCGATCCGCTGGCCCACTGTGGATTCGTGCTGGAGACCCCGGGCGAAGAGATGCTCGAAGGGCTCGAAAACTTGAACGCGCTGCGAGCGTTGCGATGAGCGGGCCGATCGAGGCGGTCCTGTTCGACTACGGTCACACGCTGATCTATTTC
>VBIS01000128.1 GCA_005880605.1 Chloroflexota bacterium
AGCCCCCGCAGCAGGGAGTACTGCTCCACGCCGCTGGTCAGCCCCCGCCGGCGGATCCCGGCGGTGTCGACCAACAGCACCCGCTTGCCCTCGAAGTCGACCGTGGTATCGACCGGGTCTCGCGTGGTTCCAGGCACCGCGGTCACCAGGCTGCGCTCATCACCGGTGATCGCGTTGACCAAAGAAGACTTCCCCACATTCGGGCGACCCAGGATGGCAACGCGAGCGGCCAGCTTGTCATCGACGACTTCGGGTTCCGTCGGGGGCAGCCGTTCGACCACCCCGTCCAGCAGGTCGCCGCTTCCCGTGCCATGCAGCGCCGAGATCGTCCACGGATCGCCCAAGCCGAGCTCATAAAACTCACCGGCCAATGCCTCCCGGCCGCGCCCATCGGTCTTGTTCGCCACCACCAGCACGGGGCGGCGCGATTTGCGCAGCAGCTGGGCGATGTCGTGATCGATGGCCGTGGGCCCCTCCCGGACATCAAGCACAAACAGAACCAGGTCCGCTTCATCGATTGCCAGGCGGCTTTGTTCCTCCATCCGTCGCCGGAGCTCGCGCTGCGCCGGGATTTCATCCCGATCTTTGCCGAGCACCAGCCCGGCCGTGTCGACAATGACAAACCGGCGCCCGCGCCACTCAACTTCGGCATAGAGGCGGTCACGCGTCAACCCCGCTAGCGGGTCGACAATGGCCCTGCGCTCGCCCAGGATGCGGTTGAAGAGCGCCGATTTTCCGACGTTCGGGCGCCCGACGATCGCCACTACAGGCAGCGCCATCAGTCGGGCCTTGGGACTATCAACATATCTGTAGTCGCGCAGGCGGCGCGACGAAAACTCAAACCTATAATAGGCACCGTGTCGGACGGCCGGGTGGTTCTGAAAGAGAACCGGATCATGATGGTGTCCGATGAGATGGGTGACATCCCGGCCGGAAACACCACCGGACTCGGTCTCTACTTTTCTGATACCCGCTTTCTCTCTGCCTACGAGTTTCGGCTCAACCGCTTGCAGCCGATCCTGCTCTCGGCGTCCGTCGACGAGAGTTACGTCGCGACCTTTCAGATGGTCAACCCGGTGCTCCTGCTCGATGAAGGCAAGCGCCGGATCCCGCAGCAGAGCCTGAGCATCCGCCGCAGCCGCTTCATCTATGGCGGCCTGCACGAGCGGATTGGTGTTCAGAATTGCGGTCACGAGGCGGTCGACATCGAGCTCTCGCTCCGCGTCGACGCCGACTTTCGTGACATGTTCGACGTCCGCGGCTACAAGAGTCAGTACGGCGGCACCGTCCGGCCGCTCGAAGTCGGAGACCGCGGCATGACCTACACCTACGATGGCCGCGACGGCCTGATTCGCCGCACCGAAGTCGTGGTCAATCGAGCCCCTGCGACGCAGCACGACGGCGCCCTGACCTGGCACTTCCACCTTGAATCCAAGGAGACCGTCACGCTGGTGATCGACGTCATCCCGGTGATTGGCGAGAACGAGTCCACCCTCAGCTATCTCTACGACGATGCGCTGCAGGCATTGCAGGCCTCATACCGCCGCTGGCATGACAACACCAGCCGGATCCGCACTGACAATGCCTTCCTCGATCGCGGCCTGTTACGTCGCAGCCAGATGGATCTCCGAATCTTGCTCGAGGAATACGACACCGGCCTGTTTCCGATGGCCGGCATTCCGTGGTTCTCGGCGCCGTTCGGTCGTGATGCATTGATCTCGTCGATCCAAACCCTCATGATCAATCCAGAGATCGCACGAGGGACCCTGCGTTACCTGGCTCAGCAGCAAGGACGGCGCGTCGATACCAGCCGCGAGGAGGAACCGGGCAAAATCCTGCACGAACTCCGCTACGGTGAGCTGGCCAACCTCAAGTTGATCCCGCACACGCCCTACTACGGATCCGTCGATAGCACACCGCTCTTTCTCGTCTGCGCCGTCGAGATGATGGATTGGCTCAATGACCAGGATCTTTTCGTCGAACTCCTGCCCTCCGTGCTGAGCGCGCTGAAATGGGTCGATCAATACGGCGATTCCGACCACGATGGCTTTGTCGAATATGCCGAACGTGCCAGCGGCGGCGTGCGGAACCAGGGCTGGAAGGATTCGTCTGATTCCCTGCTGTATCCGGACGGCCGCCCGGCGGAGCTGCCCGTGGCGCTGGTCGAGGTGCAGGGATACATCTACCAGGCCAAGGTCGGACTGAGCCGCATCTTCGCGCGCCTCGGCCAGTCGGCGATGGCCGAGCGCCTGTCGCGCGAAGCGGCCGAGCTTCGGCGTCGCTTCGAGCTGTCATTCTGGCTCGACGATGAGCAGTTTTACGCCCAGGGCCTCGACCGCAACAAGACACCGATCCCTTCCATCACATCGAACCCCGCGCATTGCCTATGGGCCGGCATCATCGACCCGGAGCGCGCGGAGATCCTGCGGGACCGGCTGATGGCACCCGACATGTTCTCGGGCTGGGGAATCCGGACGCTGTCATCGAACTCGCCGCACTACAACCCCATGAGCTATCACAACGGCACCATCTGGCCCCACGACAACTCGATCGCGGCCGCGGGACTGCGCCGCTACCGCCACGCCGACGCCGCGGGCCAGGTGATCGAGGGCATCATGGAAGCCGGTGTTCGCATGCCCGATTACCGTCTGCCCGAATTGTTCTGTGGATTTCGACGCGACACCCACTACAACAACGGCCCCGCCGAATATCTCGTCTCCTGCAACCCGCAGGCGTGGGGCGCGGGCGCGGCCTTTCACCTGATGCAGACGGCACTCGGCATCGTGCCCGACACCACCGCCGGCCGCCTCTACCTGAACCCGGTTCCCTTTGGCCAGGCGCGCAGCGTGGAGATTCGCGGGATGCGGGTCGGCGGTGGCAAGCTCTCCTTCAAGGTTGCTTACAACGGCGGCCGGCCCGAGGTCGAGGTGCTCGAGAAGCCGGACGACCTCGACGTCATCCTCGATGAACCACCCCTCATCACCTAAGTAGCGGTTTGAGCAAACGCCTCAAACGCTCGCCTGGCACTAAAGCGCCGCTCGCGTGGGCCGGCGGGCCCGCGCGCGTTGGGCTCCTGCACTACACATGCCCGCCCATCATCGGCGGCGTCGAAACCATCCTGTACGAGCAGGCCACCCGGCTCGCGGCTCGCGGCTACCCGGTGACGATCCTCAGCGGGCGCGGCGGTCCCCTACCGGATCGCAAGGCGGCGAAGCTCGTCATCATCCCTGAGCTCGACTCCCGTGAGACAGCGGTCAGCGCCGTGCGGGATGCGCTCGACCGCGGCGAGATCCCCTCGGAGTTCGCGACCCTTCGCGCCAACATCATCGAGCGGTTATCGACGGAGCTGGCGGAGCTGGACGTCGTGATCGTCCATAACGCGCTCACGCTCCACTTCAACTTGCCGCTGACCGCCGCCCTCTGGACCCTCGCCGATACCAATCGGCCGCGCATCATCTCCTGGGTCCATGACATCAGCTGGCTCAATCCGATTTACCGGCCCTGGATGCATGATGGCGAGCCCTGGGATCTCCTCCGCCGCCAACACCAAAACGTCACCTCGATCTTTGTGTCGACCCAGCGGCTCGAGGAATGGCGCGACCTGAGCGGCGCGAAGCTGGATGCCAGCCACGTCATTCCCAACGGCATCGACCCCGCTGCACTTCTCAAACTGAGCCCCCGTGCCAGGGAGCTTGTCACGCGCCTCGGGCTGTTCAGCGCCGATATCGTCATGCTGGCGCCGGTCCGAATCACCAAGCGAAAGAATCTGGAGTGGGCG
>VBIS01000129.1 GCA_005880605.1 Chloroflexota bacterium
AGGGCCGGCGCCTTGCCGTAGACGCGCTCGAGGGCCCGGCGCCCTGCCTGGATCAGCGGATGGTCGACTGGCGTGATCCAAGGTTCGCTATGGCTCTCCAGCTCGGTGAGGCTGACGCGAACCGTCTGCGGCCGCACCTCGTCGATGTAGTCGCGCAGGGCGGCGGCGACCGCCTTCGGATCCTGGTCCGGGACGAGCCGGCAGCTAACCTTGGCTGCGGCCCAGGCCGGGATGATCGTCTTCGCCCCCGGCCCCTGATAACCACCCCATATGCCGTTGACATCGAGCGTCGGCCGGGCCCAGTTGCGCTCGGTTGGGGTGAAGCCGGCCTCGCCCTGCAGCGCCTCGAGCCCGTAGGTCTGCTTCAGGGCGGCCTCGTCGAAGGGGACCCGCGCGAACTGGCGATGCTCCTCTTCGCTCAACGGTCGAACCGCGTCGTAGAAGCCCGGCACGAGGATATGCCCCGAGGAGTCCTTGAGCCGGGTGAGAATCTCGGCGAGCGCCTGCGCCGGGTTCGGTGCCACGCCGCCCATCAATCCCGAGTGCATATCAACGGTGGCGGCCTCAACCCGAAGCTCGAAATAGATCAGGCCGCGCAGCGCGTAGGTAATGGCGGGAAACCCCTTGGCGACCATCGTTGTATCGCTGATCACGCAGTAATCGGTCGTCAGCCGGTCGCGATTCGCCCGGACAAAGTCTTCGAAGTGAATGCTGGAAATCTCCTCCTCGCCCTCGGCGATCACCTTCAGATTGAGGGGAAGCTCGCCGGTCGTCCGAAGCCAGGCCTGAATCGCTTGCCAGTGCAGCGCGATCTGTCCCTTGTCATCGGATGAGCCCCGCCCAAAGAGCAGGCCATCCTGCTGACGCGGCTCAAACGGGGGCGATGTCCAGAGGTCGAGCGGGTCGACCGGCTGGACGTCATAGTGACCATAGAGGAGCACCGTCGGCTTGCCAGGCGCCTTCAGCCAGTCGGCGTAGACGACCGGGTGACCGGCCGTGTCGATGACCTCGACGTTCTGAAGCCCGATCCGTTTGTATTGCTCGGCGAGGTGGCCCGCGGCACGACGGACGTCATCGGCGTGTTCCGGCTGGCTGGAGATGCTCGGGATGCGCAGAAAATCCTCGAGCTCGCGGAGGCCCTGTTCGTGCGTTTCGTTGAGGAATTCGTCGGTCGTAGCCACCGGAGGCTAATTTAGTAGATAAAGCCCAGGAGGTCGAGTCCGGCGGTTGACCTAATCGTCCGGTAATCAACGCGGCCCCAGCCGGCGTAGTTCATCTCCGATATCGTGAAGGATCCGTCGGCGTTGACCGACTCGACGTAAGACACGTGCCCGACCGGCGAGGTCCAGCTGATGCCTTGCACCATGATTGCCCCGGCCATCGGCACTTGGCCCTCGGCAAATCCGAAGGCGCGTGCGTTCGACCACCACTCGTAGGCATTGCCATTCCACGGCACGTTGCGCCGGTGCGCCACCCACCAGGTGCAATAGCCGTAGGGGAACTTGCCGCCCGAGCCTGTTACTGGCGCGTTGCTATAGGTGATCGTGTAGTTCGTCACCTGTTTGCCAAAGCGGTTCCAGGTCACCGAGCGAACGGTCTTCTTGCCGATGCCGGTGTCGAGTGCCGGCCCGACGCCATCCGGGAGCATCAGCATCGTGCCGGCCTTGAGGTGGTCTGGATCTCGCAGCAGGTTGAAATCGACGATGTCCTGAACGTTCACGTGGTACTGGATGGCCAGCGCGTGGATCTGGGTGTCCGACTGGACCTTGACGAGGATCCCATTAACCGGTGGGACCACCAGCCGCTCTCCGGCAACCACGCTCGTGATGTCGGCAAGGTTGTTCGCCCAGCGGAGGGTGTCCAGGGTTAGCCCGAAGCGTCCCGCCACATCCTGGACCGTGTCGCCTGGCTTGATGGTGTAGTAGCTGACGTCCCGCCGCACCGTGGCGTCCGCACTCGACGTGCTCATCTTCATGATGAACCCACCCTGGCTGAGCACCACGTCGTCGACGTGCGTGGTCCGCAGCGAGACCGAAGGGGTGGGATTTGCGCCGTAGGCGGTGTCGGTGTGGAGTCGGTCGAAGGCTGTCAGTACCGGGATCACGGCGGCCGCTAACAAAACAAGCGTGTGCGTTAAAAACCGGCTCTGTGCCAGATCACTTCCCCCGTGATAGCTCAGTAGGTTTTTTTGGATGGTAGCACAGCTTAGGTCTGGACAAGTGCCCAAAGGTGCTTCCCGGAAAGGTGGAAGCGGACAAGGGGTGACAAAATGTTGAAAATAGGAGAAGGTAGGGGTCGGTGCTCAGAGGAGCGGGCTGAGCGGTAGCTGAATACGAATCGGGCGGGAAGGGCCGTCGGAGGAAGGCGATTTGGGGTCGGACGGGACAAGCAATACAGGCCTTGGCCTTAACACTTGTAAAGACTTTCATAGGGCGGTAAACTCTCCACCCCCTGTGGCGGCCCGGGCTTGGTCACGCCGCAGGGTGAGGATTGCGGCCCTGGGACTGGCCGGCGGCCTCGGCTTGATGCTGGCGCCGGCCGGCGCGCTGGCCGATACCGCTGGGCCATCGGCTTCGCCTTCGGCGTCTCCCGTCGCATTGGCGAGTTCCACGCCGGCCCCCACTCCGGTGACCCCCTCGCCGACTCCGTCGGCGACGCCCAGTGCCTCGCCCAGCACCAGCCCGGCCAGCCCGGCTCTCAAGAACCGCCAGGCGCAGGGCCAATTGATCGGCGACCTGACCGCCGCGGAAGCGCATGCCCTGATGCTGGAGAAGTCGCTCGGTCAATCCCAGCTTGGCCTGGTGGCGCTCGGCCAGCAGATCCTCGATGCGCAGAAACAGATCTCCGAACTCGACACCAGGATCGCGGCTGTCACGGCCCAGCACGCAGAGGTCACCGCGCGATTGGTATCAGATCGCAACCAACTTGCCAGCACGGTTCGGCGGCTCTACAAGCACCAGGACAGCTTCCTCGTCAGCCTGATTCGGTCCGGTGGTTTCGGCGGCCTGCTCGAGGTGATCGGGTACAGCGACGTCATCGTCGACCGTGAGCGAGGGATGGTCAAAACGGTCCAGGCCGATGAAGTCGCCTTGGCTCACGCGCAGACGACGTTGGTACGCAGCCGCGCCACCAAGAATGATGTCCTCACGAGACTGATCCAGGGGCGGACGACGCTCGCCCAGGCGATCGCCAACGAGCAATCGCTGCAGACCCAGCTCCAGGCAACGATCGACGAGGCCTTAGCCGCGCTCGATGCCATGCAGAGCGATTCGCCTGGCGATTGGAGTGCCCGTGGGGCTGCTGGTGGCGTTGCTCCTGGCGGGTTGCGGCGGCAGCGTCGCTTCGGCCCCCGCCAGTAGCCCAACCTCGAGTAATGCCCTGATCCACACGGCATCCATCAAGGTTGGTGACAAGACGCAGACAGTCTTGAAGAAGGTCAAGGGGCTGACACTTTATTACTTCACGGCCGACACGTCGGCTACCGTCGCCTGTTCCGGCGCATGCACGTCGAATTGGCCGCCCTTGCTGGCGACCTCGGGCACGCCGACGAGCAACCCGGCGCTACCCGGCCAGCTCACGGTGCTCAACGGCACCAATGGCAACCAGGTGCTGTACAACGGGCACCCGCTTTATACCTACATCAAGGACGGGGACACCGCGGACGCCTACGGACAGGGCATCGGCGGAAAGTGGTTCGCCGCGACCCCCGACCTGGCGGCGCCGGCGGCGGCCAGCGAGTCTGCGCCTAGCTACTAGCCCCGACTGGCAGCATCTGCAGCGGATCGACCGGGCTGTCGTCGATGCGCACCTCGAAGTGGGTATGCGGTCCGGTCGAGTTGCCGGTCGAGCCGACCAAGCCGACGAGCTGCCCGCGCTTGACCTGGTCGCCTTCCTTGACGCCGATCGCCAGAAGGTGCCCGTAGAGAGTCTTGAGCCCAGCGTCGTGCTGGATGATGACGTAGTTTCCGTAGCCGACCAGCGCTCCGGCGGCGTCCGTCATCGGCCGCGCTAGGACCACGACGCCGTCGGCCGCGGCAAAGACCGGCGTCCCGAGTGGCACCGCCAGGTCGATGCCGGTGTGGAAATGCGGGAACCCGGCATAGGCCGCTTCAAATGTGAAGCCGGTCGGGCCGAAACTCTGGGAGACGGGCGCGTGCGGGATGGGCCACAACAGCTTTCCGGTCGCCGTCAGCACCGGGTCGGTGGCGACCAGCGCCGCCGTGAGCTCCGCATTCTGTTGGGCAAACACCGCTTGCTCGATC
>VBIS01000026.1 GCA_005880605.1 Chloroflexota bacterium
GTGGACGGCGTCTTCATGGCGTCGCTGGCCGTCGACTACCAGATCCACGCCACCTACTGGGTCGTCTCCCACATTCACTACGTGCTGTTCGGCGGCAGCGTGTTCGGTGTCTTCGCCGCCTTCTACTACTGGTTCCCCAAGATGACCGGGCGCTATCTCAACGAACGCCTGGGCAAGATCCAGTTCTGGATCCAGCTGCTCGGCTTCAACATCACCTTCATGCCAATGCACTTCCTTGGCCTCGAGGGGATGCCGCGCCGGATCGCCATCTGGAACGCCAACCGAACCGATTGGGCGCCCTGGAACCTGATGGCGACTATCGGGGCCTTCATGATCGCGACCGCGATCCTGATCTTCCTCATCAACTTCGCCATCAGCGTGCGCGGCGGCCGCCGGGCGCCGGCGGATCCATGGGAAGGCAACACGCTGGAATGGGCCACGAGCTCGCCGCCTCCGGCCTATAACTTCGATAGCGTCCCTCCGGTTCGCAGCGGTCGCCCGCTTCGCGACCTGCGCCGCGGAGTGACGGCCGGCGCCGTGCACTGACCCCGGGCAACGGCGTGAAAGCCTTCCGCGTGTTGAGCGTCGCCACCGCGGTGGTGACCTACGCGCTGGTGGTCCTGGGCGGCGTGGTCCGGGTCTCGGGATCCGGGTTGGGCTGCCCCGACTGGCCGCTCTGTCATGGCCGGCTGCTGCCGCCGCTCGACCTGCACGCCATCATCGAATACTCGCACCGCACGACGGCATCGTTGACGAGTGTGCTGGTTGTGCTGACGGCGGCGGTTGCCTGGCTGGCCTGGCGCAAGCGCCGTGACCTCGTGATCCCGGCAACGGTCGCCCTGGGCCTGCTGATGGTGCAGGTCGTGCTGGGTGCGATCACCGTCCGCCTCGAGCTGCCGCCCATGATCGTGCTGGCGCACCTGGCGACCGCCATGGCGCTGCTGGGCGCGGTCTGTGTCACCGCCGTTTCGGCCCTGACGCCACAGCTGGCAGGCGGCGTAGATCGGGTCGCCATGCGCCGGACCCTCGTCGCGGCAGGCGGGACCTACCTGCTGATCATCAGTGGCTCGCTCGTCGTCGGCAGCGGCGCCAGTGGGAGCTGTGATGCCTGGCCGTTGTGCGGCGGCGGATTCAGTTTCGGCTTCGATGGTCTGCCCGCGATCCAGTTGTTGCATCGCGGCGTCGCCGCGGTGATCGGGCTGCTGATCGTCTTCAGTCTGGTCTCCGTGCTTGCCCGCCACCGGCGCCAGCCGGCCGTCCGCGCGACGGTCGCGCTTACGCTGGCGGCCCTCGCCTTCCAGGTGGCGGTGGGCGCCGCGGTCGTCACCTTGCGACTGCCTGCGGCGCTGCGCGGCCTTCACCTGGCGCTTGCCAGCGCAGTCTGGGCGGGGACGGTGATCCTTGCGGTGATTGTCCAGCGGCTGAGCCCCCACCCTGCCCTCCCCTGGAGGGGGACGGACATCGACGTCGTGCGGCGCCCGGCCCGGGATGTCGTACTCGATTACGTCAGCCTGGCGAAACCCCGCATCATTGCGCTCCTTCTGATCACGGCACTGGGCGGGATGATGATGGCCGAGCGCGGTTGGCCCTCGACCGGACTTGTCGTTCTTACTTTGCTCGGCGGGGCGCTGGCCGCTGCCGGGGCCGGGGCGATCAATTGCTGGATCGATCGCGACATCGACGGCGAGATGCTCCGTACCCGTCGTCGCCCCCTGCCCGACGGCCGGATCGCTCCTGGGCACGCCCTGCTGTTTGGCATCGTGCTCGGGCTGCTGGCCTTTGTCCTGCTGGCGTTCGGGGTCAACGTACTGGCGGCGACGCTGGCGATCAGCGGGCTGCTCTTCTATGTCTTCGTCTACACGCTGTGGCTGAAGCGCTCGACGGTGCAGAACATCGTGATCGGGGGCGCGGCCGGGGCCATCCCGCCCGTCGTCGGCTGGGCGGCGGTCACCCATCGGGTCGACCTCACGGCGGTATATCTGTTCGCTGTGATCTTCCTCTGGACACCTCCGCACTTCTGGGCGCTGGCGCTGCGCCTTCGCGGCGATTACGCTCGGGCCAGGGTGCCGATGCTGCCAGTCGTGCGTGGTGAAGCAGCGGCGCGGCGTCAGATCGTGGCGTACACGCTGGTCCTGGTCGCAGTGACCCTCGCCGTCGTCCTCACCGGAGTGCTTGGGACCATCTACCTGCTAGGTGCGGCGCTCCTGGGGGCGGGGTTCATCGCCCTCGCCATCCTGAACCTGCGCGCCCATCGGCAGCGCTGGTCGCGAGTCCTGTTCGATTACTCGATCGCGTACCTTGGATTATTGTTTGCCGTGATGGTGGCTGATCGCATGATCGGGAAGGTATAGTTTCGTGGGCCATGGATAGGGACGAGGCACGCAAGAACGTTCGCCTGGGCATGCTGCTCTTTGTCACGGCGCTGATCATGTTCGGACTCGCCTTTGCCTGGGCGCTCATCTACAACAACTTCGGCTGATGGCTGAGCAGGAACCGGACACCCACGCCGAGCACCACGAGGCTTTCCATCTGCCGCCGCCCAGCATCTGGCCGGCAATGCTGGCGGTCGGGATCGCGCTGTTGCTCACCGGCCTCATCATCAACCTGGTGGTCGTGATCATCGGGGCGGTCATCTCGCTCGCCGCGACCGCATTCTGGATCCGCGATGCCCGCCATGAGTTCAGCGAGCTTCCCCACTAAGGTAGACACCTGATTCTCGTCAGCAATGGGCTGATGGCATTGCCGATACGCAACCTCCGCCCGCAGACTCAACGCGGGGCAATTCGGTTTTCAAGGAGGATAGGGTGAACGTTTGGAAAATGGCGATAGTCGCGGCCGGGAGCGCGCTGGTGTTAGGCGCCTGCGGCAGCTCGGGCGGCGGTACCGGCGGCGGAACGAGTTGCGCCCCGACCGGCGGTAGCAGCAGCGGCTCGGGCACCACGGTCGTCAAGGTCGTTTCCGATCCCAACACGGTCGGCAAATTCGATCCGACGCCGGTTACGGTGACCGCCGGTCAGAGCGTCGAATGGGACTTCGCCGACAGCTCTGGCACGCCGCACACGGTGACGGCGAACGACAACAGCTTCGATTCGTGCTCGCAGACCTCGGGCAAGTTCGTCGTGACGTTCAGTAAGGCGGGCGATGTCCAATACCATTGCACGCTCCACGCCCAGATGCTGGGAACCGTCAAAGTTAGTTAGCCGAAGGGCGAGTGCGCCATCCAGCCAGGAACGAACGCCTCAAACGCTCGCATGGCACTAAAGCGCCGCTCGCGTGGGCCGGCGGGCCCGGTGCACTCGCCCTTTTGCTCAGCCTGGTCTGGCTGGCCGCGTGCGGCGCGTCGACGCAGCCCGACGACGCGGCCATTGTCAGCGACTTTCACGACCACCAATCGAACCTCGAGGTAACCGCGGATGCGACGGTGGTGCGGTTGCTGCCCGACCGAACCAGCAGCACCGGGACCCACGAGCAGTTCATCATCAAGCTCTCGTCGGGCGATCTCACCGTGGAGGTCGAGCACAACATCTCGATCGCGGTGCGGGCACCGGTGAAAGAGGGCGACCACGTCATCGTCCACGGCGTCTATGTCTGGAATGCGCAGGGCGGCCTGATCCATTTCACGCATCACGACCCGCAGGGCACTCACGAGGGCGGGTATATCCAGGACGGGGGGACGACCTACGACTAGTCCGGGCGGAGTCGCTCAACCTCGCCGGCGATAACGCGGACGCGCGTGCCGTCGTCGAGACGGACCAGCAGCGCCCCATCCATCGCAAGGTCCTCCGCGATACCCCGGATGGTTTCCCCGTCGCGCTGGAAGGCGACCGGCTTGCCCAGCATCGAGCTTCGGCTGCGCCAGCCGGGCACGATCCAGTCGACGCCTTCGCGATCGGCGCGATCGTAGGCGTTGGCCAGATCGTTGAGGATGGCGGCGAGCAGTGGCTCGCGATCCACCGAATGGCCGGCCAGGGCGAGCAGCGAGGTTGCGCGCTCGGGAAGGTCCGCGGCCAGTTGATTCACGTTCACGCCGACCCCGAGGATGACCGCGGCTCCCCCAGGATGCTCCAGCAGGATGCCGGCCAGCTTGTGGTCGTTGACGAGCACGTCGTTCGGCCACTTGAGCTGAGCGACGGCGCCGGTCGCCACCTCGATGCCGCCAGCGACGGAGAGCGCGGCGAGCAGGGGAAGCAGCGGGAGCACGTCAACCGGCGGGTGCAGGATGGTGGAGAAGAGGAGGGCGGTTCCACTGGGGGCGACCCACGGTCGACCGCGCCGCCCGCGCCCCTCGATGTGCAGATCGGTGATTATGGTCCAGCCCTGGTCGGCGCCGGCGGTGGCCGCGGTCCGGGCCAGATCCTGCGTGCTGATGCAGCTCGGTTCGAAATGCAGGCTCCACCGGACCTCACCCTCAACCAGCAGGGCACGCACGCGCTCGAGGTCGAGGCTCACTGAAGCGGGGCCGTGGCGATCACGGGCTCACCGGTGGCGGTTTGGACAATGATGATCCCGGCGATGATGATGGCAGCGCCCACGAGTTGGAGCGGCTGCAGGCCGTCGCCAAAAGCGAGGAACGCGATCACGCCCGCGAAGACCGGCTCGGCGGTGGCGACGATCCCCGCCGTCGATGGGCGGATGGTCCGAAGCGCCAAGAGGAAGAGCCCGTGGGGTAGCAACGTGCCGATCAGGCCAAGCAGCGCCATCACGGCCCAGATGCGCCAGTCGGCCGGTGGCGACGTGCCGGTCGCAAGATCGAAGCCCGCCCAGAGGAGGCTGCCCGCGCCGAAACCGTAGAGGAGCATCGTCCAGGTGTCGAGCCGCTGGGCCAGCGTCGAGGCCCGAAGCAGGTAAAAGGCAAAGAACGCAGCCGACACCAATCCCAGCATGACACCGGGAAGGTTCACCGAAAAGAGCGACGGTTGGTAGGCGCCGACGGCGAAGAAGGCGCCGACCAGGACCAGGGCAAGCGCGCCCCAGATCCTGGTCCCGACCGCCTGGCGGCGGTGATATCGCTCGAAGGCGGTGACCACGACCAGGCCGAGGTACTCCACGAGCAGGGCCACGGCGATGTTGATGCGGGCGATCGTCAGGTAATAGCTGAGCTGCACCCCGGCCAGGCCGACCGCGCCGAAGATGGCCAGTGCCGGGAGATCACGGCGGCTCACCCGGAGCAGGGCCGGACGGATCAACAGCAGCGACAGGAGCAACCCGAGAAAGGCCCACCAGATCCGCATCTGCGCCAGCACCAGCGGCGAATAGCCCAGCTTGAAGAACGCCTTGACCACGTTGCCACCGGCGGCGAAGAGGAACGCCCCGAGCAGGACAAGCGCGAAACCGGATCGCAGCGAACTCAGCGAAATGCCGGGCTCGAGTTCAGCGGTGGAGGTGACGACAATTCTGAGTTCTTGACCAATTCGATCTTTGAAAGTAATGTAAGCCTTCGGGAAGCATGGCTCGGATCCTCGGAAGCGGGCGCATGATCGAGGAGACCTCGGTCCAGATTTCGACGCTTCGCGAACGGTGGCAGGCGGAGCGCGAGCTTCGGTATGCCCGGCGGAACCGCATTCGTCACATCGACCAGCTGCTGGATGAGCTCGAGATGCTGAATATCGCCGAGGAGACGCAGCTGCCGGCCGAGCTGGCGGTTCGCGTCCAGCGGCTCGCGGCCGAGATGGAGCATCCTTTGGGCAACCGGGCGGCGGAGGACATCACGATCGCCGAGTCGATGGACGCACTCTACGACCTGCAGGATGGGCTGATGTTGACCCTGGAAGGGGTCGAGGACGAGGAGGAGGTCTAAGCCGCCCCGGCGACGCTACTTCTTGGGCTGAGCCGCGACCTTCGGGTTGGCGCTCTGACTTTTGCTATTGTCCCTGGCCTTGTCTTTGGGCTTGACTTTATCTGCGCCCTCGCCTTTGACCCTGGCCGCCACCGCGATCGTCGACTGATCGGCCGCGTCGAGCGAGCCGGCGAGCCCGTCGGCGGGCGTGGTGATGTCCCTGATCTTGACCAGGAACGCGGTCTCGCGCTGCGCGTTGGCGGCCAGTACCGCATCGGTATCGGCGTGACCGGCGGGAAGGTCGCGCATCGCGTCGGCCTGCTTGGCTCGATAGTCCTGCATCAGACTGCGGACGATGTCATTGGTGGAACCACGCCCTTCGAGCTGCAGCAGCCCCTGGTTCGCCCAGTTGAACATCGAGCCGACCGGCGCTTTGACATTGGAACCGGTCACGAAGTTATAGAGGCTTGACAGAAGGGGATCGATGATCGCAACCGGCTGCGGCCCCGGATCAGTCCGCTGCCGCTGAAGCAGGGTGTAGGCATTGAGGAGATCGGTGTTCGCCTGCGCCAGTTCGTCGAGGCCCCGCAGCGTCGGATCGCTCTGGGTGGCGCGCGTCAGCCCATCCCACCAGGTCTGGACCACGTAGTACGCGCTGTCGACGCTGACACCGTCATGCTGGTTCCACAGCGCGTCGACTTCGGGGTTGACGGCCGCCGTCACCGTCAAGGGCAACAGCGTCAAGGCGCTGGCGATGCTGGCCGCAAGCAGGCGGCGTTGTATGACACGACTCACTAGGAGCATGACGGCCTCGCTTACGATCATCGCGTAGCTGCCTTCGCGCGAGGGGAAGGGCGGGTCGCAGTCCGCTGACAGTGCTGCCCCGGGGCGTTGACGCCGTCGAGACGGCTGCTGCTGCTAGCGGACCAGGTTCTCGACGACCGTCGCGATCCCCTGGCCGACGCCGATGCACATGGTCGCGAGCCCGTAGCGTGCCTTACGCCGAGCGAGCTCATGCACCAGGGTGGCGATGATGCGAACGCCGCTGGCGCCGAGGGGATGTCCCAGCGCGATCGCCCCGCCGTTGGGATTAACCCGGTGCGGATCGAGTTCGAGATCGCGCACGCAGGCGATCACCTGCGATGCAAAGGCTTCGTTCAACTCGATGCAATCCATATCGCCCGGCCTCAATCCGGCGCGGGCGAGGGCTTTTCGCGACGCCGGAATCGGTCCCAGGCCCATGACGGATGGATCGACGCCGGCGCTGGCCGCGGCCACGATCCGGGCCAGCGGCCGGGCGTTGACTCGCTGCGCATGTGACTCCGACATCATCACCAGGCAGGCGGCGCCGTCGTTGAGGGGTGACGAGTTTCCCGCAGTCACCGTCCCGTCCTTTTCGAAGGCCGGCTTCAGCGCCGCCAGCTTCTCGAGGCTGGTATCCGCGCGCGGGCCCTCGTCGGTCTCGACCATGCCGCCGCCCGCCAGGGTCACCGGCAGCAGTTCGTCGCGGAAATGGCAGGCTTGCTGGGCGGCGACCGCCTTCTGGTGGCTTTCGAGCGCCCACCGATCCTGCTCCTCGCGGCTGATCGCGTAGCGGCGCGCGACCAACTCGGCGGTCTGGCCAAGGCTGATCGTCCAGTCTTGCTTGAAGTTCGCGTTGACCATGCGCCAGCCGAGCGTGCTGTCATGGAGGGTCTGGGCGCCGCGCGCGAACTCACGCTGGGGCTTCTCCAGGATGTAGGGAGCGCGGGTCATACTCTCGACGCCACCGGCGAGGAAGCAGGCGCCGTTCCCGGTCTCGATCTCGCGGGTCGCCGCCACCACCGCCTGCATCCCGGAGCCGCACAGCCGGTTCATGGTAGCGGCGGGAATCTCGACCGGCAGCCCGGCGAGCAGGACCGCCATGCGCGCCACGTTGCGGTTGTCCTCTCCCGCCTGGTTGGCATCGCCGAAATAGACGTCCTCGATAGTGGCGGGGTCCAGCTGGTTTCGCTTCACCGCCTGGGTGACCACCAGCGCAGCGAGGTCGTCGGGCCGCACCTCTTTCAGGGCGCCGGCATAGCGGCCGATCGGTGTGCGCAGAGCATCGACGATCACCGCCGTTTCCATCGGGGTCATGCTACGTCATTAAAATGTTGCGCGAGCCATGAGTGAGCTTGCCCGTCAATACGACGCGGTCAACCTGGTAGCCGATCCGCTGCACGGCTACATCAAGATCACCAAGCGCGTCCATGGGGAAAGTGTCGCGGCGGAGCAGGACCTGCTCGATCATCCTTGGCTGCAGCGATTGCGCCGGATTCACCAGCTTCAGTCGGCCTGGTGGGTCTTCCCCGGCGGGGAGCATTCGCGCTTTCAGCACGCCCTGGGCGCGATGCATCTGAGCGGGGAATGGGCGCGGCGGCTCTATCCCAACCTGGGCGCGCTAACGGCGGAGGTACCGTCGCTAGCCTGCGTCGAAGAGACGCTGCGCGTCGCCGGGCTGCTGCACGACATCGGACACGGGCCCTTTGGCCATTTCTTCGATCAGAACTACCTGGACCGCTTTGGTATCGATCACGAGGTGATCGGCCGCTCACTGATCGGCGGTGAGCTGGCATCCACGGTGGCCGCGCTCGGCGCCAGTCCTTCCGGCCCGCTCGCCCCCGGCGAGCGGATCGATCCGCGCTGGATCGCGGAGCTGATCGCCGAAACCGAGCTGCCCGGGGCGGCGGCGCCCGCCTGGGTAAAGGCGCTCAAACCGGTGTTGAACGGCATGTACACGGCTGACAACCTCGATTACGTCCCGCGCGACGCCTACATGTGCGGCGTCAAGGTCGGCCCGGTCGACATCGAGCGCCTGCTGCACTACTCGTTCCTCGACCGGGAGGGAATGCTGCTGCACCAGCATGGCGCGCAGGCGTTGCTCCTCTTCTTGAATGCCCGCCTCTACCTCTACAACAACATCTATTACCACCGGACGGTGCGCCGAATCGACCTCCACATGCGCGAGATCTTCCGGGAGACGATCGACCGTATCCTCCCCGGGAACCCGCTCGACCATCTCGATAGCTACCGGGAGCTGACCGATTGGTCGCTGATCGACACCGTCGACCACTGGCGCCACGACGGCGGACGTGCCGCCGAGCTGTCGCACGAGTGGGGCCGGATCGTTCGGCGCGAGCTCAAGTGGAGGCTGATCTTCGAGGATTATTACGAGTTCTCGACCGCCCCGGAGGCGTTCGTCTATCCGACGCCCGCGGACTATGTCCGTCGCATCCGGGACGCGCTCCCAGCGTCGCTAGCCCATGCCTCCTTCGAGGTGGACCTGGCCTCGGTCGATCCGCGGCCGCAGAACCCGTTCAACGATCCCTTTCCCGTCCTGATCTATAACCCGGTCAGCCGGGCGGTCGAGCGCAGCGCCGTGGCCGATCTCTTTCAGCGCCTTCCGATCCGCACCACCCTGGTGCGCGTCTTCACCGATGAGACGGCGCAGGCCGATGCGCTGCGGCGGGCCGTGGAACACGCCCTCTACCGGCCGGACGCGAACCTGGCGGAGGCGGTGCCCTGATGGCGGTCCAGCCCCAGGAAGCGATCAAGCCGCTCTCCGTCCTCGAGCTCAACACCCGTATTCACGACCTGCTGGCGGCCCGCTTCCAGAGTGTGGTCGTGAAGGGCGAAGTCAGCGGGGTCACGCTGCGCGCCGGCCACGTGTGGTTCACGCTCAAAGACGCGACCGCCGCCGTGGGTGCGGTGATCTTCAGCAGCACCGCCCGCCGGCTGCCCTTCCTGCCGGAGAACGGCCAGGAGCTGGTGCTGACCTGTCAGGTCGACTACCACGCCCAATACGGGCGGGTCAACCTGGTCGTCAGCAAGCTCGACTACGATGGCGCCGGGAAGCTGCGGGCCGCGATCGAGCAGCTCAAGCGGCGGCTGGAGGCCGAGGGCGCCTTCACTGCCGAGCGCAAGCGACCGTTGCCCTTTCTGCCGGGCTGTATTGCGCTCATCACCTCGCCCAGTGGCGCGGTGATCCACGATCTGCAGCAGACCATCTGGGAGCGCTTCCCGAACATGCGGCTGGTGGTCTACCCGGCGCTGGTCCAGGGCACCGCCTCCCAGCGAAGCCTGGTCGCGGCGCTCCGGCAGTGTAACCAGGACGGTGTCGCCGATGTCGTGATCGTGGCCCGCGGCGGGGGCAGCTTCGAAGAACTGATGGCGTTCAACCAGGAGGCGGTGGTGCGCGCCATCCAGGCCATGGGCATGCCGGTGATCACCGCGCTCGGGCATACCTCGGACCGCACGCTGGCCGACCTGGTCGCGGACCGCGAGGCGCGGACGCCGACGGCAGCGGCCGAGATCGTCGTGCCGAAGAAGGCTGACCTGCTCCGACAACTGGGCGAACGCGGCCAGCGCTTGCAACGGGCCGGACTCACCGCCCTCATCACCCCCGCCCACCAGCTGCAAGCGCGGAGCCAGTCCTTGGTGCGGCTGGCTCGCGACCTCCACCTGCGGCGGCGCGAGCGCCTCACCAACCTCGAGGGAATGCTTCGCCAGCGGGAGCCGCGGGAAGTCTGGCGGCAGCGCGAACGGGCGCTGCAGGAAAGCCGGCGTCGGTTCCAGCGTGCTGATGAGGCCACCCACCAGCGGATCCAACTGGGGCGGCAGCAGGCGGAGTCACTGCGCGAGCGACTCCTCGGACAGGCCGGACGAGGCCTGCGGGAACGGGCCAGCGCGCTGCAGAGCCGGGGGGTACGGCTGAGCTCGCTGGCGCCGGAGCAGACCCTCAAGCGTGGCTACAGCATCACCCTCGATGGTCGGGGCGGGGCCATCATCCGCGACGCGAATCAGGCCCGCAAGGGTCAGCCGGTTCGGGTGTTGCTGGCGACCGGCCGGCTCGAGGCCACCATCGACGAGGCGATTCCATGACGCTCGATGCATCGCTGACTTATGAGCAGGCGCTGGCCCAGCTCGATGCGACGCTTCGCTCGCTCGAGGAAGGAAAGCTGAGCCTCGAAGAGGCGATTGCGGCGGTCGCCCGTGGTCGCGAGTACCTGCAGCTCTGCGAGCGCAAGCTCGAGGAAGCGCGCCAGCGGATCGAGAGCCTCCCCGTCAAAGAGGAACCGCTACCGGACGATGACGCGCCCCATCCGGCGACCATCGCCGACCTGCGCGCCGAGCGCGGTCGTGGCCCGGGGGAACCCCAGGGCGAGATCCCCTTCTAGGGCTGGTCCGCCGGTTCGGGGGGCGACTCGCGCTCGATCTCCGGCCGCTCGCCAGGCTCCCCCGAGCGGAAGACGCCCCACTCCTGCAACGACCGGCGCAGCATCTCAGGGGAGGTCTTGTAGGCCGCCGCCAGCTGCTCGAGGTCGTCGGCGCGGAACGTCACCACCGGCGTATTGAAGTCATGGCGCTGTTGCTGCAGCCGCGCTACGTGGCGGGAGAGGATCGACCCCTGGCGCTCAGGCAATCCCTGGAGCTGGGTCAGGTCGATCGCGAGCTTGGGCGGCAGGGCCGGCTCGCCCATCCCCTCAAGCTCTTCGGGTAGCAGCTGGTTGACGGGCACGCTGTAGAGGGTGGCGATCTGGTGCAAACGGGTGACCGAGATATTCCGGTCGCCGCGCTCGTAGGCAGCCAGGAGTGAACCCTTCAGGCGTTTGTTCGAAAGAACTTCCACCTGTTGCAGGGTCAAGCCCCGTTGCTTGCGGAGGCTCCGGAGCCTGGCTCCAACCTTTCGTGAATACCCGTCCATTGATCCCCCTTGACTGTGTGTGATCAGTCTATCGCAGAATGCGACCTAGACAAAACTTTTGACGTGTTCGACAAATCCGACCCGGTTGGTGGCGGGGGGATCGTTCGCGACGAACGACGCCACCTCCCGTGGCGGTCATTATCGGACCAATGCTCACCCTGTGTCAAGTCCTGCTTACTCAAGCTTCGAGCTGACTTACACTACCGGATCGCGTCCGCTGGCCGCGGCCGGCTTCATAGGCCTGGCGAAAGCGCAGCGCGGCCTGGGCCGCGTCACCTTCGGCCTCGAGGGCACGGGCGTAGTCATAGGTCACACGTGCGCGCAGGTCAGGGCTGTCGACGGTTAGGGCGACGTCGAGAGCTCGCTCGAAGTGGCGATGCGCCGTCTCATGCCGCCCCCGCGCGTGAGCCACGCGCCCCGCCACCCGGTGCACGGCCACGCCGGCAATCGGGTCGCTCGACCGGGTCGCAAGGTCGAGGGCTTGCTCGATGAGGTCGCTGGCGCGCTCAGGGTCGTCGCGCTCGAGAGCGGACTCAGCCATGCCGACCACGAGCAGTGGGAGCAGTTCTCGATCATCGATCCGTCGGAGACGTTCGGCGCCCTCGGTGAAGAGCCGCTCCGCGTCAGCCACGCGGCCCTGCTGCAGAAGCATTTCGCCCATGTTCAGCCGTAGCGCCCCGGCCATCCGCACGTCGCGCAGCGTCTCGAAGATGCGAAGGCCCCTCTGCGCGTAGGAAAGTGCGCGTGCATACTGGCCGGTCTGCTGGAAGGAGAGCGCGAGCCCCTCGTAGATGCCGGCGAGCGCGGGCATGTCGAGCACCTCTTCAGCCGCCGCGATCGCGGATTCGTATGCCGCGATGGCTTCGACCGGCTGGCCGGCAACGTAATGAAGGTTGGCCCGGTGGCCGAGAATGCGCGCCTTGAGGATAGGATCGGTCAGGCCTGCGGATTCATACCGCTCGAATGCCTGCTCGAACCATTGTCCGGCGGTATGAGCCCGCCGCAGCAGGTAATGCACGCTGCCCATCCGGTCGTAGAGTTCGACGAGGAGCTGCGGCCAGTTCGAGCGCTCCGCGGCCGCGATCGCTTCCTCCAGCACTGGCATCGCCTTCTTGGGCTCTCCCTGCCGCACGTATGCCGTGCCGAGCGTCAGCTGAGCGCGGGTGCGCAGTTCGAGTGGGATGGTCCTGGCGAGGATCCGCGTCATCAGCGACTCGGCCCGGGCGGCCTCGCCGTGGAGGAGGCTCATCTCGGCCTCGGCCAGCGCCAACTCGAGTGCCGCGACAGAGTCTCCCGGTTCTTCGAGGAAGTAGTCGATCGGTCGCTGCAACCGTTGGGCGATGATGCGGAGCGTCTGGGTTGATGGCTGGGCTCGTCCTAGCTCTACCTGGTTGAGAAAAGCCCGCGTGAAGTCCTTCCCCGCGACCGCCGCCAGGGTGAGCCCGAGCTCCTGGCGGGCTGAACGGATCCGCTGCCCGAGCGACCCGGGCGCCCCGGGGCTGGCCGTTGACGACCGCCCGGGGCGCCCCTTGGTAAGCACAACCTACAGTCTAGCAAGGCTGAGTTGACAACCGAAGTCCGGTGACTACGGGTTCGGCCAGACGACTTCGGCGCAGGAAAGCACGGCCGAAACGATGACAAGCAAGATCCAGGGGTTCAGGAAACGCCGCACAGGTCCCCACCTCCTGAACAGGCGGCTCGCTCGATCTGGCCTGTCCTCATGCCAGCTTATGGGCGTCCGTCAATCAAGGGGGTGACGTCTGTAACGGATTCCGTAAGGTGGGTCGCAAAGCGCTGACTGCGCTGCCACCGGCAAACCTATAATCGGGTTCCGTTCGTGTCCCCGTAGCTCAGCCTGGATAGAGCACTGGCCTCCGGAGCCAGGAGCACAGGTTCAAATCCTGTCGGGGACACCAACCTCTACAAAGGCTGGTACGGCAGAATTGATCTCATGTCGCAACAAGAGGTTGACGAGTATTTGGCGGATCTCGAGGAGCCCAAACGGACCACTCTCCAAAAGTTGCGGCAGACCATTCGTAGCATCGTTCCCGAAGCGGAAGAGGGCATCTCCTATGGGATGCCGGCGTACCGGCTCCGGGGCAAGGTCATAGCTGGATTCGCCGCGTTCAAGAACCACCTCAGCTACCTGCCGCACAGTGGTTCCGTATTTGCCGAGATACCTGATGACATTGCCGGCTACGTGGCGTCCAAGGGTGCATTGCAGTTTCCGATCGAGCGGCCACTCCCTAAGGCGCTCGTCAGGAAGCTAATCGCTATCCGTCTCAAGCAGGTAGGTCAGCGCTAATCGGATGACCACGAGATCTTCGGTCATGAGGCGGTGGGGGACGCCACTAACCAAGCGCACGTTGCAGCGTTCGTGATGCGGTCTCAGGC
>VBIS01000162.1 GCA_005880605.1 Chloroflexota bacterium
GACGGTCTGACGTCAGCGCGTCGAAGACGTCCGCCACGCTGAGGATGCGAACTTGCAGCGGAATCGCGTCGCCGCCCAGGGTGTCGGGATAGCCCGCGCCATCCCAGCGCTCGTGATGGTGGAGGATCCCGCTCAGGCTTGAATGCAGGAACGGTACATCTTTCAGCATCTGATGGCCGATGACCGGGTGCTCGTGCATTTGTTTTTCCTCGATGTAGTTGAGGGCACCGGCCTTCCGGAGGATGTGGTCCTCGATCCCGATCTTTCCGATGTCGTGGAGCAGCGCCGCGCGGCGCAGGCCTTCGCGCTTCTCTTTCGGATAGCCGAGCTCATCGGCGATCTCCAGGCTGAAGGCCGCGACCCGGGCGGAGTGCCCGTAGGTGTAGGGGTCTCGGGCATCGATCGCGCGGGCGAGCGCCTCGATGGCGGCAAAGTAGGTGTCTTCGAGGGCCTGGGTCTTTTCCTCAAGACCGTTGGTCATCAGGTTGAAGACCTGTCCCAGATACCCGATCTCGTCGGAGGGGCCGGCGGGGGCGCGCTGCGCCAGGTCTCCGGCAGCGACAGCTCGCATGGCGCCGACGAGCCGTTGAACCGGCCGGGTGATGGCACCCGCCAGCATCAGGCCGATCACCAGCGTGATCAGGGCCGCCGCGGCAAAGAGGATCAGAAGGAAGATCCGAAGCTGGTCGAGACCGGCCTGCAGTTGGGCGGTATTGAGGGCCACCGCGACGTAGCCAAGCGCCACCTTTCGCATCGTCCAATCGCTGAGCAGATTCATGTAGGCCTGGCCACCGGAGGATTGGCTGAATCGCACGGGCCGATCTGGCTGGACCATGCTCCGGGTCGAGGCCGGTAGCGGGCTCGTTGTGGAAAGCGAGGACTGGAGAACGGCGCCGGATGGTCCGTAGAAACTCACGTGGTCAGCGCCGGAAGAGCGGATGGCGCCGGCGATGGCCGAGAGTGGCTCGCCCACCAGGGCGACACCGACGACCTGCCCGGTCAGGTTGCGGATCGGTCCCGTCCAGTAAACGGTCGTCCCCGCTGAGTCCGTCCGCAGGAAGACGTACTTGTCACCCTGGGCATCGCTCCGCCCGGCCAGGACCGCGGCCACCGCCGGCTCGGATACGAATTCGTTGCTCGGCGACAGGGCGGCCGTCGGGCCGTCGGGTCCGATGACGATCACCTCGCTCCCCTGCCGGTCCAGTACGTGCAGGAGGAGGCTTGGCACCGCGGCGTTGAAGACGACAGGCGTCAGCAATCGCTGCAGTGCGGCGGTGTCGCGCGTGTTGGTTGCTTCTGGGACGCCGGTTGTCGCTGCCGCGGCGCGCAGCGTCGTCAGTCGAGCCGCCTCCACCAGCGACAGGTGGTCGTTGGCGAGCAGGCTGGCGCGGAAGAGGCTGCCGTTGAACTCCGCCACCGCCTCGCTGGTGACCTGGGCGGTGACGGCCGCCGTCCCGATAATGCCGACGAGGGCCACGATCAGGACGAATGGGCCGACGATTTTTGCACGCAGAGAAAGACGCAGTGCGCCCACCGCTCCGATAATCGGACAGCCGGATTGCGCCGAGCCTTGCGCCGAGGAAAGGTTGCGGAAACCCTTACATCCCCGATGCCCGCGGGACTCTGACGCCGACGTCTGGTATTACCTTCTTATATGGCCGTCATTCCAGAGTCGGTTCGCCAGCAGCTCAAGGATCGGTTCGAGACCGCCCTCACCGGTCCGGTCAAGCTCACGCTGTATACCCGCCCCGGCTCGTCGCGGTTGATCCTGCCGGCCGGACTGGGCTGCCCCACCTGCGAGGACGCCCGCCAGATGGCCGAGTTGTTACGCGACGCCGCTCCCGAAAAGATCACGCTGGAGGTGGTCGACGTCTCTCGCGATGGCGCCCGGGTGGAGATCGACGAGGTCGCCGATGTCCCGACTATCGCCGTCGCCTCGGATGGCGACATCGCGCGCATCCGCTTCCAGGGGCTTCCGACGGGGACCGAGTTCCCCGCGCTGATCGACGCCGTCGAGCGGGTCTCGCGGGCGGAGCACGGGCTGAGTCAGGAAAGCCTGGACGCGCTGGCCAAGCTGACCGAGCCGACCGAGCTCCTGGTCTTTGCGACGCCAACTTGACCCTACTGTCCCCGGGCCGTGAGCCTGGCTAACCGGATGGCACTGGCCTCGCCCCTGGTCAAGGCAGTGTGCGTCGAGGCGAACGAGTTCCCGTATCTGTCGAACCAGTTCCGGGTGCGAGGCGTCCCCCATACGGTCATCAATCGCAAGGCTTCGTTCGTCGGAGCGCTACCAGAGCCGGACTTCGTCGAGGCCGTCCTCGAAGGCGCGGGAGTAGCCACCCCCCACCCCGAACCTCCCCCGCAAGGGGGGAGGGAGTTGGAGGAAGAAACAAACTATTCCAACCTTTGACGGGCACCAGATCACGATCACTCACCCCGACAAGGTCCTCTTCCCTGCTGACGGCATCACCAAGGGCGAGCTCGCCGATTACTACCAGCAGATTGCGCCGCGCATGATTCCGCACGTCCGCGACCGTCCGCTCCACATGAACCGATTTCCTGGCGGAGTCCAGTACAACCCCATTCAGCAGAAGCGGGTGCCCGATTCATTTCCGGCATGGATCAAGCGGGCGACGCTCGACCTCAATAGAGGCGGCACGATCACGCACGCCGTAATCGACAATGCCGCGACCCTCGTCTATCTGGCCCAGTACAACGTGGTCACGGTCCACGTCTGGCTCTCGTGCATCCAGGCGCCCAACCAGCCCGACCAGGTGATGTTCGATCTCGATCCAGCGGACGAGGACTTCGGCCTCGTTCGCAAGACCGCGCTCACGCTGAAAGCCCTGCTCGAGGAGCTGAGGCTCGTTCCGTTCGTCAAAACCACGGGCTCGCGCGGGCTGCACGTCGTCGCGCCGATCACCGTTGGTCCGACCTTCGAGGAGGTTCATCTCTTTGCCGATTCCGTCGCCCAGCGGCTGATGGCTGTCGATCCCGATCACCTGACCACCGAGTTCCTCAAGCAGAAACGCGAAGGTCGCCTCTTCCTCGACGTCAACCGAAACGCCTATGCGCAGACCGCGGTCGCGCCCTACGCCGTGCGAGCCAAGCGTGGCGCACCGATCGCCGTCCCAATCACCTGGACGGATGTCGAGAACGACGAACTCCGCCCCGACGGCGTCGGGATTCGCAACGTCTCGGAGTGGCTCCGAGGCCGCCAGGACCCCTGGAAGTCGATGGAGCGTTCGCAGAAGCCACTGCCTACGCTCGAGGAATCAGCCAAACCAGATCGGTCCGGCCGCCGCAAAGGCGTTAGTCGCAAGGCTAACGACCGCTAGGAGCGGTGGTAGGGATCCCTCGGTCCGTGTCACAATGTGACTGGAGGGGTCCACGAAGAGGGTTTCGGACGAGGGTCGTCCGACTGGCGCCACGACGAATGGTGTCGTAGCTACACCTGCACGGCCATTGACCCGCCGAGAGCATGAGGTCGCCACACTGGTCGCCGAGGGGCTGACCAACCGGCAGATCGCGACGAAGCTGTTCGTCAGCGAGCGCACCGCCGAATACCACGTCGAGCAAATCCGGAACAAGCTCGGTTTCCACACCCGAAGCCAGATTGCCACCTGGGCGACGCAACTAAACGGGCACTCACTGCCCACCATCCCGGTGGAGCCGGTGACGCTGCGCCAACCAATTTATCGAAGGATCCTCCTCGAGCCGCGGGCTCGAGCGCTTGCCTTAACCCTGATGGCGGCCCTGATCGTCGCGGGAGGCGGCCTTGCCCACGTTCTGAGCCGCCCGGCCGCGAGTGTTGCGGTGCCGGTCGACGGCCTGGTTCAACTCGATGCCAGTACCAGGCGGGTCATCCAAACGATCCCGACCGGAACGCGGGGCAACCAGATCGCTATCGGCGAGGGCTACGTCTGGCAGGTCAGCTACACGCGGCGGACGCTAAAGCGCATCGATTCACGCACGCAGCAGGTGATCTCCTACGGCACGCTGGACGGCGCGCCTCCAGTTGGAGTTGCGATTGGCGACCACGCAATCTGGGTGGCGACCGCCTACGGTTCCAAGTCTCTGCTCCGCTTCGATCCCAGGACGCTCCAGTTCACGCCGGCGATCGAGGTCGCCAGCGGACTCCAGTCCATCGCCTTTGGAGCGAACTCCGTATGGGTCACGGACAAGAACGACGACGCCGCCTATCGAATCGACCCGCTGACCGCCCGGGTGGTGGCTCGCATTCCGGTGGGCGAC
>VBIS01000163.1 GCA_005880605.1 Chloroflexota bacterium
TGAGGCGGTAAGCCCCGGCGAAAGGTCGAGCGTAACCTCGGGGTCGTAAATCGCCAGCCTCGGCAGCACCGCATCGTCCCGGCGCACCGACTTGCGCTGTTGCGCGCGATCTGTCGTGCCGAAGACCGGCGTCATCTCGGAGCCGGCATAGGTGGTGGGGATCGCAATCAAGCTCCGGCCCTCTCCCGACACCACCCCCTTCCCCACCCCCATGGCGCTGCCGCCCCCCATGGCCACCACGACATCGATCGTCTTTTGCTGCGCGATGGCCCGAGCCGCCTCGACGGTTTCCCGCGGAACGTGCGGCTCCACCTCGGTGAACTCGGCGACCAGCCGGCTGCCGAGCGAGGCGCGCACGCGCGCGGCATACGTCGACGCCTTCAGGCTGGGGGTGCAGACAAAGAGGGCATACTGCCCCAGCGCCTCAGCTTCGGCACCGACGCGGTCGATCGCCCCGCGCCCAAAAAGGACGCGGGGCGCGCGGAGTGTCCAGCCGTTACTGGGCGAGCGGACGACCCTCCATCACTTCCAGCGGATCGGCCTCGATTTCCAGCAGTTCGCCGTCCGGGCCCTTGAAATAGAGCGAATTCTCGACGCGATCCGGTCCGAAATATTCGATCCCGCGCTTGTCGAGCTCCCCTTGGATGCGATCGAACTGATCTCGAGGTACCGAAATCGAGACGTGGTGCATGCCGCCGACCGCTTCGCGCGTGGGTGGCATCGGATCCTCCGGGAAATCGAAGAAGGCGAGCAGGTTGCCGTGCCCCAGGTCGTGGAACCAGTGGGTGGAGCTGGCGAGGTCGCGGTTCTCGAACAATTCGACCAGCGGGAAGCCGAGCACCTCGCTGTAGAACTTGATCGTGCGCTCGATATCCGACGAGATGAGCGCCAGGTGGTGAATGCCCCGGGCGCTGGTCGCCGGTCGCTTCTGTTTCGGTTTGAGATGGGCGGCCATGAGCGCTTCGCGCTTTGCCGCGTAGTCGACCTTTGTGGTTGCCATCCGAACCTCCTGCCCTAGATTTTGAAGAACAACCGCCGGATCTTGTAGGCGAGGGCGCGGTCGCCGATGGCCGCGCCGCCCGGGAAGCGTTGATACGCGGTCAGGACCCAATCATTGGGATCGAAGTTGAAGACGACCGGGCAGGCGGCGACGCTCGCCTCTTCGTAGGTCAGCGCCCCATTCTTGATTTGCAGCTTCCAACTGCCGCCCTGGTCGCCGCTGATGCGGACGCCCCAGGTCGCCTCGAGTCCCTTGGCCGCTTCCGCGTCGACCGTGCTCTGCAAGACGATGAACATGTACGGAATTAGCGTGTTCGCGGCATCGTCGCTCAGCGGCTGCATTTCGCCGAGTCCCGCGCGAATATCCCAGCTATGGACGGAGTAATCGATCAGCTGGAAGGCCGGGTAGATCATGGTGGGCAGCGGCCCCATGTACGTGTGCGGAATGAGCTCGCCCGTCCACTGCTCCGGCGTGAGCGCGTCGAAGATCTCGAACATCTTCGTTGAGTCTTCCTTGAGCCGGGCGATCAGTTGCTCGCGCGACGACGAGCGAAACCGTTTGGACCCGGTGTCGAGCATCCCGGCCATACCCGGAAGGCCGAGGGGCTCTGGGAACGGCTCTTTGGCGCGGGCCAGCGCAAACCGCTCGAGGTATCCCTCGGTGACATCGACCAGGTGACCGACCTGGTCTCGGACTTCCCACTCGGTGCAGGCGGTGGGCGTCGTCCACGTCTCGTCGGTGGTGCCATCGATCAGGTCATAGAACCCCTGCCGCTCCTTGCGCACGACCTTCAGCAGATGATCCTTACCCTCGGGTGCAAAGGTGTTGACGCGCGCGGGCCGGACTTCGACACTCATTACGCTTCCTCCTCATGGCCCAGCCCCCCTTGCGCCTTTAACTCCCTCCCCCCTTGCGGGGGAGGGTCGGGGTGGGGGTCAGGACCACCCTAGGATGCGCCCGAAACGGCCAAAATACAAGGCGGCCTCTATTTCCCACCTATTCCACACCGTGGGAAATCCATGATGGCGTGGTATCCTTATCTCGTGGCCCCAGAGGCATTTCCCGTTCAACTTGGAGACCGCGGCCGGCTGGTTCTTCCCGCTGAGATCCGCAAGCGGCTAAACCTCCGCGAGGGTGATCAGCTTCTTGTCACGGTACAGCCGGATGGCTCCCTGCGCCTGATGAGCCCGCGTCAGGTCGTCAGAGAAACACGAGGGCTTTATCGGACGCGGGCAGGGCATCGATCCCTTGCCGATGAGCTGATCGCCGAGCGGCGAGCGGAAGCCAAGCGAGAGGCGTCATCCCCCTGATTGGAAAGGGCAACCTGCGTCCTAGACGCCTCTGCACTTCTTGCTTATCTCAACGATGAAGCTGGCGCCCAGCTAGTCGAGGACGCTCTGATTCGAGGAGCGGCGATCAGCGCAGTAAACATGGCGGAGGTTCTGAGCAAACTCGCCGAGACCGGCAGGGAGCCGGCCGAGGTCAACGACGAGCTCCAACGCCGGGGCTTCCTCGGCGTCACATTAGCCGTATTACCAATGACCGCTGACGACGCCGTCGTGATCGCTACCCTGCACGCAAAGACGAAGGCCCATGGGCTCTCCCTGGGTGATCGCGCCTGCCTGGCACTGGCGCTTGGACTCCGGGTCCGAGCCCTGACAGCGGACCGCGCGTGGACACGACTCAAAACTGCGGTCAAGGTCGAGCTGATTCGCTAGACTACCCCTCCTCTGTCGCCGCGAAAAGCGACACAATACGTGCCAGAAGCCAATTCTCAGCTAGGGGGAGCCGGTGAGGGCAGCGCAAAGCCAGCGGTCATACGGGTGGTTCTGGCTTGTCCAGGTGGCGGCCGTCATCGAAACCATCCTGCTACTCGCGGCCGGCGCCTACCTTCGCGATGCCGAGGCGCTGGGGTTCGCGGTCGTGGTCCTGCTAACCCTGGCCTGGATCTTCCTCCGGCCTGGCCGAATTGTCCCGGTCATCGTTCGCAGCCTGGTCTTTGCCGATGTCGCCATCTGGATGGTCCCGGCAGCGTTCACCAACGCGGTTAACCACAGCTCGCTCGGATCGATCCTGCTACCGGGGATTCTCGGGATCAGCGCGATCGTCGGACTAGTGGGAGCCGCAGGCTTTCTAATCTCTCGGGGTAACCAGGCCGCGGGGTCACGGATTGCCCGGGGCGTGGCCGCGCTCGCGCTGGCGGTAATCATCGCCCTGGGCGGGGTCGCCGCCGCAACCGCATCGAGCGCGACCCTCTCCGGCAAGGCGCTCGTCGTCTCCGCCACGAACGCGCGCTTCTCGGCGACCACGCTCACAGCCGATCACGGCACCGTCACCATCGACTTCACGAACAACGACCTCTTCTGGCACACTTTCACCGTCCCGGCACTTGGCATTGACATCCGGACTCCGGTGAAAGGTCACGGTCAGGTGCGGGTCAACGCACAGCCTGGGAGCTACGAGTTCTTCTGTGCCATCCCCGGACACAAATCGATTGGGATGCGAGGTACGCTGATCGTCAACTAGTCAGGCGGGAGGGCGGGTCGTCTGACCGACTTCGATCAGGTGGCCATCCGGATCGCGGATGTAGGCGCGGATCTCAACACCATGGTCTTTCGGCTCCGTGAGGAACGTGGCACCTTTGGCTGTCCACTCCCTGTAGACCTTTCGAATGTCGGCCACGCGGATGTTGAGGAAGGCGCTGGTGCGGTTCGGGTCGGGCGGCGTCG
>VBIS01000134.1 GCA_005880605.1 Chloroflexota bacterium
TTCACCGCCACCGGCACCTATTCGGACGGCAGTACCCAGAACCTGACGAGCTCGGCGACCTGGGCGTCGTCGAGTACCACCGTGGCCACCATCACGGCGGCCGGTCTGGCGACCGGCGCCTCACCGGGAACCTCCCAGGTCAGCGCCACCTCGGGTGCCGTGAGGGGCGTCACCACCTTAACGGTCGGACCCGCGGCCCTGGTGTCAATCACGGTTACCCCGGCGAACCAGTCGGTCAAGGCGGGAACGAACGTTCAGTACACGGCCACAGGCAAGTACACGGACGGCACGAGCGTCAACCTGACCAGCTCGGTCATCTGGAAGTCATCGAACACGAGTCTGGTGACGATAACGTCCGCCGGCCTCGCGACAACGGTCAGGAGCGGCACCGTCACCATCAGCGCGACCTCGGGGACCGTGGTGGGAAGCACGTCGCTCAGGGTGCGGTAACCGGCAGATCGATCCGGCGATCGCCGCCCACAGACGGTCGGCGCTAGTGACCCGAGGTCAGTAAACCCTTCCGGAACCGGGCAGCGACCGAGCTTTGAGGAGATTTTTTGGCGGCCCTGACGAATGGCTCAACCGGTTCATCCGTAAGGCATGCGCAAACTTTCCCCAGCCGCAAACGTCCTGCGCCTCGAGGATCGTGATTAGCAACTCGGCATCGGTCGACAGCCCAGGTCGGCGGCACTCGACGCAGCTGCCGGGTCGGTGACCGATGAATTCGGAGGCCGCAGCAGAGAAACCCGCCTGGTAAGCCGGTTGGACGATTCGGAGTCCGCCGCCACGCTGCCGTCGGGCGCTCTGCCGAACGGCGTTGTCAGCGTTGCTGGGCGCGTAGGAGCGTTCCGCCAAGCTGAAAAGGCAAAGGTCCGAAGCCGTGTCTCCCATCGCGAACGCGAGAG
>VBIS01000135.1 GCA_005880605.1 Chloroflexota bacterium
CCTCGTATCCGCATCCGGAATCCGCCAGGGTGAAGGTGCCCGAGGCCCCGCTCTGGGTGGGTGTGGCCGCTGCCTTCCCTCCGCTTGCTGCGCCGCAGCCCGCCACGATGACGGCAGCAGCGATGGCTATCGTCCGAACCCCTGTGGTCATGCCGGACAGGGGGCCGGCCGGGCCAAAACGTTACATCCGCCAGCCAAGATGTGCGCCCTTGACACCCAGGCCTCTCGCGAGCATAGTCGGTTCCGGAGGGACTGGGCGGGCGGCGACTGTAACCTTTCACGAGCCGGCGCCCCTTATCAGTAGTGCGAGCCACGATTGCTGGCGAAGGCCGGGTCGAGGCGCTCTATCGAACCCAGGGTGACCGTATATGGCGCGCCGTCTGGGCCTATGCGCAGGACCCCGATCTGGCCAGCGACGCCGTTGCGGAGGCCTTCGCCCAGGCGATCGCGCGCGGCGCGGCCATTCACTCGCCGGCCGCCTGGGTCTGGCGGGCATCTTTTCGAATCGCGGCCGGGATGCTCAAAGATCGGCGACGGACGGTCGGCCTCGATCGACAGGCCACCTACGAGATGAGCGATCTCAACGGCGACCTGGTCTGGGCGCTGCAGCAACTGCCGCCCCAGCAGCGGGCCGCCGTCGTCCTCTTCTATTACGCCGACCATCCGATCCGCGAGATTGCCGCTATCCTCGACGCGAGCTTGGTCGCGGTCAGGGTCAACCTGAGCCGCGGACGTAAGCGACTCCGCGAAATTCTGGAGTCCAACCATGCTTGATCTCAAAGAACGCTTCAGAGCCATCGATCACGTTCCTGTGCCGGATCTCACCCGCACCATCGAACGGCGGTCTCGCCATTTCTCGGTGGTTCCCGGGGCGCTGGGGGCAGACCCGGGCGAGCGTCGCCGACGGCGTGTCGCCCCAGTCCGGCAGCTACTCGCGGCGGCGGCGATAGTCATCCTGGCGATCGGCCTGGCCGTCATCGCGCAACAAGCTCGCGGCAACGCGCCCGTCAAGCATGCCCCATCGCCGACTCCTGTGCCCGGGGCGGCGGGACCAAATCTCACGCCGACCTTGAAGATGACGAGTTCGTCGGTCGGCTGGGCCGCGATCCCTGGCCAGCAGGAACAGATCATCCGCACGGCGGACGGCGGCAAACAATGGGTCGACGTGACGCCTCGGCAGGCAATCCATCCGTGGGGTGCCCAGCCAGTATTCCTCGACGACTGGAACGCCTGGTTGCTCACCCTCCCGGCGGAAACGGTTGCCGGCCCCTCGAGCCACCCAGACATTACCGATTGGGGCGGCATCGAGATCTGGCATACAGAGGATGGTGGACACTCATGGGCGCGGCTTGCCAGCTTTCAGCCGGTGCCCTGGTTTTCGGGACGGAAGCTTCCCACGCTGAGCTTCGTCGACCGCCAGCATGGATGGATTTATGTGCCATTCAGCGCCCAGGGCGGCCAGGGCTCGGCGTTGTACCGAACGAGCGATGGCGGAGTTCACTGGTCGGAAATCTCGGTGTCACCCAATTTTCCCGGCCACAGCACGGCCGAGTCGATACCCGGGGACTGTCTCGGCGCCATGAGCTTCACCAGCGCATCCGACGGATGGCTGACGCCGGGCTGTAGCACCACCGACCGCTTCTTCACCACTCGTGACGGCGGGATCACCTGGAAGGAGTTGCCGGTCCCGGACAAGTTCATCCCCTTCAACGGTTCGGAGTGGCACTGGGGAGGGCCGATTTCGAAGTCGTCGCGAGGCAACCTCTTATTCACAGTTATCGGTCCGGGCACCGGCGAGTCTGCCGTATACGAGCTCTACCTCTCGGAGGACGGAGGGTCGACCTGGACTGAACGGCCCCTTCCGGCCGGAGCGTTCGCTCCCGGCCTCATGGGATCTGTCTCCATTCAGCCATCCTTCGCCGGCATTGACGGCTGGATCGTGATCGACAGCGCGCTTTACACGACCGGTGACGGCGGCCGCAGCTGGCACAAGGTCGGGGCGCCACTCGGAGGGGTGAAGGACCCGTGGAAGTTGCAGGTCATAGATGCCGGGACCGCCTGGATCCTCGCGGGCGGCGTGAACGGAGCCCGATCAGAACTGTTGAAGAGTTCCAACCACGGTCAGACGTGGACGCCGCAGTGGACCAGTCAGTAATGCCCGCGCTCGTGGCCCTTCAGGTCAAGACGAATCAGCAGATGTAACGTTTCGACCCGCGCCCTTCCCTTTACGGGTGCGATTCGCCTAAGGAGGGTGGGGATGAGGCGAGGACTCACGACACTGGTCCTGGGAATCATGACGGCCGCGTGCGCTGGACCACCGTCAGCCACGAGCTCGGCCAGCCTGTCATCAACTCCGGCACCGTGCCCGGCGACAGCAGCCTCGACGGGCAGCTCGACGACGGCGCCGCCAGCTCGTGGCTATCATCAGATGTTCAGTCTTGGCCCAAATGGCGGGGTCGTCGTCCTGGGCGGCGAGACTGCTCCACCACGCTTTGGCGGTCGGGTTTTACTCGACCTTTGGGGCTACCGGCCGGCGAATAGCTGGATTCAGCTAGCTCCCCAAACCGCGCGCACGAGCGACGGACCTGCCGTTTTTGATGTCGCTTCGAATCGGCTGATCATCCTTGGTGTCTTGGACCAGAACGTCAAGTCTTCAGCCCAAAACTGGGTCTATGACCCCACCACGGACACGGCGACTAAGAAGAACCCGGGCAATCGGCCCGAACTCAGCATGCGGGATTTCACAATGGCCTATGATGCGGCATCCGATCGCGCGATTCTCTACACGGTAGCTGGCGAAACCTGGGCCTATGATTCCGATCGTGACGCATGGGCCAAGCGGACTCCGAAATCTCACCCCAACGCCAGCGTCTGGTATGCGATGGCATACGACGAGAGCCAGGATAAGGTAGTTCTATTCGGCGGCCTCACGCCGGACACGGACAAGGAGCTCGCCGAGACCTGGACCTATGACTACAGGACCGATACCTGGAAGAAGATGTCACCGGCCAAGAGCCCACCGGCTCGGCACTATTCGGCGATGGCGTACGATCCCACGTCGTTGCGAACCATTCTCTTCGGCGGAGTGGGAGCAGGCGGCGCGGAGAAGCCCCTTTGCGACACCTGGGCCTACGACCTGACAAAAGACACCTGGACGCGGCTATCACCCTCGACCCGCCCCACCGCTAGGGGATGGCATGCGATGGCCTTTGATCATGCTGTTGGAAAGATCGTGCTCTTTGGTGGAGGCCCAGACCGCAACCGCTTCCAGCAAGACACCTGGCTCTTTGACTCCCGCACCGGGGACTGGGAGCGTAGGCCCTGACGCTGCGCGTTAGCTGACCCTGCGCAGCGCCATCGGCGAGGAGAGCGAGCACATGCGTCTCGCCCTGAGAAAGACCCACGTCGGTCAGAAGTTCCTCGAGTCGCACTCCCGCCGCGGGAGTCCCCTATATACGGCCCCGCAGATTCTGTTGCGCGGGCCCACCCGGCCGTTCGCTGAAGTTGTCCGATTCGATTGTTCCAGAGGCTCTGTTAAGTGACGGTCAAGAATTCGTCCGGGTGTCTCGATCATCTGCCCTCATCCAGATGATCGCGC
>VBIS01000027.1 GCA_005880605.1 Chloroflexota bacterium
CCGAACGTCGGTCAATACTTGTCGGGCATCCGCGGCGGCATTACCGGCATGAATGGGCTCGGCGAACGCTACCTCTTGATCGCCAGCACCCTACCCACACCGTACGACCACCCGGGCTATGCCTACGCCACCATGTCGCGCTACTGCCAGGTCTTTGCGCCGATGGTGTACTGGCGTGCTACTGGGCTGCCGCAATTTAGCGGCGCCGATGGCGCACGAACCTACGTCGCACAGGTGTTCCAGCAATTCCGCGATCCGGGCGTCAACCCATTCAAGCGTCCCCTCTCCATCACTGCCCAAACCTATGATGCCGCCCCAGAGTACGGCACGCCGGGGGCGCCACCCGCCGACGAAATCGTCACCTCGATGAATGAGAGCCGCGCCCAGGGCGGCATCAGCTGGTCCTATTACCGGCTGGCCAATGCCGACAACGGCGTCACCGGGGATGAGCAGCAAGCGATCACGGCCTACCCGTTCTGGCAGCGTTACCACGGAGGGGGCATCGCGGCCAAGGCGTTGATCGCCCTACCTGACCAGCCAGTCGCCTACTAAAAAGAGGGGTTGAGGAACCAATGAAAACTTTCTTTAAGCGTCTTTCCGTCCCAGCCGGCTTGCGCCGCAAGCGCGTGGTCGTGCCCGCGCTCGCGCTCGCCGGTGCGCTCCTGCTGGGTGGGCTATGGTTCCTCGGCCACGCTGGTGCAAATTCTGTCTGGAACCAGCCCAGCGTGCCGATCAGCGACGTGCTCGACCGCGTCGATCACGGCGACATCCTGGGCGCGACCATCAGCGGCCAGCGCATCCTGCTGACCGATACCGCTGGCCGGCAGTCGTGGACCATCGAAAAAGAGTCCTCGATGGGCACTACCGAGCAGTATCTGCGCAATCACAACGTCAAGGTCGCCATCCAGTCGACCGACGAGGTCTCCTTCACCTCGGTGCTGCCGAACCTGCTGGGCCTCCTGGTCCTGCTGGCCCTGCTCTTCATCATGTTGCGTCGTTCGAACCTGCTCGGTAATCCGATGGGCGCGATGACCAAGCATCTGGCCGAAGCCAAGGTCCGTGACGGCGAGCACGTCACGTTCGACCAGGTACTTGGCGTTGACGAGGCCAAGCATGAGTTGGAGGAAGTGGTCGAATTTCTCAAGGCACCCGGCAGTTTCGGTCAGCTTGGGGCGCGCATGCCGCGCGGGATCCTGCTGGTCGGTCCACCCGGCACCGGCAAGACGCTGCTCTCGCGCGCGGTGGCGGGCGAGGCAAAGGTTCCCTACTTTTCGCTGAGCGGCTCCGACTTCGTGGAGATGTTCGTCGGCGTGGGCGCGGCGCGGGTGCGCGACCTGTTCCGGCATGCCAAGAAGAATGCACCCTGCATCGTCTTCCTCGACGAGATCGATGCGCTCGGCCGCAAGCGAGGCGGCGCCCAGATCCGGACCAACGAAGAGCGCGAGCAAACACTGAACCAGCTGCTGGTGGAGATGGACGGGTTCAACACCGACTGCGCGGTGGTCGTGATCGCGGCCACCAACCGGCCCGATGTCCTCGACCCGGCGCTGCTCCGCTCCGGCCGCTTTGACCGCCGCGTGGCCATCGACGCCCCCGACCTCAATGGACGGCGCGCCATCCTGTCTCTCTACGCGGCACAGAAGCCGCTCGCCGACAACATCAACCTCGACATCGTGGCGCGCCAGACGCCCGGATTCACGGGGGCTGACCTGGCGAATCTCCTCAACGAGGCGGCCATCCTGGCAGGGCGCAACAAGAAACTGGCGATCGGCAAGCAGGAGCTCGAAGAGGCCGGCCTGCGCGTGATGGCGGGCCCGGAAAAGCGCAGCCGGATGATCACCCCGGAAGAGAAGGCCATCATCGCTTACCACGAGGTCGGGCACGCCCTGGTGATGAAGTCGATCGCGAAGAGCGATCCGGTGCACAAAGTCTCGGTGGTTTCGCGGGGACAAGCGCTCGGCATCACGATTCAGCTGCCGTTGAAGGATCGCTACCTGACGTCGAAGTCGGAGTTGATCGCGCGGATGGCGGCCGCGATGGGCGGTCGAGCCGCCGAAGAGATCATCTTCGGTGACGTCACGACCGGCGCCAAGCAGGATATCGAGTACGCGACCAATGTCGCCCGCCAAATGGTCTGCGAGTTCGGCATGAGCGAGCGGCTCGGACTGGTCACGCTGCATCGCAAAGGCGATGGTGACAGCATGTTCTTCTCCGAGCTGACAGCGGCCGACGTCGATGCTGAGGTCAAGGCGTTGACCGACGCCGCCTACCGTCAGGCATACGAGACCTTGGAGACACGCCATAGCACGCTGGTCAGGATTGCCGAGCACCTACAGATCGTCGAGACCATCGACGGCGAGGAGCTGGACCGATTGTTGCTCGGCGAAGCCGCCCTCCCGGTTGTGAGCGTCCCGCTGCCCGAAATCATCGAGTCGACGGTCGCGCCTCGGATTGCAGCGGCGGAAGCGCATGACTGGGACGAGGGCTCGAGCGCATCACGCTGCCACGCTTCAACGACTCGAGCAGCATGAGGATGTACTTCACGCCCGCGAGGTTGACGCCTTTTTCACGGGTCAGCTGCTGGATCACCTGTAGTTTGCGCACGTTACGCTGCGAGTAGCGGCGCCGGTTGGTCGCCGTGCGATAGGGCTCGATCAAACCGAGGTCCTCGTACATCATCAGGGTCCGCGGATGCGTCTCGAGGATCTCGGAGGCCACGCTGATCGTATAGAGCGGCTTGTCGAGGTCGAAGGCTCCACCGATCCGCGGATCGCGATTTGGGACCAACGTCTATTCCTTGACCCAATCCTGGACGCCGCGGCTCAGGCTGGCGGGCGTCGTCTCGGACTTGATCAGGTAATCGAGCGCGCCGAGCTTCAGGCCGCGATCGACGAGTTCCTTCTCGCCGTAGTTGGACAGGATGATGACCGGAATGTTCTTGGTGACGCCGTCGGAGCGAAGGTTCTCGAGAACCGCGAAGCCGTCCATCTTCGGGAGCCGAATGTCAAGAAAAACAATGTCCGGAATCTGGTTCTTGGCGTGGTCGAGCCCCTCCTCGCCGGACTTCGCGACCGTGACCCGGTAGCCATCCAGCTCCAGCTTGAGCTTGTACATCTCCGCCACTGCCGGATCATCTTCGATAAAGAGGACGTTTACGTCCTCGTCGACGACTTCAGTCATGTCCCCTCCTTGGACAACCGCCCGCTTTTCCACGCCGGAGCGGGCTCATGGACGAACCGCCCGCTTTTCCACGCCGGAGCGGGCTTATTAGGACGCCAAATCGCAAAGCAGACATCATGCCTGTCATCTTTCCTCCCCTCCCATCGGTGGCTAGTATAAAACAAGTTCGCCCGATTTCCTGAATCGGCGAGGTACACAAGAGAACATCGGGTGGGGCCAAAGGCAAGTGATACGATCGTTTGCGGGCATGGGGTATCTACGAGGTCTTCGGCATGGTGCGATGGCCGGCGCGATCCTGGGATTGCTCTACGCGCCCGAATCCGGTGAGACGATGCGCCGCCGGATCTCGCGGCTGCTGGGCCAGGCAGAGGAGATGATGGCCGGCAATGGCGGCGGGCCGGCGGCCGCTGCGCCAACACCCCGACGCCGGACGGCAGGTGGTGGAGAAAGCAGGGCTAGGCGCCCCTAGGGAGGACAACGATGGATCAGACGGTGGAAAAGACAATCGACCGGTTGAGTGAGCTGCTCGACCGGGCTACGAAAACCGCCCAGGACCTGGAGGTCAAAGACCGGCTCACGGACGCGGTCTCGGCCTTACGCCGAACCAGGATCACCCAGGACGATGACGCCGGCGTGGAGCGCTTCGTCACGGGGCTGCTGCTCGGAGTCGCGGTCGGCTTCGGATTGGCGCTGTTGCTCGCCCCCAAATCCGGCGAAGAGATGCGCGACGACCTGATGCAGCGCGGCATCGAGCTGCGCGACCGGGCCGGCGGGCTGGCGTCCAAGATCCCGTTCGGCGACGGCGAGCAGGGCCGCACCGAGAAAGCCTCGAGCGACCAGCCGGGAATCGCCTGAGCTAACCCCTCCGAGGGTTCGTCCGGCCGGCTGAGCCCTCAGTTATTGGGTTTGCACTTGTCGGGCTGCCCCGGCAGGCAGATCAGTGGTGTCGGTGATGGGCTGGCCGTTGGGGCCGGTGCCGGCGGCGGTGGCGGCGCGTTGATGATGCAATAGACCCCGTTGACCGTGATCTGCGAGTAGCTCAGCGTGTAGGGGTTGTAGTTCGCGGGCAGCTTGCACTGTGGCCACGGTTGCGCCAGGGTGGGCGGCAGGCTCTCGGTCCCCGGCAAGAAATAATTCGCGCCGACGGCATGGACGCTGGCCGGCACCGGGTACCACTCGTTGGGCTTGCCGGCGAGGGCTTCCACCATGAAGCGGTGCCAGATCGGCGCGGCACCGACGATCCCGGTCGAGTTATGGCTGAGAGGCTTGTTATCGGGGTTCCCGACCCACACCGCCGTCGCCAGGCTCGGGGTGAAGCCGACCGTCCAGTTGTCTTTGAAGTCGTTGGTGGTGCCGGTTTTCGCCGCGACTGTCCGCCCAGGGAGGGTGAGGTCGCCGTGGCAGCCGAACTCGAGGCAGCGGTTGCGGTCGTCCGACATGATCGAGGCGATGATAAAGGCGACGCCGTCGTCGATGGCTCGGAACTCATTTTTCTTCGGGTCGTAGGTGAATACGTCTTTACCGAGCCCATCCTTGATATTGAGAATGGGTGCTTCGCGATGCCGGACCCCAAGCATCGCCAGGGTCGAGGCAGCCGTGGCCATGTCCGCCAGCCGGACGGGGTAGGCGCCGAGCGTCAGGCTCGGCCCGTAGTTGTCCGGGCTCTGATCGACGCAGGGGAGCGGACCGAGGCAGGTCAATCCCATACGGTGGGCCATATCAACCACTGCGGGGATACCGGTGCGTAGCTCCGTCTTCAGCGCCGGGATGTTCATCGAGTTCCCCATCGCCATCTTCAGCGGCAGCGTGCCATGGAAGCGGCGGTCGTAGTTTTGCGGGACGTACTTGCCGAAGCCAGCTGGATCGCCGCCGATAGGAAACACCATCGGCTCGTCGAGGATGGGACTGAGCATGTTGACCTTTCGGCTCTCGATGGCGGCGGTGTAGGTGAAGATCTTGAAGCTCGAGCCGGGGGGACGCGGCACGTCATAGGCGAAGTTGTATTGTCCACCCGGTCGGTTGTAGTCGTCGCCGCCGACCATGGCCAGCACTTCACCGGTGCGGGGGTCCATGCTCACCAGCGCCGCATCGTGGAAGTTGTAGAAGTTCCCCTTCTGCGCGATCTGGTCGTGCACCACCCGCTCCGCCAGGTGTTGCAGGTTGAGATCGAGGCTGGTGTAGACACGGTAACCACGACGGTCGTCGGAGCTGATCTTGTGGTCCTTCACCAGTGTCTTGAGTACGTAGTCGACGAAGTAGGGTGCCTCGAACTTGACAATCGGTGGGAAGATCTGCAGCTTGACGGCGTAGGCCGCCTCGGCTTGAGCCGCGGTGATGAACTTCTCACCGACCATGGCGGCGAGCACCTGTGCCTGTCGTTGTTTGGCGGACTGGAGATTGACCACCGGGTTGTACTGGGTTGGTGCTTGCGGCAGTCCAGCGAGCATGGCCGCCTGGGCCAGGGACAGGTCGTGGGCATTGGTCTGGAAGTAGCTGCGGGCGGCGGCCTCGATCCCGTAGGTCTGGCTGCCGTAGAAGATGGTGTTGAGATACATCTCGAGGATCTGGTTCTTGCTGTACTCGCGGTTCAGCTCGATCGCAAGCACGGCTTCTTTGAGTTTTCGCTGGATATCGGCGGGAGCGTTGGTTCCGATGTAGACCTGCTTCACCAGCTGCTGGCTGATGGTGCTGCCACCCTGTTTGACCTTGTGGTGCTGATAGTTCGCGATGGCGGCGCGGACGATGCCCCCGAGGTCGATGCCGCTGTTCGAGTAGAAGGTGCGGTCCTCGGTGGCGAGCGTTGCCTTCACCACCCAGGACGAGATGTAGTTCAGCGGCACCACGATGCGATGGTCGCCGGCCTTGCCGATGTCGGCGAGCAAGACGCCATGCCGGTCGTAGATCAGGGTGTCCTGCTCCATCTTGTTGGAGGCGAGTCCGCTGACCGCCGGCAAGGTACCCACCGCCTGCGCCGTGATCGCCGGGATGCCGAGCAGGGGCACGAGCAAGACGACCAGTAAGCCGAGAATCAGAACCCGGCGAAAGTCGGCACGGCTCCGCCGGCGCCAGCTCTTGACGTTGCGCTGACTCCGCCGGCGTGACGCGAGGTTTAGGCGCTCAGAAACCCGAAGATCCCCGAAAGGAGGAGCCACAGAGAGACGAGGATAACCGCTCCCCACCCCGCCCCGCTGGCCAGGCTGCGAAGTGGCGACCGGCGCAACCGCCGGATCTGGCGCCGACGCGCGTCGAGGGACGAGAGGCCGCTAGCGGATACTGAGTGAGTCGCATGCAGGATACTTATCAATTCAAGCCCCTAAAATCCCACTGCTTGAGTGGTGAAAATCTGATGGAGCCAGTATAACGTAAGAGGGGCTCGCGTGGGTCAGCCGAGTTCGCGTTGCCATCGTTACCAGTCCAACGGGAGGGTGGGGCGGTTGGTTACGCCGCTCTTGAACTCGGGAAGGCGACGATCGCGGCCCTATAATGGGGCCGCTTTGTCGCCTTCCGACGCTGCCCCGAGAACGGGAACCGTGTTCTGCCGCGAATGCGGCAGGTCGATCGAGGCGGACGCCCACTTCTGCCGCTTCTGCGGCAAGTCCCAGGCTGACCCGGTTGCCGGCCCCCCGTCCGCGCCATCGCATCCTGGCCCGAGCGGCACCGGCCTGGAGCATTGGTTACGGCAGCTCTTTCCGCGCCACCACCTGCAAGACGAGTTGATGCACATCGGCACCATTGCCGCCTTCCTGATGGCGCTGATCGGGTTCGTGCTGGGTTTCTTCCTGGCCTACAGCTGGCTGGGCACGAACTTCCTGTTGGGTTCCGTTGCGCTGCTCCTCTTCCTCATTCTTCGCGAGTCAACCCTGAGCCACATCCGCGTCCGGGGAAGCGCACCGACCCCCACTCCAAGTGGCGGCCGTACCCATGCCGGGCGCCGTTCCAACACGCCGGCACCTAGCCTGCCAGCCGAGGCCGCCAACGCTGAGTCGTCGCCGCCCGCCACACCCAAATAAAAAAGCCGGCCTGACGCCAGGCCAGCTCCTCGCCCTCCCGAGTTAGAGGTTCTTGTCGCCTTCGATTGGCTCGCCCTCGACGGGCTCACCCTCGCGCATCTTGCGGCCGGCCCCTTCGAGATCGCCTTTCGCCTTCTGGCCCTTGCCTTCCCACTCCATCTTCTTATCGCCGGTCACCTTGCCGCCGGTATCTTTGACTTCGCCTTCGACCTTGTCGCCAAACTCGCCCATGTGGCACCTCCGGTGGTTTTCGACGCGATATCGCGCCTGTTGCGAAGCATGATAGCACGCCACTAACATTCTGGCTACTACTTGATGCCGGAACTGGGGGTTTATATGAGTTCACATGTATTTACGATTCCTGCCTTGAGGCCGCTCACCTTGCCCCCTATACTCAGGCACGTCTCCGACCTAGCAATCCTGGAGGGCCGCATGGCTATCGCCGTCAAACGTGAAACCCGACGCGACACCAACATCTCCCTGGACAAACCGATTTACACCATCAGCGTGGCGTCGGAGATCCTGGAGACCCATCCGCGGACGCTCATGATGTACGAACACCTCGGGCTGGTGGTGCCGAGGCGCACCTCGACCAACCGCCGTCGGTTTTCGCAGCGCGACGTCATGAAACTCCAGACCATTCAGAAGCTGACCCGGCAGCACTCGGTCAACCTGGCCGGCGTCCGATACATCCTGAAGCTCCTCAAGCAGCTGCACGAACACCAGCTGCCATCGCCGGTCGAACTCCGCGACATCGATGTTTCGCAACTGGACGTCTGACAACCCTCAACGTCCGCGTCGCGGCTGACGGTATCGATGTGATTTGGTAGGCGTTATTTTTTGCGGATTGTTATGCGCGCACCTTCCGTTTTACCAACAGTCAGCGGAGGATACTTTCTGACTGCGCCCGTGTTGACAAGGCTTCAGGGCCTCCCTATAATTTGCGGTAGTTCTCTTGCCCCCCTCTTCGGGCCCTCCCAACGGAGGGCCTTAACTTTTCTCGGGGGAGGGACATGCGTATGCCTGGTAAAGACTGCGCCGTTTTGCTATCCATAAGGCCCGCGCGATTCCCGGAGTTCATCTATACTGCTTCGCGCCAAGAGGAGTGTTATGGAAAGTAAGACGCGCCGCAGCGCCGGCGCGAGCCGGGCAACCCAGGCTGATGAAGACCTGGTCGATGTTCTCCTCGTGGAAGACGACCCGTCGGTGCTCGAGATGTACCGGTTGAAGTTGGAACTGGACGGCTATCGGGTCAACACCGCCCTCGATGGCGAAGAGGGACTCAAAAAGGCCGGCGACCTGGCCCCCGATATCATCTTCCTCGACATCCGCCTGCCTAAGATGGACGGCTTGGAAGTCCTGAGGAAGTTGCGGGCGCAGGAGAAGACTCGCGATATTCCGGTTATCATCCTCTCTAACTACGATGAAGAGGATTTGGTCGCGCGAGGGCTGCGCCTCGGGGCACATGAGTACCTCATCAAGGCCCGTACGACGCCGACCAGCCTCTCCGAAGGTATCGAGGATTGGCTAAAGGAGTAACTCGCCGGGCGCTCACAGACACCAGCCTCTCCCTCGACAAGCCTATCTACACGATCAGCGTTGCCTCCGAGATCCTGCAGACGCACCCCCGCACCTTGATGATGTACGAGCACCTCGGCCTGGTGGTTCCCAAGCGGACGTCGACCAATCGCCGCCGGTTTTCGCAGCGGGACATCCGCAAGCTCCAAGCGATCCAGACCCTGACGCGCCAGCATGGCGTCAACCTCAACGGCGCGCGCTACGTCCTGCGGCTGTTGCGCATCCTGGTCGATAATGGCCTTTCGGCGCCACCCGAGTTGCGCGACCTCGACGTCAAAGAACTGGACGTCTAAAGCCCTCCTACCCGCTGCGCGCGTGACGCGCGCGCAACAGCTTGGCCGCGAATCGATTGCCGAAATGTTGGCTTCGATCTGCGCCGATACCGTTAGCTGCACGTATGAGCTTTCGGCCGGATAGCCCACTGAATCGGCTGGTTATCCTCTGGCCGGGGGTACCGATCACAGCCTGCGCGTTGGGCTTCGTCCTGGCCGTCTTCGAGGTCTCGCAGACGCACAGCACCTCCTTCGCGGCGCTGGCGATCGCGATGGGGTGTGGCCTCGCCTTCAGTGTCGGGCTGCTCTTTCACAGCTTCTTCATCGAGTGGATCGAGGTGACCGTCAGCCGCGATGGCATCGCGCTGCGGCCGGTCGGGCATGCCTGGTTCAATCGGCAGCCGCGGCTGGTGCCCTGGGACCGGGTGCACGGGATGAACCAGGTCATCACCCGCGAGGGCGGACATCTCGAGATCGCGGCCAATGGCGAGGTGCTGAAACTCAACCGGTCCCTGTTCCGCGAGGACACCTTCGAGAACCTTTGCGCCGCGGTTGCGCAACGGACTCGTCAGTGGGGTCCGGCTGAGTTCGACGACGAGCTCGCCACCGCTGCCTGACGGGCCCGAATCCTAGCTGCGGTAGTAAACCTGCGCCGAGTGCACCGCCTGGCGGTAGCTACCGTAGCGCGTCTGCAGCGTGGTCCGATCCCCGAACCACGGATCATTGATGTAAAGGATGTCGGCACGATGGCCGGTGATGACCACGAAATGCATGCCGCCGTAGAGTCGAACCTCGGCCACCACCAGTCGGCCGGCGTCGAGCTGCGCCTCGACCAGCGATATTGGTGGGAGATCCTCGATGTCCTGGTCGTCGGTGCGGAGCTGCGACACCATCCCTGGGACATGGAGCCACTGCCAGCGGATCGAACCCTGGGTGACCGCGGTTGCTTGCCGCCAGAGCAGCAGGTCGTTCTCGATATAGCCGCCGTGGGCCGTGAGCCATTGATTCATCTGGGCGGGGTTTGTCGAGTAGCCGTAGGCGGATGCCACCATGGTGACCGCGGTCAGCGCGCAGCCCGACGAGCCGATCGTGTCAATACGATCGCTGCCCAGCGCCTGGCGCGACCAGGGCTGCGCGCGCTGGCTCAGGGTCGGCACCGGCGGGCCGGCCAGCGCCCAGAGCCCTCCTAGCGACCACGCCGCCAGCGCGAGCAGGCCGGCCGCCACCGGGCGATGCCATCCCCTCATCACGGCGCCATCTTACGGTCGGGGGTGCAGCCTGTCCAGCGCCGGCGCTGTCTGCTTTGGATTGTTACCGGCCGGTGACAGTTAGGCTTGGCGAAGTAGGCCGGCCAGGTCACCCTCGAAGCCCGCGAGGGCCAACCGGGCATCCAGCACGTCATCGGTCGTGATCGGCCCGCCGAGCTCGTCGATCGGCTGGTCGCGAACCTCGATGGCTGGGGCTTGGGCTTCGGTTTCGGTGGCGATCGCAACCGCGATCATGCGCGTGTCCTGGCAGTGGCCGCACGTGACCTTGACCAGCGACTGCTCATCGGCGTGCGCCACCATCTCGAGCTGGCAGTCGGCGAGGCTCTCCCCACACTTGGGACACTGAAAACGGCCTGCCTGGCGGCGAAGAATATCCAGAAGATCCACGGCTTTTTCCTACCCGGAATGGTACGCGGCAAACCAGCAAAGCTGATAGCCGGAACCCGCGGTTAGGCGCTAACGGCTGGGACTGAGTTGGTATCAGTTCGTTCGTTTGCGGCGCCCTGTGTCTGCAGCGATACTCGCCCGGGCATGCGCCTTCCCCTCGTGCTGGGCTCCGGCGCGCTGATGACCGGGGTGCTCCTGATGGGCGGCCTCGTCGCCACGGCATTGGACCCGACGCCGGTCGTCAATGTCGATGCCATGGAACTCGACGGGGCATCGCTGCTCTTGACCCCCCTGCCGGAGGTGTCGCCGCGTCCGCAACTCATGGTCAGGGTGAGCCGTCCGCTTAAGCCGGGCGATTGGCGAGTCTCCATGGACGGCCGGCCGCTCAATCTATCTGCCACCTCGACCGGCATGGTCCTGCGCGTCGCGCTCCCAGGGCCGATGCCATTGGGCAGTCGCCACACGGTGCAGCTGGCGGCCGGCGCTATGCAGATCCGCACTGCCTTCACGATCGTTCCGCCGCTCACGGCGGCGATCACCATGCATCTCTACCGGCTGCAGGCGGACGCGCAGCCCAGCGTGGCCACGACCATCCGCTTTACGCGGCCGGTGGCGGATAAGGCCCAGGCGCAGGAGCACCTGACAGTCAGCGGGCATCCAACCTTTTCCTGGCGCGACTCCCAGACGGTCGACGTGGTCTCGACCGGGTTTCGCCTCGCCGACCACGCGAGCGTGATGATCGATGCCGGTGTCCAGGCCCGCGACGGCACCTTTAGCCGGGAACCACAGAGTGCCGGACTGACGATCCCGTCAACGGTTACCCAGGTCGAGCCAGGCCGGATGGTACAGATGTACTACGTCAACACTGACGACGGCCACGCCTCGCTCTTGGCCCACTTGAAGCAGATCGATGTGTTGAGTCCGGCGTGGTATGACGCCAATGCCGACGGGACCATCACCGGCTACGCGCGGCGGGACGTCATCGACGCCGCCCATGCTGGCGGGGTCGCCATCATTCCGTTGGTGGTCAATAAGGATGTCGATCCCGATGTTGGCCATGCCATCCTCTCCGATCCGGCTCGGCGTGCCGCCCTCGCGCGCAACCTTGTCAATGAGGCGAAGACCTACGGCTACGCCGGCTTCCAGCTGGACTTCGAGCAGATCCGGTGGACCGATCGGGACCTGCTGACGGCGCTGGTGGAGGACTGCGCCAATGCCTTCCATCCGGCGGGACTGAACCTGTCGATCGCCGTGATTCCGCGCCTCCCCGGCGATGACGCGGCCAGCGGGACGCTCCTCGACTACTTTCATCAATGGTCGGGCGCTTACGACTTCGCGGCGTTGGCCAAGGCCGCCGACTTCCTCTCCTTCATGACGTATGACGAGCACAACGGCGTCACCGCCCCCGGCTCGGTCTCGGGCACGCCATGGATGCGCCGCGCGATCGAGTTCTCCATGCAGGGCGTCCCGCCGGAAAAGGGAACGCTCGGCTTGCCGACCTACTACCACGACTGGACGGGCGTCGGAAGGTTGACGTCGAGCTCGTACGCCGATGCGATGATCCTCGCCCAGGCTCATGGAGCCACCCCGGCATTCGACGCGACCGAGGAAGAAATCCATTTCGGGTACAACGCCTATGGCGTCCATCACGAGCTCTGGATCCAGAGCACCGACACGCTGCGACGCAAGTTGCCGTTGATGTACGAATACGGGCTGAAGGGAATCAGTGTCTGGCGGCTGGGCTTCGAAGATCCTTCGTTCTGGAACTTGATCCCACCGCGGCGCTAGGCGTCCCGACTCTCCCTCGCCCTTTCGAGGAGGGCAGGGTGGGCGTCTGCCCGGGCGGCGGAAAGAGCAGGTCATACAGGTCTTGCTGGCGGCGCCGCGCACCCTCATAAATGCTGTGCACCCGGGCACGCGGCCGGAAAACGCGGCCTCGTGCCGGCGTCGTCGACCAGAGTCGTGGCAATTTGCCCAACGCGTGCAGTACCAGCAGGGCGGCTCCGCGACTGGAGGCTTCCGGCTCCGGAGAGGTCATGACGCGCTGGTTCAGGGCGTCGGCCAGCATCTGGCTCCAAGCGGGCGAATGGATCAACTGGCCGCCGGTTGCGATCACGGACTCTGGCCGATTCACGGCGCGCCGCATTGCCGACGCCACGGTGACGAGCTGGTAGGTGATCGCCTCCATCGCCGCCCGGAGCATCTGGTCCGGCTGGCTTCCTAGAGACAGACCGGCAATCACCGCGCGCGCGTCGCCTCGCCAGTTGGGGCTTCGCTCACCGGCCCAGAACGGCAGGATGGTTAGCCCATGGCTATCGGGCGCCAGGGCCGCCGCCGCGTGCTTCAGCTTTTTCTTGTTCTGCAAGCCGAGGACGTCGGTGAACCAACGCACTACGTTGCCGCCCTCACTCAGCGCCCCGCCGAGCACGAATCGGCGTCGATCCAGGCGGTAAACGAATGTCCCCCAGGGGACCGCGACTCGTTCACGTTCCAGCAAGACCCGCATCGCGCCCGACGTTCCGATCGTCGCGCACGCCCAGCGGGGACTCAGGGCGCCGGCCCCCACGTTCGCGAGACCCCCATCGCCGACCGGGAGATACCACGGAATCTCAGACAGCTCCGGCCATCGCCGTGCGAAGCTGGGTCGGAGTGATCGAAGTGGGTGGTCCCAGTCAGAGAGCCGCGCCAGGGCCTTGACCTGGATGCCCGCCAGCTTCAAGGCTTGCGCGTCCCACTGGCAGCGGTTCACGTCGAGCAGCCCGGTGCCCGATGCCATCGAATAACTGACGGGGGACTCGCCGAGGAGCTCCTGGTAGAGATACTCCCCCAGCGACATCCAGCGCACCGTTCGCCGAACGGCGCTGGGGCGCGTGGCTCGCAACCAGCGCAACTTGGACGGCCAGTAGCTGGCATGGAAGAAGCACCCCGTGCGCGCGTGATAGGCGCCCTCGTCAAAGCGCGCGCGCAAGTCGCGTGTCTCGCGAGTACTCCGGGTATCGGCCCAGGTGAAGAGCTCGGTGGTGGGCCGACGCGAGCGGTCGACCCCCAGCAAGCTATGCCAGTAGCAGGAAACACCTGCGGCGAGGATTTCGGCATTGTCTTTGCGGGCGGCGCTCAGCGCGCCATCGATACTCTGCGCGATGAGCTTGATCAGTTCATCGGGGTCCGACGAGACCTCACCGGGCTCTGCCGTCCGAACCTTGTAGGGCACATCCGAGAGGGTCGTAGGCCGCATCCGCCCGCGGATGTCATAGATGACGGCGCGGACGGATGAGGTCCCGATATCCAGGGCAAGAACGCTCTGCTTATGGGTCGGCTTCGACATGCTGCCATTCTGGCCGACCGCGAGCGGTCAGTTCAGCCAGTAGCCGACCTGAGGCCCAAAAATATCGGAGTGGAGTTTGAGCGCCTCGATCACGGTTACGCCATCAACGGCGCGAACGTCGTAGGCGCAGATGGTGACAACGGGAAAGCGTTTGAAGAGCGGGCCGACCCGCTGCTCAACGATCAGGTGCTCCGCAACGGAGCCGACGGCGTCGATGTCCGCGAGCACGTCGGCCAGGAGGCGGATCGGTCCCGGCCGTTTGCGGGTTGCGGCCGTCAGGAGTTGCTCGAAGCGTAAGACCTGCTCAGCGGCGGATCCGGGGACTTCCGGGTAGATCATCAGCAGGCCGGACCCGACGGCCTCCGCGGCGTCGACGCCATCGTTGCGCAGCGCGGCGAAATAGTGCTCACGCAGATCAGGTCGGGCGCGCAGCACGACCGTCTGCCCCGCCAGCAAGCCGTCTCGCATCAAGGGAAGGCCAAGCCGGAGCCGGCCGGCATCGCTGGTGTAAAAGGCCGCGAGGTGGCTCCCCATCGAGACAACCACGTCCTGGATGGTGATCGTCGACGGCGAGCCGGTGTCCGGGGCCTTGCTAACCTGATCTGGACCCGCCTCCATGAATCGCCTGAGGTCTTGCTCGCGAAGTCGGCGGGCTCGGCGGCGCCCCACCCGGTGTGCCGGCAGTAGGCCACTGTCCGTCCAACGTCGGATGGAAGCCTCGCTGACCTTGAGGAACGTCGCGGCATCGCGGGTCGTCAGAAGCCGGTCGCCCTCCGGCGGGATCTCTTGACGCTTACCGGCATTCATCTATTACCCGTGAAACAAGCCTGAGTTCCTTATCGCCCGTCGTCGGGCTGCTTCCACAGCGAGTTGGCTCCGTGCGCGCATTAACTGTAAAGGAGAACGGTGACGGCTGCAATCTCTGCCGGGTGCTCACCCGTTGTCCGAGCTAGACCAGGGCGTGCTCGACGGCGTAGCGAGTGGCAGCGCTTCGAGAGCCGACGCCGATCTTGGCGAAGACCGAGCGCAGATGGGCGTCAACCGTTCGGGAGCTGACACCGAGCCGGTCGGCGATCTCGCGGTTGGTCAAGCCGGCTGCGACCAGCTTCAAGACGCCCACCTCGCGGGACGTCAGCTGATCAGGAAACGTCTCTTCCGCGACTTACACCAGGTACGATGTTGCATTGTGCTGTACGGTGCTCAGCATAACAGTCAGGGATCGAGAGATGCTCAACGCTATTCGAATACCGCTGGGTCGTTAGGCCAGGCCGTGGTCGATCGCGTAGCGGGTCGCCGCGCTGCGGTGCGAAACGGCCAACTTGCGGAAGATTTCCCTGAGGTGCGCATGCACGGTGCGCCGGCTTAGAAAAAGCTCATCTGCGATTTGGGCATCGGTCCACCCTCTCGCCAGCAAACGCAACACCTCGGCTTGCCGTGGCGTCAGGTGATGCTCCAAAACCGGATCGACGTTTGCGACTCCGACCGCCTGTCTGCCGGTGTCCGACGACGCTCCCCCTTGGCCCACGATCATCCGCCCCCTTGCCCCACGGTCATCCGGAGGGCGAAAACTCTTCCTTTGTTCGAAGCGTTGCACCCATTGTCGCTGGCCTGCATCGGCAGGACTGCCTAATTCAAAGGCTATGCGATAAGACTAAAAGCTCCCTTAAGGGGAGGATTGAGGAGACTCCTGTTAGACTGTCGACGCTTTTCCAGCACCCGCTGGGGCGTGGCCAAGCTGGTAAGGCGCCTGACTCTGGATCAGGTAATCCTAGGTTCGAATCCTAGCGCCCCAGCCATCGCCTTCAAGACAAGCCATGCCGTCCACCGGTCGTACGAACTGGCCCCCACGCCAGGGAGTGGGCTAACTGGGGTGGCCCATTACGGCCGGACATGGGCAATGAAACGGTTTCGTGCCGGCGCGCCTACCGGCTGTAGCTCGCGCTCAGGTCGGCCTGAGCCAGGACGTGCCCCTGCAGCGCCTGTTGGAGCTCGCCGTGAGAATAGAGCGGTTTCAGCGACAGCATCTGATCCAGCGCGTAAATCGTGA
>VBIS01000136.1 GCA_005880605.1 Chloroflexota bacterium
TCCGAGAGATAGTTCATCAGGTTGGAGGCGGCCCGGTCATCGAAGCGCGATCGCTCCTGGAGCCGGGCGATCGCGGCATCGGGCTCCATCGCCGTGAGTTCGCGCATCGCCTGTCCCATCGTCCGTCCAACCTCGACCGGCCGTCCCAGCGCGTCGCCGTGCCAGAACGCAATTCGGCCGGGCTCGCCCGGAGCCGGCGTCACCATTACCTGCGACGGCGTAATGTCGGCGACGCGCCAGCTGGTGGCGCCCAGGATAAACACTTCGCCGGGCCGCATTTCGTAGACCATCTCCTCGTCCAGCTCGCCGACCTTCTTCCCATCGTCGAGCAGGTTTACCGAGAAGAGACCACGGTCGGGGATGGTCCCGCCGCTGACGACTGCCAGTCGCTGGGCGCCGGCGCGGCCGCGGATTTTCCCCTCGAGGCGGTCCCAGACGATGCGTGGGCGCAACTCCGCAAACTCATCGGACGGATAGCGTCCGCTCAGCATGTCGAGCGTCGACTCCAGCGCACGAGGGCCAAGGTCGCTGAAGGGATAGGCGCGGTGCACCAGCTCCGACAGCGCCGAGACGCTCCATTCCTCCATCGCCGTCATCGCGACGATCTGCTGGGCGAGGACGTCGAGCGGGTTGCGCGGCACCCTAGTCGTCTCGATCTCGCCACGCAGCATGCGATCGACGACCACTGCCGTTTCGAGGAGGTCGCCGCGATATTTCGGGAAGATGGTGCCTTTCGACGGTTCGCCGACCGAGTGGCCGGCCCGGCCGATCCGCTGGATGCCACTAGCCACGCTGGTGGGCGACTCCACCTGGATGACGAGATCAACGGCGCCCATGTCGATGCCGAGCTCTAGGCTCGAAGTTGCCACCAATCCGGGCAGGCGGCCCGCCTTGAGCGCATCCTCTATAAGAAGGCGCTGCTCCTTGGCGATCGAGCCGTGATGCGCTCGGACCAAGTCTTCGCCGGCCAGCTCGTTGATAGCGGCGGCCAGGCGCTCGGCCAGCCGCCGGGAGTTGACGAAGATGATGGTCGAGCGGTGCTGGCGGACCAGCTCGAGGATGCGTGGGTGGATCGCCGGCCAGATGCTGCGCCGCGGCCCCTCCTGCTCAGGGCCGATCACCGCGGCCGGCCCGCTGTGCACTTCCGTTCCTCGCTCGAGGTCGGCCATGTCATCGACCGGGACCTCGACCGTGATCTCCAGCTTCTTCACGCGGCCGGCGTCGACGATGCTTACTTGTCGATTCGTCCCGCCCAGGAAACGCGCCGTCTCGCTAAGCGGCCGCTGCGTTGCCGAGAGACCAATCCTCTGTATTTCCCCTCCCCCGCTTGAACAGCGATTCCGGGGTGGTGATCAGGATGTCTGGCGGGTGGCGCTCGATCTGCCGTCGGTCGCGAGGCGGCGTATCCCCGGTTCGGATCGCGACCGTGATGCGGGAAACTCCCTCCCGCCCTTGCGGGGGAGGGTAGGGTGGGGGCGCCAGCCGATCGGCCTCGAGCGCGATGCCGCGTAGCGGCGCCTGGAGGTTGCGCTCGATGTCGACCGTCAGCGCTTTCAGCGGCGAGATGTAGAGGACGCGGCACCGCTCGGCTTCCGCCGGCACCGGCTCGTTCGCCAACTGGTCGATGCACCAGAAGAAAGCCGCGAGGGTCTTGCCACTGCCGGTGGGCGCGGACATCAGGGTGTGCTGGCCGCCGGCGACCGAGCGCCACCCGCCCTCCTGGACCTCGGTCGGAGCCGGGAATGCGCCCGAAAACCAGGCTCGGGCCGCAGGCGAAAACAGGTCCAGAACAGTGGGCATTGGCCCTTCAGTTTACCCGTCGAATCTCCCTCCTCCTCGACGGCAGATTCCCCTCGCTCGAGCAAGCCGCTGTTGTATGGGGTCGGCCGTCCGATCCGCTGACCGAGGGTGACGATCTCGCCGTTGAGGTACTCCAACTCGCTGCTGGAGCCGCGCCGGAGGCTCTGCTGCGTCGACGGTCCATAAGTACTGTCCGGCGGAAAGTTGCCGGCGAGCCGGCCGCCGAAGATGCGATAGCTGAGCGACAGCGGCAGCGTCGACATCAGTCGAAAGGTGCGCGCCCGACGGGTCTGATCCAGCCCGAAGCCACCGAGCTGGGCGGTCTTGACCCCTTCGCGAATGGTCGCAATCGATAGCCGCGTGAGTCCCGGATGGCGCAGCGCTTTGCCGATGGCCAACCCGGTGATCGCCATGATCGCGTTGTTGAGGTTCGCCATCAGCTTGGTCCAGCGCGAGCGGGCGATGTCCGGGACCGGCTCGGTCTTGATTGCCAGGTTCAGCAGCTCGAGCACGGCGTCGACGCGGCTTTTCGACTCCGGGTAGGGCGCGCCGATCTGGAAGAGTCCTGCGGTGTTCTGCTCGACCACGCCAGGCTCGAGATACGTGGCGCTGATGTTGAGCACGCAACCGACGATGCGATTGCGTCCAAGGATGTCGGCCGCTTCGCGGTCAGACCGAATGCCGTTCTGCATGGTGACTACCGTGGCGTCCGAATGCAACGCCGCGATGGTGCGGCATGCCTCCGGCACATCCTGCGATTTGACCGTCAACAGAATGATGTCGGCCGTCCCTGTCAATGTCGTTGTCGCAGGAAGCTGAACAAACCGTGAATCGCTCTGACCTTTAAGCAGAAGCCCCTTCGCGCGGATTGCGTCGACGTGTGCCTCCCGACCGATCAGGCGGACGTTGACACCGGACTCATGGAGCCGCGCCCCGACGAGACTCCCAATCGCTCCGGCGCCATACACGACGACTGTTTCACGCATTTCCCCATACAACTTACATATGTGGGTTGTGGGGCCTCTTCACAATCCGACTGTCCGAGCCGATGCTGTCCGCGTTATCGCGCAAAAAGGCAATGAAGCCTTTCTACCGATGCTGAAGCAGCGACTCGAGGTGGAGCGGGCCTTTCAACCGCGGGCCGCGTTACTCGGTGCACGGTCTCTGCTGGGATCGAATGACGACCTCCGGCCTCTGCTCGACCTGTTGTCAGATGCGGACATCGAGCAGTCCACGATCGTGCTCAACATGCTATGGGACAGTGTCGGGGCCCCAGCAGCGTCAATCGTTCGGGATGCCGCAGGGATCCACAAGGCCCTCACGCAGGCCAAGGAGCGTAACGACCTATTGGGCCGACACGCCGACAAGGTGCTCATCGAGCTGGCGAAGCGCCTCGGAGCATCTCCCAACTAACCACTCCTGCCGATTTCCTGGCCGGCGGCGGATCCCGGGACAATTGCCGCCTCAATTCATTGGTAGCCATTGGAGCGTCTACGCTGCTACATAATGTGCTAATATGGTTGTAGCGTTTGAGCCACGCGCCATTCCCATTTGCGGGCTCAGAGGAGAAATCTTATGGCCGATTCATACGACCGCGAAGTCGTCCGGCAGGAGACGACCGCGGGCGACCCGGTGGGTCCGGTGCGGCCGGTCGGGCCCACTACGTCCACCAGCAGCACTTCCGTCTACCGGCGCCACACTAGCAACTTCCGCGCAATCCAGGCGGTGTGGTGGATCGTCGGCTTCATCGACACGTTGATCGCGATCCGATTTCTGCTCAAGCTGTTTGGCGCCAACCCGGCACCCTTTGTCCGGTTCATGTACGACGTGACCTGGCCATTCGTCGCCCCGTTCCACGGCATCTTCAATACCGACCAGGTCGGTCGATCGATCCTCGAACCCGAGTCGCTGGTCGCGATCGCTATCTACACCCTGATCGGTTGGGGCATCGTCTCGCTGATCCGGCTGCTGACCGGGCCGTCCTCCAGCACGACCGTCGTCGAATAACATCTCGAGACTTCAATGCGAGAGCGGCCTTCGGGCGGCTCTTTCATTCCGGTGACCCGGGCGGTCGTCCGGAACCGAGCTCGGAGCCGTCGCGTCACGCGCTAGTTTTGACCGTTTCTACGCTTGTAAATCTGTATGGCGCTTCTGGAGCCAACCAATCCGCAAGCGTCCGTCACGGGCTTTCCTGGTATGAGCGATGCGCAGCTTGGGTCCGTGGCCGAAGACCGGCTGGCTACGGCCATTCAGCTCAGCGCCCCGGGGACGGTTGCCGTCGCCATTCCCCTCCTCGATCTCGGGTTCGACCTATATCCGCGTCGAATCCGGACGCTGCGCGCCCATCCCGTTCAGGTCAAGGCGCGTAGTTTCCTGGAACGGGATGGTGAGTACCAGGCCAGCGTTGGATCGCTGCACCCAGACCCCAATGGCTATGTCCTTCTGCCCTACATTCCGCCTCCGGACTGGCAGCTTCACCCGCGACTATGGGTCATCCCGATTCCCGAATTCTTGAAGCTGGCCCAGCCGCATGGCGACGGCTATCTCTTTTCCGGGTACCTCGACGCGCGCTTTGTGTCATCGGCGACAAACCAGTTTCTGATTGATACGGACGACCTGCATCGCCAGTGGCTCGACCGGATTCCGGGTTGGAAGCGGCCTGTGCATGGTCCGCGGCTGTCGACGCATTCGAGCACGGAAGAAGTCCCGAGACCGGCGAGCCGGGCGTTCGGAAAGTACGGCGAACTGTGGCTGTCCAGTCAACTCATGCGCGCCGGGCTGCAGAACGTCGCGCTCGCCCAGGACCGGCTCCGGGTCGACTGCGTTGACCTACTACTGCACGACCTGCGTTCGCTTGCGATCGGCGGCCTGGTGATCCACACCAGCAGTCTCAACGCGCGAGGCATCGTGCAATTCCGGATCCGTCACGATACCTTCTTCATCGACCCGAATCTCTTTGTCATCATCCTTCCGTGTTTGGACGATGGAACGCTCCACGACACCGCCTTTGTGATACCTGCAGCAGATATCCCTTCTGTCACCACCGCTTCGAGTGACCGAGGCGATCCCGGTTACCAGGGCAGCTTCCGGCTCGATCCGCTCGCGGAGAAGATGCGTCCATACGCCGTCCCGATGAAAGACTTGGGAGTCGCTGTGCTCGACCGCGTCTTCCGAGGTCGACTCAGCGATCCGGCGAAGCCAGCTGCGTAATGCCCGGGTAATGACGACGGTTAAAGGTGGCGAGTCGCTCGCCGTGTTGCAGAACCGACGCGCCAATCAGGGCATCGCCAAGCTCCAGGGCGTGGCTACGGCGATAGCGCCGCAGTCGCTGTCCTGCGAGGTCGCCGGTGGTAGCGTCGATGGTCACGGGCACTAACCCAGCAAAGAGGGCTGCCACCACTTCCTCCTCGCCGGCCCGCATCCCAGCGCCGATCTCGGCACGGCTAACCGGCGAGTAGCGAAGGGTTTCACCAGTCGATGCCTGGGCAGCTACCCAGCGACTGGTTCGCAGATTACTCTGCAAAATCTCGATAAGCACGTCCGAGTCGAGAATCATCCCGCCATTCGGTCAATTCGATTGCCACGGCGCAGCCGTCTAACGTAGGTACCGGTCGGCCCGAGATCGGGCCGCTGTTTCCATATTCCGAAGGAGCCCGCTCGCAGCGCATCGAGGAAGTCCGCTTTGGGCGTGGCGGCGTAGCGGGCATCGATCGCTTCGCGGATTAGCTCTGAAACAGTTCGGCGAGTGCGTTTGGCCACCTGGTCAAGCTTGCGTCGCTGCGCGTCGTCCAGATAGATCTGCGTCCGCCTCATCACGATGTATGCAGTATACATCGCGAAGCGCTCCTCAGGGTCCCGGAGTTCTAAGGCGGGTTAGGGCCCTGGCGCAGGGCGGCCGCCAGCACGTCGACGCCCTCGTCGAGCTGAGCATCCTCGATCAGGATCGAGGGCAGGAAGCGGATCACAGTGCCACCAGCCGGAAGCACTAGCACGCCGCGCTCCTGCATTGTCTTGATGACCGGCGTCGCGGGTTTCTTCAGCTCGACGGCCAGCAACAGACCCCGCCCGCGCACCTCGCGGATCTGACTGAGTCCGAGTTTGCCGACGCGCTCCTTGAAGCGCTGGCCCTTCTCGGCCGCCCGGGAG
>VBIS01000137.1 GCA_005880605.1 Chloroflexota bacterium
TCGTCGTGGCGCCATCCTTCGACGAGGCGGCGCTTGAGGTCTTCAAGGCGAGGCCGAAACTGCGGGTCCTGCAGCCGGGACCGGGGTCATCGCAGCTGGCGCTGGACGCGCGCCCGATCACCGGCGGTTTCCTGGTGCAGACGGCGGACCATAGCGGTGACACACTGGGCGACGCGCGCGTCGTGACGGCGAAGAGCCCCGATGATGCGACCTGGAAAGACCTGCAATTCGCGTGGACCGTGGCCAAGCACGTGCGGTCGAACGCTATCGTCCTGGCCCACCAGAGTGCGACCGTCGGCGTCGGCGCGGGCCAGATGAGCCGGGTCGAGGCGGTCGAGCTTGCCGTGCATCGTGCCGGACCACGCGCGGCGGGATCGGTGCTCGCCAGCGATGGCTTCTTTCCCTACCCGGACGGTGTCGAGGTGGCGGCGCGCGCCGGGGTGCGGGCGATCGTCCAGCCAGGTGGTTCGGTGAAGGACAGCGAGGCGATCGCCGCAGCGGATGCCGCCGGGGTCGCTATGGTTCTTACCGGGGAGCGCCACTTCAAGCACTGATGGCCAAGCCGGAGTCGACCCACCAGGTCTCGACCAGCCCAGATGTCTCGCTCGATGAGCTGCAGCTGGCGGTCAGGAATCACTCGTTGCCCCTCGAGGCACTGCGCTACCCGATCACCCCGATCGGCATGCACTACCTGCTGATTCACTTCGACATCCCGCGGGTTGATCCATCTCAGTGGCGGCTGGTGGTCGGGGGTCACGTGCGCGCCCCGCTCACCTTGACGCTCGACGACGTCAAGCGACGGCCGGCGGTGACTCTGGCGGTGACCCTGGAATGCGCCGGGAATGGTCGGGCCAACCTGTCGCCTCGCCCGGTCAGCCAACCGTGGCTGTTCGAGGCTGTCGGTACGGCGGAGTGGACGGGGACGCCGTTGCGGCCCCTGTTGGAGGCGGTGGGAGCTCTCGATGGCGCCGCCCATGTCGTGTTCACCGGGTTGGATCGGGGTGTTCAGGGTGGCATCGAGCAGCACTACGAGCGGAGCCTGACGATGGCGGAAGCCACGCGTGAAGAAGTCTTCCTCGCCTATGCGATCAACGGACAACCGCTGCCGCCCCAACATGGGTTCCCGCTGCGTCTGGTGGTCCCTGGCTGGTACGGCATGACCCACGTCAAGTGGCTTCGGTCGATCACCGTTGTGACTCGCCCGTTCCGTGGTTATCAACAGGAGCCCGCCTACCACGTCACCAGTACCTGGGACGAATTGGGTGAACCCGTGACCCGAATGCTGCCCCGCTCACTGATGGTGCCGCCAGGGATCCCCGAATTCCTGCCACGAACACGCCAGCTGGCCCTGGGGCGGTGCATCCTCGAAGGTCAGGCATGGTCGGGGTGGGGGCGCATCGTTCGCGTTGAAGTCAGCACCGATGGCGGTAACGCCTGGGCCGATGCCGAACTTGGCGGAGATGGCGGCGAGTTCGCGTGGCAATCATGGCGTCACGTGTGGGACGCCGATCAAGCGGGTCAGTTCGAGCTGTGCTGCCGGGCGACGGATTCGGCCGGGAACGTTCAACCGCTGTCGGCGCCGTGGAACGCGCACGGCGTCTGCAACAACCAGGTGCAGCGCATCAAGGTGGTCGTCGCTCATGAGTTGCCGCCCGCTCAGGCTCCGGCCGATGGCCTGGCGAACTGATAATCTTGTGGTGGTCTTCGGGGCAGGGGTGTAACTCCCTGATCGGCGGTAAAGCCCGCGAGCGCCCTACGGCGCATGACCCGGTGAAGGCGTAAGCCCACTCCGGGGCCGACCGTACAGTCGGGATGAAAGAAGACCCTCGGCGCATTTGTCATGCGTCCGGTTGCTGCCCCGGCGGCCAAAGGAGTAATGACGATGGCCGTCCCGACGATGCGGTCACACCCGGCAGCGCAGACCCGGCGGGTCGGTCTTATCGACCGCTTCTCGGTGGTGTTGATCGCCGTCGCGGCGACGATGTGGGCTTCGGACACCTATTTCCGCGCGCAACTCGTTGGTCACCTGAAGCCGGCGCAGATCGTCGTCATCGAGGACGCGTTGATCAGCCTATTCCTGCTCGCCTTTCTGCTGCGCGGCATCCCGGAGCTGCCCCGGTTGGATCGGCGGGGTTGGATCGCGATCATCCTGATTGCCGTCGGTCCGCAGGCGGTCGCCACCATCCTGTTTACGCAGTCGTTCTCCTACGGCCACTATGCCGAGACCTTCGTGCTCCAGCAGACACAGCCGCTGATCGCCATCCTGCTCGCGTGGCTGATCCTCGGCGAGCGGCGCCGGCGCTGGTTCTGGCCGACCGCGGCGCTGGCCATCGTCGGCGTCTACATGGTGGTCTTCGCGCAAAATCTGACGGCTCCGTTTCCCGACCTGCAACATGGCCGGCTCGAGGCCGGCCTCTATGCACTGGGTGCCGCGGCCTTGTGGGCCAGCGGCACCGTGCTCGGCCGTTTCGTCCTGGGCAAGCTGAGCTTCACCACAACCACGGCATTGCGATTCACGCTCGCGCTGCCCGTCCTTCTCCTCATCGTCCTGGTCCAATCTGGGGGAGCAGCCTTCGCGCACTACCAATCGTCAGACGCGCTTCCCTTCCTCGGGATCGCCCTGATTCCCGGATTCCTGGCGCTCCTCCTCTATTACCGGGCGCTGCGCAGCACGCCAGCAACGCTGGCGACCATCGCGGAGATGGCCTTCCCGGTGGCGGCGACCTTCATCGCCTCCGCACCGCCCCCATACGGCTTCAACCAGCCGCTCTACCTGCCGCAGTTCGTTGGTACCGCCCTGCTGATCGCGGTGATCTTCATCCTGAACTACACCAAGCAGCGAACGCCACCGGTCATCGTCGAAGAGGAGCCAGCCGCGTAAGCGGCGCAGCCGAAAGGGCCGCCGGGCCTACCCGCGGACGGCGGCCGCCACCACCTGGAACAACTT
>VBIS01000138.1 GCA_005880605.1 Chloroflexota bacterium
AAGAGCAGCGCGCCCGGGATCCGGCGGTTGAACCAGACGACGGCGAGCAGGAGGAGGGCGCCGATGACGTTCAGCGGGCGGGCTACCGAGACCGCGACCTGAGAATGCGTCGTCCCCAGGATGGCGACCGCGACTTTGACCCCGAACGCCGCCAGCAGCAGCTCGAGATGCCGGATCTTGATCTGGCTCAGTCGCCGGACGTCTCCCCCAATGAGGACGGCAATCACCAGCGCGGCGGCGATCACCGCAAAGAAGAGGAACATGGCTTAGCCCGATGCGGCTTTCAACGGGGATGACCCGGCGTCGTCGTCAAGGGTAGCCCGACGGAGGCTGCCGAAAGCGGTCCCTACCAAGGCCACACAGACGATAAGGAGTCCAGCCGTTGTGAAAACGGCTGGCGCACCAATCCGGTCTGCCAGTGGGCCGGCGATGATCATCCCGGTTAGGAGGCCGAGTTGCACGAGGAGAAATCGGGTTGACATCACGCGGCCACGAATATAGTCGGGTGCCTCCCGCTGCGTGATGGAAACAAGGGGCACGTAGTAGATCATGTTGGCCACACCCTGAGCAAAGATCAGGAGAAGAGCGAGCCACAATGAGCCGGCGAGACCAATCAGCGCATAAGCAACGCCGATACCGGCTACTCCCGCGAGGATAAGGGCACCGGCGCGGAAGCGCGCCACTGCACGGGCGGCCATCAGCGCTCCCAGTACGACACCAGCGCCAAGAGCCGCCTCTAGCAGACCATACCCAAGTGCTTTTCCCCTGAGCGGTCCGTAGGCCATCACTACCAGAAGTGGAACTGTCATCCCACCCAACAACGCGCACATCGTCGTCACGGTCATTGTTGATCCGAGCAGCCGGTTGCGCCAAATGAATACCGCGCCCTCGCGGATGTCCTTCAGGACCGTGAGTTTGCCCAGGGCCGCGACCGGCCTCGAATCGCCCACGCTCAGGAGGCTGACTGCCGAAACGAAATATGTCGCCGCATCGACGAAAAAGAGTGGGATCCAGCTAAAGGCAGCAGCAATCAAGCCCGCGGCGGAGTACCCGATCAACTCCATTCCCTTCTCGGTGGAGAACATGATTCCGTTGGCTCTGACTAGCAGTCGGTTCGGGATGAGATTGGGAAGCATCGCCTGCTTCGCAGGATTGAAGAAGGCGCTGGCGGTGGCAACGCCGAAGACAACAATAAATACACCCGGCAGCCAGTTCAACGCCCAAAACGGGATGGTGACGGTCAGGATCCCGCGCACAATGTCAGCCACGATCATGATGCGCTGACGATTGAATCGGTCGACAAGCGGACCCGCTATTAGGCCAAAGATTACCGTCGGGAGAGCCTTTGAGATGAGACCGAGGGCGACAACGGATGCGGACTGCGTGACGACGAACAACATGATCGCGAGGCCGGCAGTATTCATCCAGTCGCCGAAGAACGAAACGGCCTGACCGAACCACAAGCGGCGAAACGGCCGTATTGCAAAGACCTCTCGGTACGGCTGATTTATGGCCACGGCTTGCTCGGCGTGAGGCGCGATCTGAACGCCCCACCGATCTGAAACGATCTTCTCAAGAGCAGTGATGACCGCCGGGTCGTACCAGCTACCCGCGAGCTGACGCAGTTCCGCGATGGCTTCGGCAGGCGTTTTTACCGTCGGCCTGAAGACGCGCGCCTGCGTAATAGTGTCGAACGCGTCACAGGCGTTGACAATCCGAGAGCCGATAGGTATGGTCTCGGCCGCGATTCCGTCCGGGTAGCCCTTTCCGTCCCACCTCTCATGGTGGTGCATCACGATCTCGGCCACACCTTTTTGCTCCGGGTGTTCCGCGAGAATTTGCGCGCCTTCGACCGGGTGAGTCTTTATTGTTCGTCGCTCATGTGCAATGCGCGAGCGACGCCTTCGCTCAACTCGCCTACGCGTTGGGAATGGCCATGTGTTTGGCCATCGCGTTTGTCGACAACCCGGCTCTGCATGATGAACGAGTCGCGTAACCACTGGTCTAGCCGGTTCTGTTTTTGAAGGCTCGCACGGTACACCAGCAACGGGCCATACAGCAGGAATACCAGGAGCCGTTGCTGGAAAGAGTTCTGATTGAGGATGACGTAGATGAGTACGCCAATCAGCGGGAGAGCGATGTAAGTAAACCATTGGCCAGCCAGCATCCGCCTTGCGGAGGTCACGACCCCCAGACCGATCGTCAGGCTGAACGCCACCGAGAGCTGGCCGACGTTGAGGGCAACGATCAGGGCGACGATGAATGGCAGCAGCGCCGGCCAGGTCTCCTTCGGAAGGCTGTGCAAGATGAGCGCCGGAAGGCCGTAGGACAGAATGAACATGCCTCGGTTGAACAGAAACCGATCCCACGGGATTCGAATTCCTGGCAACCGCTCATCAATGGTTCCGAGCGCCGCCACCACCATGACGGCCCATGCTGGCAGGACAAGAACGGCGCCAAACAGGGGGGCAAGGCTTACCGAAACAACCGTCCCGATCCGCGTTTGCATCGGCGACACCGACGATAGAAAGACAAGGACGAGCAGGATCGCACTGTTGATCGCCAGGCCCGCTGGATCTTTAGCGAGGTCCGCTGGGACTTGGACAGTTGCGGTGACCGCGAGTACGCAGAATCCGATGGCGACAACGGCCCAGGTGTACGCCGTGGCGAGATTCTTACGCGTCATTGGGATGGCCGGGAGTATCTAATCAGATAACTCGAAGACCTAACGCAACCGACGGAAAACAAAAAACCCGGGCTAGGCCCGGGTTCTTGTTACTGCTTTGGAACCTACCAGCTAACGCTGGCACCGCCGGCCAAGATAGCCCCAAGCAGGCCGACGACAGCTACGATCAGCTTCTTCATCGCGACCACCCCCAACTCAAATTCCGCGAAAGCCGCGCAGAGGACTTCCCTTGGTGACCCCACGCTATCCTCCCCTGCCCGGGGCGTAAATCTGTCGCCTGGGCGTCCGGGCGCCCTGTTGGCAGCGAACGCACGTTCGTTAAATGTCGAGTTGGACGGCGTGAGCGGCGGCTTCGGTCCGCGTCTGGACCTGCAGCTTTCGGTAGATATTGCGCAGGTGCGACTTGACCGTGCCCTCGCCGAGGCCAAGTCGGTTGGCGATGGCTTTGTTTCCCTTGCCCTCGACGACCATTTTTAGGATTTCGGTCTCGCGTTCGGTGAGGGGCTGCGCCGGGGGGCGGCGGGTTCGCTTGAAGGCGGCGCCGAGCCGCACGATGACCCGCCGGGTGAGGACGTCGTCCAGTTGGAATCGGCCGGCGTGGGCATCCTGAATGCTGCGGGACAGGCTGGCCGGGTCGACATCCTTTAAGACGTAGCCCGAGGCACCCGCGGCGACCATCTCGACGATGTCCTCCTCTGCCTCGGACACGGTGAGGGCGAGGATGACCCGCTCCGGATCCTCTTCCTTGATCGCCCGGGTGGCGGCGATGCCGCCCATCTCGGGCATGTTGAGGTCCATCAGAATGACGTCCGGCTTCAGCCGGCGGGACCCCTCGACGGCCTGCCGGCCCGTCATCGCCTCGCCGACGATGTCGATCTCGGCAAAATCGCGGAGCATACCCCGCACGCCGGCCCGGAAAATCGGACGGTCGTCGGCGATCAGCACGCGGACCCGGCTCATTCGGAGCGCTCCGCTGGGCCGATCAAGGTGACCAGAGTTCCCTCGAACGTCTGGCTCACCATTTCAAATGTCCCGCCGATCAGCTCGGCCCGTTCGCGCATGCCGACCAGCCCGTAGGAGCCACCTTTTCGCGGGTCCTCAGCGACGCGGCGAACGTCGAAACCGCGGCCGTCATCGCGAACCGTCATCACCCACGGCGTCGTGGAGAGGTCGAGAACCACCCAGAGGTTGCGGGCCTGGGCGTGCTTGCGCACATTCGACAGACTCTCGCGGAGTACCTGGAAGATGACCTCCTTCTGCTCGGGGGCGACGACGTTCTCCTCCCCGCGGATGCTGACGTTGGTCTCCACCAGGTTCATCCGGCCGAACTGGTCGACCAGCTTGAGCACCGAAGCTAGGAGCCCCTGGGACCGAATGGTTTTCGGCCGCAACGACTGCAGAATGTTGCGGGCGCCGGCCAGGATCTCCTCGGTCATCGACCGGAGCTGGGGCAGCAGCTGGCTCGCATCGTCGGGATCACGCTGCCGCCGCTGCTCGTAATACTTGAACAGGGCGACGACGGCCGCCAGGTCAGAAGCGAGCCCGTCGTGGATCTCGCGGGCCAGGTTGACCCGCTCCTGAAGGACCGCGACCTCGGCCACCTTGATCGCGAGGCTGTGCGCGCGGAGCGCCGCGACGGCCTCCACCGCCAGGTCCTCGAGCCGGACGGCGTCGCGACGGTCGAGACGCCAGGGAGTGCGGCGGAGCAGGACCAGGACTCCCACCGGGCGCTCCAGCGGCGGCGAGAGAGCAATCGCAGCCATGCCGCGATAGCCGGCGTCGACCCAGACGGCCTCATCGGGAGAAAGCTCCTCGGCGGCAAGGTCCTCGACAGTCAGGACCTCGTTGTTGTCGAGCGCCCGACGGAGAAGCCCGCTGTTGATCGACGCCGTACCTTCCGGAATGGCGAGCGACTCCGTCGGCACCCCGGCGCGCAGCACGAACCGCCGGTGCTCGCCGACGGTGAAGACCTGGGTGGCGTCGACCTGGAGGAGGTCCAGGGCTTGCTGCGCGGCCGCCAGCAGGATGGTCTGAAGTGGACCGGCCATCTGCTCGGGCACAAGCCGCGCCGGGGACGGCTCCGCGGGAGCTGGCTCCACGGCGGGCGCGGGTGGTGGTACTGATTCTGGACCGGCGGGTGGCGCCTCAGCCTTGACTTCGTCAGCAATAACGGCGTCGGGCTCCGGCGCTACCGAGGGTTCGGATGGAGCCGTGGGCTCGGCCACGGCGGTCGTGGCCTCAGTTCCGACGGCTGGCTCGGTCACCGGCGCCGACGCATACGGCGGCTCGGCAACTGGGGCAGGAGGAGCCGTGGCGGCCTGGGTCCGCTCCATCGAGCGGGCGAAGAGCTCGAAGAAGTGATCGAGGACCTTGCGCTCGTCAGGGCTGAGCTCGCCATCGACGCCAGCGATCAGCTCGCTTGCGCTGGCGCGCGGCTCGTGCGACTGCACGTCCGGCTCAACCGCCTCCCGGCGAAGCCGACGGATCAGCTCACGCAGCCGCTCCGCCGCAGCCGCCCGCTCTTCGTTGCTCGGTTCCTGGCCGCGGGCGTGCGCCAGCTGGTCGGCAATCTCCGGGAAATTGACCTCGAGGTAGTGAACAAGGACATCATGCATGGTGTTGTTTTGATCCGACTCCAACTAATCAACGCGGTGAAACAAAACCTGTCAAGGGCTGTTCGGCGGATGGCGCAAATCACGCGATCCGTGTACAAAGATGTTACGGGAGCCATAGCT
>VBIS01000139.1 GCA_005880605.1 Chloroflexota bacterium
AGCGGGGCTTCGACGTGCCCATCGACAGCTGGCTGCGCGGCCCGCTACGAGACTGGGCGGAGACGCTGCTCGATGAGCGAGAGCTGCGACACGATGGGGTTTTCGATCCGATCGTGATTCGGCGCGCATGGATGGAGCATCTCAGCGGGCGGCGCAACTGGCAGCGGCTGCTCTGGGCCGTCCTGATGTTCCAGGGGTGGTCAAAAGGCCGCCCTCATTTGATGGCGATTCCAAAAAGCGCCGACGGCTTGAGCGCCTGACGGACAACCCAGGTTAAGGCCACTCCCCGCGCCACTACCTCCTCGTAGGCCCGGTTCCCCTCGATATCGTCGGCGATCAGCGCGCCTCCCAAAGGAATGTGCGGCCACACCGATTCAAATTCCCAGCGCATGGTTCGGTAGGTGTGCAGGCTGTCATGGACAAAGACGTCGACGCGCGTTCCAGCCAGCAGCCCTGGCAGGAGGCGACGGCTGGTTCCGCTGTAGAGCGCCCATCGGTGCCTCAACCGGTTTGGGATCAGGACGCCCTGGAGACGGGTGGCATCCCCGCCCAGCGGGGGCAGATCGACGCTGGACAACCTCCCCTGGTGGTTGACCTCGAGCGCCGTCAGGATGAATGCGGAGCTCATCCCGTAGGCGACGCCGGTTTCGACCACCGTCTCGGGCCGGAGCAAACGGCAGACCAGGTACAGCGCCCGGGCGAGGCGGAGATCGGAGTTGTAGGCCGCCGTCCAGGGGCTCGAGCTCCGTACCTCCTCGAGCCTGGCCAGGACCTCTTGTTCGGTTGCTTGGAGTGCCGGTTCCTGCATGATCGATCCCGCTTCGTGCCGCCATCCCGTGATCTGTTCCAAGGCGGGTGGCCAGTCGATCGGCGTGTAGGTCCCAGGATGTGGTCGAACCCGATCGATAAGGAGTTCGACATCTTTCATCAAGCTCTCGTAGAAGCGTCGTGGCTCGGTTAGCAGCAACGGAAGAAGCCAGCGCCGGCGAAGGACGTTACGGAGGAAAGAGCCCGTCAAGGATGCTGAGTGCCCTGGGCAGACCTAAAAGCACAGTGGTGGAACACGCGCCGTATTTTAGGAGGGGTTCCCATACGCCCCCGCGTGAGACGGCCGATCGAGCGCGGAACGGAGACTATACTCCGCTGCTGGATGGTGTCGCTCCAAAGGATTAGATCGACGAAGTTCGCGCAGACAGTGGCTGCCATTGCCGGCTACGCATTGTTCTTCCTCATGCTCGTTGTCCCGACGGCCTACAGGTCGGTCAAGGTCGTCCTGATTGTGATTATCCTCGCTGCGATTGCGCGGATCGTCGGCGGCGGGACGTATCGCGTCCGGCTCCACCCCACCGTCGTGGCGTGGACCATCTTCTACGTATTGCTGGGAATAGCCTTCGTGTTCGTGGGGGTACTCCAGCGGGCGCCAGGTGCCTTGAGCACCTCGACTGTTTATGTGCTTTGGCCTGTTCTGTACCTGGTGTTCATCTCCGCCGCCTCGCAGGAGCGATTCCTTGAGGGCATTCAATTGGTACTGGCTGCTGCCCTCCTCGTGAATGTTGTCTACGCTCTCGCATTTATCGGCGTTTCTTCAGGAGCGCTTCCATCGTTCTTGTTCCCCAATCTCGATGAGAATGCAAGGATCAACTTCGTCAACGGTGTGCAGTTTTGGCTCAACGACGTTGCTTCGCTGCTGTTCTTGATCCCGTACGGACTCTCCATCGTTGTCCTGCGTTCCTTCAAGCGATGGGGAGACATGGAGGGCATTGGCAGGAGATGGATACTGGTCTCGTTTTCGTTAATACTCAGCATTCCGATCGTTTTCTTGAGTCTGCGCCGCGGCCTGATCCTCGTCGTGATCTTGACCCCGTTGCTGATTGCAGGTTTGGCCGGCTTCCTGCCAGCCAACGTTCGGAAGCGCACGCTGACCTGACCGGCGATCGCGGTTGGCGCTGCGCTCGGCATTGCTCTGGTGGTCGGAATTGGGGCTCACCTCACCCGGGGCTGGTCGCCCGAGGCTTCAGTGTCGCGCATGGTCGCCGGATTTGACTTTGCCGGGGGCAACGATCCCGGTGCAAGTGACCGTCACCGACAATTCAATGGGCTGATCCAGGCATGGCTCCAACACCCAATTCTGGGAGCGGGCCATGGAGCCGTCGCAAATGTTCCTCGTCCCCCTGACGTCATCGCTGGCATACGATCTGGCAATACGGTTCCCTGGTCCTATGAGCTCTGGTACCTGGGTTTGCTTTTCCAGACCGGCCTTGTCGGTTTTGCGCTTTACACGTCGGGCGTGGTCTGGATTTTCTGGACCGGAGCGAGGATTGTCCATGCCGGCCATCCATTAGGCCTGGAGCTGCTCCCGGTTCTGATTGGATCGCTGGCCTTCTTGATCGCGAATGCGACCAATCCCTACCTTGCAAAGTACGACTACCTGTGGATCATCTTCCTGCCGGTCGCTTACATCAACCTGTGGTTGCTAGAGAGCCCGCAGCGCGCGGCGAGCCGGTTACCTCTCCGGTGGAGCCTGTCCTTTCGGCCAACCTCCTCATCCGTCTAGACCTTGCCGGGGGTCAAGGCTTTGAGCCCCAGCAACCTCTCATGCGGAGACAGCACCTGAAACCAGGCGACAAGCGCGAATAACGAAAGCGTAGAAATCACAAACAGCACTCGGCTTGCACCAGATAACAGGGTAGCCGTGGCGAGCGTTCCTGCCGCCAGCACGAGGGCAAGGCCCAGCCGCCAGAGGTGAGCGCGGATCGCCGGCAGCATCGCCTGGGCCATGACGAAGTAAACCGCGGCCTCCACAACAACCCGGACAACCCAAGCAATGGCTGCGCCATTGATCCCCAGGACGTGAATCAGCCAAATGACCAGAACAAAGTACGGAATCAACTCGGCAAGATTCAGTTTCGCTGTCAGATCAGCGCGGCCGCCACCCTGGACGAGCGCGAAAGGGACATGTGACAGGCAATTGATGAGGATGCCGGCAGCAAGTAATTGCAGAACCACCGTGCTGCGGCCAGCGAACGTACTTCCGAGCCACGCCCGCAGCGCGTCTGATGCGAATGCCACTAAGACAAGGCTGATAGGGAAGATCGCGAGAAAGATGTATTTCACGCCCCGCATGAACAGGAGAACCGTTCGGCGAGGGTCTTGCGCCAGCGTGGTGGCAAAAGCTGGGAACAAAACGCCCGTCAGCGCAAAGGGAATAATCCAAAGTCGCGTAACCACCTCGTACGGTGTGGCGTAGTAAGCCACGGCGGATACCGTGATCAGCGCACCGATGAGAAAGCGGTCGGCATACGCAATGACCGGGCCTACGGCGTTGCTGACCGTCATCCAGCCGCCGAAGCGGAATAGCGGCCCGATCAGTGTTGGATCAAGCGCCACGCCAGCCCGCAGGCCGGCAAACGTCCTGAAACAGACCTGCAGAAACGCCAGCCACGTTGCCAGTCGAGTAACTACGAGCAACGCGACCACAGCGACGAGACTCCGGCTGAAGGGTAAGACAAGAAGGGGGCCAAGGTAGGTGGCCAGGCCCATTGGCAGCCGGATCGCGTTGATGCTGAGGAACTGTTGATGCGCCTCGAGCATTCCGCGCATCGCTGACGTGCTAAGCAGAAATGGAATTGAGAAGGCCAGCAGGTAAACGGCCAGCACACACTCCTGCTGGAGGGCTGCCGGTACCCGCAAGAAGTGGTGGATCAGCCAGGGGTTTAGAAGGGCGACGACGAGGGCGCCTGCTGTGCCGATAATTGCAATCAGGAGCGATGTGGTCCAAAAGAGCCGGTGCGCGGCATCCTCCGAAGAGCCGAGTCTCTGTGCGACAAGCTGCGTCAGGGCGCGTCCCAGGCCGAGATCGAAGAGGCTGAAATAGCCTATCGCGACCCAGATCAAGGTCAGGATGCCAAAGCGATCCGTTCCAAGGCCTCCGATCAGGAAGGGGATCGCGATGATCCCAGCAAGCAGCGGTAGGACCTGGCCGGCGAGGTTCCACAGGACGTTTCGCGCCAGCAACGCGCCCTGAGTGAGCCTCCTCCAATCGTTGATCAAAGCTTCACTTCGTCTAGGAGCCTGGTCATCCGGTTATGGAGTTCCGCCAGCTGGCCTTTCACCGACACTTCAGTCCATGGCACGAAGCGTTCGGGTGGC
>VBIS01000140.1 GCA_005880605.1 Chloroflexota bacterium
ACGCTGGGGTGATCCCTACCGTCGCTCGGGCCGCCGGCCTCGACCATGGAAAGAGCCCTCCGGCACCGTCGTCCACGGTGTGCTCGAGGAATTCGATGCCGAGCGGCAGGTGATCCTCTGGAACACAGTGCCCACGCACCCGCATTTGCCGGAGCAGCCCCTGTCCAACCGGCGACCGTCGCGGCCGGAGGTCGCCGCCGGCCTCACGTATGTGCAGCGGCTCATCGATATCGTCCGGCCGCGGCTGGTCGTCGGGGTCGGCCGGATTGCCGCCGAGACGCTTGGCAGCCGCGCCGTCTATGTCCGCCATCCGGCGCAATCGGGAGCGACCGCCTTTCGTGCCGGGATGCGAGCCCTGCTGTAAAAGCAAAGAGGCGGCCCCTTGCGGAGTCGCCTCTTAAGTCTTACTTGGCGAATTCGACGATACGGGTCTCGCGGATCACCGTCACCTTGATCTGGCCCGGATAGCTGAGCTCGCCTTCGATTCGCTTTGCGATATCGCGGGCGAGGATTTGGGCCCGGCTGTCGTCGATGGTGTCCGGTTTGACGATGATTCGGATCTCCCGACCCGCCTGGATCGCGAACGATTTCTCGACGCCTTCGAACGCATTGGCGATGCTTTCCAGTTTCTCGAGCCGCTTGATGTAGGTGGTCAGCGTTTCCCGGCGGGCGCCCGGACGGGCTGCCGAGACGGCGTCGCAGGCTACCGTCAGAATCGCCTCGAGGCTGGTTGGCTCGATGTCCATGTGGTGGGCCGCGACCGCGTTCACCAGCGCGTCTGGCTTGCCGAGCCGCTTGAGGAGTTCTCCGCCGATGATGGCATGCGACCCCTCGACCTCATGGTCGATCGCCTTCCCGATGTCGTGCAGCAGGCCGGCCTCACGGGCCAGCGCCACGTCGGCGCCGATCTCGGCCGCTGCCATTCCGCAGAGGAAAGAGACCTCCTTGCTGTGGGTCAAGACGTTCTGTCCGTAGCTGGTCCGAAATGCCAGCGTCCCCAACAGCTTTACCAACTCGGGATGCAGGCCGGTGACGCCGGTCTCGAACATCGCCTGTTCGCCTTCTTCCCGAATCCGGTTCTGGACGTCGCCGCGAGCCTTGGTCACCATTTCTTCGATCCGGGCCGGGTGGATCCTGCCGTCGACCAGGAGATGATTGAGGGCCACCCGCGCCACCTCGCGGCGGACCGGGTCGAAGCCACTCAAGATGACGGCCTCCGGCGTGTCGTCGATGATCAGGTCGACGCCGGTCGCATGTTCGAGCGCGCGAATGTTGCGCCCTTCTCGACCGATGATGCGACCCTTCATCTCGTCGCTGGGAATGGCCACCACTGAAACCGAGGTTTCGGCGGTCTGCTCGGCGGCAACCCGCTGCATGGCGGTCACCAGGATGTTGCGAGCGCGCTTTTCGCTCTCCTCTTTGACGATCGCCTCGCCATCGCGGATCTTCTGCGCGATCTCCTGGTTGAGTTCCTTTTCAAGGTTGGTGAGGATTGTCGTCCTCGCTTCGGCTCGCGTCATTCCGGAAATTCGCTCGAGCTCTTTCACCTGCTCGGCGAGGGCATCGTTGACGCGCTCCCTGGTCCTCCCGATCTCCAACTCTTTCGCGGTCACTGCCTGGTCCTTTCGGTCCAGGTCTTCAAGCTTGCGGTCGATCGACTCTTCCTTCTGCTGGACCCGGCGTTCCGAACGCTGGATCTCCGCACGTGCGTCGCGTACCTCCTGCTCCAGGCTCATGCGGATGCGGTGGGCTTCCTCTTTCGCTTCGAGGACCATCTCCTTCATCTGGGTCTCGGCATCCGACAGCAGCTTTTCGCGTTCCACGTTGGACACGAGATCCCGCCGGCGGTTGGCGTTGCCAACCCAGAGGTAGGCGACGAGCGCACCCACGGCCGCACCCACCACGACCCCAATGACCAGGAGTAATGGAATGGGCATAGTTACACCTCGCTTATGGACTTGTAAAGGTTCTTCTCACTGCGCGTAGGCGCAGCGGGACTAGTCGTTACAGGGCGACAAAATCTTGACTATTTTAGTCGCGTTCAGCGACACTGTCAAACCTGCCGGCGGCTTCCCATTCATCGCTGAGGAGGCGGCAGACCCGGTATACGAGCCCACTGCTGAAGCCACGCCGGCTGAGGCGGGGACCGAGATAACCAACCATGGCTTGCGCATCGACCAGGCGCCGGTTCGCCAGCAGACTTTTCCCCAGGGCTAAGGCCTCCGCCTCCTCGGCATCGGCATCGACGGCAGCAAGCGCGGGCCCAGCCGTGGACTCTGCGATGCCTTTGGCTCGCAGTTCCTGGGCGATCAGCGCATGTCCCCGGCCGCGGCTGCGCCGGCGTACCAGCGCGGCGGCGTACTCCTGGTCGTTCAGGTACCCGTCGGCCTGGGCGCGCTCGAGCGCGGCGTCCACGGCGGCGTCTTCGTAACCGAGCCGGAGGAGTCGCTGCCGCAACGCGGCCCGCGACTGCGGTTGCCGAGCCAGCCGCTTGACCGCCTCGGTATACGCCGCCTGGGCGCTTTCGGGCTCACGCGCGGTCGGCGTCGTTCGCCGACCGCCGCTTCTCATACCGGCTGGAGGATCTTCTCCGCGGCCTTGCCCTTCAGCTGCGCGATCAGTTCTTCGCCCAGCTTCGTGTTTGCTTTGAGGAAGCCCACCGTCTGCTCCCGTCCCTGGCCCATCCGCTGGCCGTTGCAGGAGAACCAGGAGCCCGCCTTCTCCACCAGGGTGGCATCGACCGCGGCGTCGAGCACACTGCCCCAGTAGGAGATGCCCTCGTTGTAGAGGATGTCGAACTCAGCCGACTTGAACGGTGGTGCGACCTTGTTCTTGACCACCTTGACCTTGACCCGGTTGCCGGTCACGTCCAGCCCACTCTTGATGGAGTCGACTTTGCGGATGTCGAGCCGGATCGAGGCATAGAACTTGAGCGCCCGGCCACCGGTCGTCACCTCGGGGTTGCCGAACATGATGCCAACCTTCTCCCGCAGCTGGTTGATGAAGATCACCGAGGTGCTCGACTTCGAGATGGCGCCGGTCAGTTTGCGCAGCGCCTGCGACATCAACCGCGCTTGCAGGGCGACGTGGCTATCCCCCATCTCGCCGTCGATCTCCGCCTTCGGTACCAGCGCCGCCACCGAGTCGACGACGATGACGTCGACAGCGCCGGAACGGACCAGCACGTCGACAATTTCGAGCGCTTGCTCGCCTGTGTCCGGCTGCGAAATCAGCAGGTCCTCGGTCTTGACGCCGATGTGGCCGGCGTAGACCGGATCCAGGGCATGCTCGGCATCGATGAAGGCCGCGACGCCCCCCAGCTTCTGCGACTGGGCGATGACGTGCAGGGCGAGCGTTGTCTTCCCCGACGACTCCGGGCCGTAGATCTCCACCACCCGGCCGCGCGGGATGCCACCGACCCCGAGCGCCATGTCGAGGGTGAGCGATCCCGTCGGAATCACGTCAATGTTTTTCTGGGCGGCCGCCTCCCCCAGCTTCATGATGGCGCCCTTGCCATAGCTGCGCTCGATCTGGCTGAGCGCGGCCGTCAATGCCCGATCTTTCTCTGACATCTAGTCTCCCCTTGCTTCATGACGGGGTC
>VBIS01000141.1 GCA_005880605.1 Chloroflexota bacterium
GTGGTCGTCGTGGCCAGCCAGCGGTCGGTATCGAGGTGCATCACGACTCCGTCGTCGAACACCATGCCGTCGGTTTTGCACATGAGGCCGTACCGACACGACCCGATCATCAAGCTGTCGAAGGCATTGGTGTAAATCCGATTGAGGAACTCGAGCGCGTCCGGCCCCTGGATCTCAATCTTGCCGAGGGTCGAGACGTCCATCACGGCGACGTTGTCGCGTGCGGCCCGGCACTCCCGGAGCAAGGCCGAGTCCAGATCCTCGCCCTCACGCGGGAAGTACCAGGGCCGCTTCCACTGGCCGACGTTCTCGAAGACGGCGCCGTGGGCGACATGCCAGGGGTGAATCGCGGTCACTCGAATGGGATCGAAGAGGTCGCCACGATTTCGGCCGGCCATCAGCCCAAACGAAATCGGCACGTAGGGCGGGCGAAATGTCGATACGCCTACGCTGCCGACCGGCTGACCAAGCTGTGCCGCGATAATGGCCGTCTCATTGATCCCCGCGGTCTTGCCCTGGTCGCTACCGGTGCCGATGGTCGTGAATCGCTTGACGTGCTCGACCGACTGCATGCCAGTACCGAGGGCTCGCCGTACATCCGCGACCGTGACGTCGCGCTCCAGGTCGACGAAATGGGTCGCCCAATCCTGGCCGTCACTTGGGACGACCCAGTACGGCATGATCGTGCCCTGACCGCGACCGCCCAGGTCTCCGGCGGCCGCGCCGACCACCTCGACGTTTGGGGGAGCGACGTCGGGCACGAAGCACGCCAGGCCTTCGTCGTAGCGAAGGCGCCCCTGCGCCTGGCTGAAGAGATGAACCGTTGGATTGAAGCCGCCGGAAACGCAGAGGAGATCACACTCGACCTCTCGGCGAGGGGCGTCGCCAGTAAGGGCGGCGATGATGACTCCGGTAAGAGAGCCTCCACCCTGCCCTCCCCCGCGAGCGGGGGAGGGAAATGTCTCAGTGAGGGTGTCGATGATGGCATCACCCTTGCGGACGTCGACGATGGCCTCGATGGTGATGCCAGCTCGCCGCAGGTCAGCCGCCACGACATCGGTGCTGTCATTGTTGGTGAAGATGACCGCGCGCTTTCCAGGCACAACGCCGTACCGATTGACGTAAGTCCTGGCGGCGCCGGCGAGCATGATGCCCGGCCGGTCGTTGTTTGCGAAGATCAGTGGCCGTTCGTGCGCCCCGGTGGCGAGGACGACGCGTTTGGCGCGGACTTGCCAGAGGCGGCCGCCGTTATTCAGGCGCTGGGCGATCAGGACTAGGTTCTGCTCGTAGTGGCCGAAGGCGCTCGCGCGAGTCAGGAGCCGAACGTCCGGGGCGGACTCGAGAGTGGCGATGCTGGCGGCGAGCCAATCATTCCAGCCGGCGCTCAGGAGGCGTCCGCCAAGCTCGGCCTGCTCATCGACGAGGATCACACGATCCCCGGTTTGCGCGGCATCAAGCGCGGCAGTGATGCCCGCCCGACCCCCACCGATGACCAGCACCTCGCAATGCGCGTAGATCTTGTCGTAAAAGCCCCCACCCTGCCCTCCCCCAGAGGGGGAGGGGGAAGCAGGGGAGCCCCCACCCTGTCCTCCCCCGTGAGCGGGGGAGGGGAAATCGAGTGTGAGGCGACCGCGGCCGTTCAGCCCGAATGCCTCGATCCCCTCGACCAGCTCGACCTGGGTGGCGCGCAGCATGGTCTCACTGCCGACCTGCACCAGGGCGTTCGGTTCCTCGACGCCGGCGCTGAAGATGCCGCGGGGCCGTCCATAGGTGACGCTGCGCGCGATCACCGCCACGTCGTTCGCCAGTAGCGCGGAGGCGAGGGTATCGCCGGCGTACCCCTGATAGGCCGCGCCATTGAAGCGAAACGAGAGGTGACGCGTCCGGTCGATGCGCCCGCCCGATGCCAGGCGGCTCATGACGGGGTGATTTCGTGGGTCATGGTGTCGCGCACCAGGCTGAACCAGCGCCGGCAGCCGGCGGTGTGAACCCAGCGCTCGGCCATCTTGCCCTTCGGATTCGGGCGGAAGAAGACAAAACGCGCCCAGGTCGCATCGTCCACGCTCGCCGGATCCGCGGGGTAGGCGACCTGCGCCGAGCCGCCGTATTTGAATTCGATGTTCTCGCGATCACCGCACCACGGGCAGGGGATGACCATGGCTAGTGCGCCACGGCGGCCGCACCATGCTCATCGATCAACGCGCCGGTAGTGAAGCGCTCAAGTGCAAACGGCGCGTTCAGCGGATGAGGCTCGCCGTTGGCGATGGTGTGCGCGTAGACCCAGCCGGCGCCGGGGGTGGCTTTGAAGCCGCCCGTGCCCCAGCCGCAATTGATGAAGAGGTTCTCGATCGGCGTCAACCCGAGAATCGGGGATGCGTCCGGAGAAACGTCGACGATGCCAGCCCAGGTTCGAAGCACATGCGCTCGGCTGAAAATCGGGAACACTTCGCAGGCCGCAGCGAGCTGGTACTCGATGACGTGAGGCGAGCCACGCTGCGCATAGGAGTTGTAAGCATCCATCCCAGCGCCCATGACCAGCTCGCCCTTCGGGGCCTGGCTAACGTAAACGTGGACCGCGTTCGACATCACGACACAGTCGAGAACCGGCTCGAGGAGCTCGGAAACCAGAGCCTGCAAGGGATAGCTTTGGATCGGCAGGTCGAGGCCGATCATGTCCGCCAATACGGTGGAATGACCCGCGGCGCAGAGCGCGACCTTGTTTGCGGCGATCAATCCGCGATTGGTGTGCACGCCGCGGACGCGGTCGCCTTCGAGGTCGAAGCCAGTGACCTCGCAGTTCTGGATCAGGTCCACGCCCATCTCGTCGGCCTTGCGGGCGAAGGCCCAGGCGACGTAATCGTGCTTGGCGATGCCACCCCGTCGCTGCAGCGTGCCACCGATGATGGGATAGCGCACTTCGGGGGAGAGGTTGACGATCGGGCAGAAAGCCTTGACCTCCTCGGGGGTGAGCCATTCGGCATCGATCCCATTCAGCCGATTGGCGTTGACGCGCCGCATCGATTCCCGGCGGTCTCCGACGCTGTGCACCAGGTTGAGGACGCCGCGCTGACTGAAGAGGATGTCGTAATCGAGTTCTTGCGAGAGCGACTCCCAGAGCTTGAGCGAGTGCTCGTAGATCGCGGCGCTCTCGTCCCAGAGGTAGTTGGAGCGGATGACCGTCGTATTCCGGGCCATGTTGCCGCCGGCCAGCCAGCCTCGTTCGAGGACGGCAACGTTGGTGATCCCATGATTGCGCGCCAGGTAATAGGCCGTGGCGAGCCCGTGACCACCGCCGCCGACGATGACAACGTCGTACACGCGCTTGGGTTCGGGATTGCGCCAGAGCCGATCGGGGTGCCGGTGTGGTTCTGCCATCGAGCACTTATATATAAAGGTATGGCGGAGGCACCTCCTGACTGGTGGCGGGGCTGGTTTGGGCCCCGTTATCTCGCGCTGTATGACGCCACGCTTGCCGAGCGGACCCCGATCGAAGTCGATCAGATCGAGGCCCTGCTGCACCTCCACCCGCCGCGGCGCATCCTCGACCTGCCCTGCGGCCAGGGGCGACACGCGATCGAGCTCGCGCGACGCAGCTACGACGTGACCGGGGTCGACCTCTCCGAGTACATGTTGGGCGTGGCCAGGGAGCGCGCGCATGTGGCCGGCGTCCGGGTGCGTTGGCTTGCCGGCGATATGCGCGAGGCGTTACCCGGCGCGGCGTTCGATCTCGTTCTCAATCTCTTCACCAGCTTCGGATACTTCGATGATGAGGCGGACGATCATCGGGTGGTGGGCGCCGCGGCGGCGATGCTCGAACCCGGTGGCCAGTTTCTGCTCGAG
>VBIS01000186.1 GCA_005880605.1 Chloroflexota bacterium
CGTCCTCAATGGATCGGATTCCGTGGTCGATCCGCCGCGCCTTCAGAACATCCAGGGCCTCCCAGACATACTCCGATGGTCCCTCCTCGCCGGCGTGCGCGACCGCCAGCAACCCAGATTCACGAGCGCGCTGATAAACGTCTCTGAATTTCACCGGGGGATTGCCTACCTCTGATGAGTCGAGACCTACAGCCAGGATCCACTCGCGGTAGGGCAACGCCTCGTCGAGCGTCCGCATCGCCGCCTCCTCGCTCAAATGCCGCAGAAAACAGACGATGAGCCCACTCGTGAGGTTGAGGCGAGCGCGACCATCCTCGAGCGCGCGATGGATCCCGGTGACCACGGTTTCGAACGGCACGCCCCGATCGGTGTGGGTTTGTGGATCGAAGAAGATCTCGGCGTGGCGCACGCCCTGCGCAGCGGCGCGCTCCAGGTACGCCCAGGTCAGGTCGTAGAAATCCTGCTCTTTAAGGAGCACTCGACAGCCCGCGTAATAGATGTCAAGGAACGATTGCAGATCGCTGAACACGTACGCCCGTCGAACATCTTGAACTGACGCATACGGCAACCTGACGTCATTTCGCCGTGCCAGCTCGAACATCAACTCCGGCTCGAGCGTCCCCTCGACATGCAGATGCAACTCTGCCTTCGGGAGGCGGCGCGCGAAGCTGGCGGCGTCGATGACCGACGCCGCCGTCATGTCAGCTCCAGGTGGCAGAGGTCGGCCCGGCCGGCAGCGAGGATCGTGTTGACGTCATCGGCGGTCGTGATGTTGCCGCTGGCCAGCGTCGCAATGCCTGCCTCATTGCGGATCCGGTCGCTGGCTGGAATGCCGAACAGGCGCCGGTAATCCGGGCGGCCCTCCCAAACCGTCTGACCCATCACCGCGTGTACGAGGTCACACCCGTGCGAGCACCTCCAGCGGAAACCGCATCCGGTTTTGGAGCGAGCCTCCGTATTCGTCGGTCCGCCGATTCGTGAGGGGCGAGATGAATCCGGCCGCGAGATACCCGTGCGCAAAGTTGAGTTCCAGCGCATCGAGCCAGCAACCCGCGGCTGCCTTCGCCGCTAAGCCAAAGACCTTCACAACATGGGCGATGTCGCGCGCCGTCATCTCCTTAGGAAGCGGAGCGTGGGGTGTGTAGGCAATCGGCGAAGCAGCCATCAGTTTCCAGCCGCCGTGTCGGAGCGGCCGATCGACGCCCTGCGAGCGTGGCCGCATCGAGCCGCGCCGACCGGCATGTCCCAGTTGCAGCGCCACGCGGCTGCCTGACTTATGAATACGCTCCACCGCCAACCTCAGATGATCCTGCATCGTTCGATCGATCACGGGCGTCTCCGGTGTGATGCGTCCGTCATCGGTCACACTGACAAACTCCGTGATCACCAGTCCGGCACCCAAACGAGCGGCTGCCTCGAGATCCGGTCCGGCCGCGACTGCCACGCGGTTCGGGAGCGTCAGGTCGCCGATTCGGAAGGGGGCAAACATGGGCGGTGGACTCAGCCGAACGGCGCCGTCTGGCGACCCCGTCGCTGCGGCGGCGAACCACGAGTCCACGGTGCGCACCAGCTCCGGGTCGCGCTGCGTCAGGTTCACGTAGGTGATCCGGCGGCTGCGCGTCAGAAGGTTGAAGGCAAACTGCCGCGGGTCGAACTGGGCGTAGCGCGACACGTGCTCGAAATAGCTCGAGCTTTCGTGCGCGGCTTCCTGGAAACGCTCGACGACCGGCTGCCGCTCCATCTCGTAGTCGTTGAGGGCGGCGGGCAGGTCACGATGCCGGCGCAAGGCATCGACCAGGGCGATGCTGTCCTCCATTGCCAGCTTGGTGCCGGACCCGATAGAGAAGTGGGCCGTGTGGGCGGCGTCGCCGAGCAGAACAACATTGCCGTGATGCCAGCTTTCCTGCCGTAGGGTGGCGAAGTTGGCCCAGAGCGAGCGGTTGGACATGAGGCGTCGCCCGCGCAGCTCCGGCTGGAACAGGGCTTCGCAATACGCGATGCTCTCCGCCTCGCTCGCCGATTCCAGGCCGGCACGGCGCCACGCGTCCTCCGGACACTCGACGATGAAGGTGCAGGTGTGCGCATCGAAGGGATAGGCGTGAACCTGGAACAGACCGTCGTCGTTGCGACGGAAGATGAAGGTGAACGCGTCGAGCGCCAGGTCGCTTCCGAACCACACGTATTTCGTTGGATGCACGGCGACCTGGGCCTTGAAGAACTCACCGTACGTCCGTCGCACCAGGCCATTGATGCCGTCCGCACCAATGATCAAATCGGCACCTTCGAACTCAGCGACATCGCGGACCTCTCGCTCGAACTCCAGCCGCACCCCGAGGGCGCGGCAGCGCCGCTGCAGGATGTTGAGCAGCACCTTGCGCGAGATGCCGGTAAAGACATGTCCCCGGGAACGGATCTTCGTGTCCTGGTAATAGATATCGATCGCGTTCCAGCGCGCGAAGCTCTCGCCGATCTCGGTGTAGGTCTCGTAATCGGCATCACGCAGCGCCCCGAGCGTTTCCTCGGAAAAGACCACCCCCCACCCGAAGGTCGCGTCGGGTGGATTGCGCTCCACCACCAGGACCTCGTCACTCGGATTGGCCTTCTTCGCCAGCAGCGCGAAGTAGAGTCCCGAGGGTCCGCCGCCGAGGACGGCGTAACGCACCGGTTTAGCCAATCACCTCGGCAAGGCGATCGATCTGCTCGACGCCGGAGACCGTCGGAAACAGCACCAGCTCATCGCAGCCGGCGTCCTCATAGCCACGGATAAAGTCAGCGATCGCACCTGGCGAGGTAAGGTTTCCGGCGGCGATCTTCTCGGCGAATGGTCCCGTGAAGGCGTAGTAATGCCGCAGATACCTGGCGCCGGCATCGGCGCTACCATCGCCAAGCGCGAAATAGCCCATCCCCCAGAGGCGCGGCCGTCCCGGCCGACCGAGGTCCGACCAGGCCGAGAGGGCTTTAGCCACAGCAGCGGCGAATGCGCGCGGCGGTCCACCCCCGTGCATGTAGCCGTCGGCATAGCGCGCCATGCGGGCCAGCGCCTCGCCGCTCGATCCTCCCACCAGCACGTGCGGGCCGGGAGACTTCGGAGTCGGTCCGATTTTCCCCTCCTCCCAGATGTCACGGAGCGCTTCCAGCTGCTCGCCAAAGCGCCGGCCGCGGCCGCGGCTATCGATGCCCGACGCCTGATAATCCTCCCCGCGAGCGCCGACCGCCAAGCCGAGGGTGAGCCGGCCGTCCGAGAGGGCGTCCAGGGAGGCCGCTTGCTTCGCCAGCATGACCGTATTGCGCAGCGGCCCGATCACGACCATGGTGGCGAGCCGCACCCGCCGGGTCACCGCAGCCGCGGCGGCCAACGCCGTGAAGGGCTCGTAATTGTGGTAGGCGACGCGGTCGACGACCCCCAGGCTGCTGAATGGACCGGCGTCCGCACGCTTCGCCCATTCCAACATGAGCTCTCCGCTGATTCCGGACGTAGAGGTCGGCAGGCCGACCCCGATGTTCATGTATCCGTCGCTCCTTCGGAGGAGATGATAAGTTTTCCCGGATGAGTGCGTTCCGCGGGTCGGCGACGCCCACCCAATCGTGGAACCACTTCCGCTTCGCTGTAAAGGACGGCGTCGCGACCCTCACCTTCGACCGTCCCCAGCGCCTGAATGCGCTCACTTTTGAGATCTACGCGGATCTCCGCGACCTGTTGACCGACCTTCCCCAGCGCGACGACGTCCTAGTGCTGGTGATTACAGGCACCGGGCGGGGCTTTAGCTCCGGCGGAGACGTCAACGAGATCATCGGCGAGCTGCAAAAGATGGATCCGCGCGACCTGCTGGCCTTCACGCGCATGACGGGGACGGTCACCCAGCGCATGCGCGACTGTCCAATTCCCATCATCGCCTCAGTGAACGGGGTGGCCGCCGGAGCGGGCGCGGTCGTTGCCCTGGCGGCCGACCTGCGCATCATGGCTGCCTCAGCAACCTTCTCCTTCCTCTTCACGAAGGTCGGACTCTCCGGC
>VBIS01000187.1 GCA_005880605.1 Chloroflexota bacterium
AATGGTCAGCCCCGGAGGACGGGTGATCGGTATCGATTTCTCGCCCGGGATGCTAGAGCGGGCGCGTGCGGTTGAACTGGACGTTGAGTTCCGCCAGGGAGACGTCAGCCGTCTGGCGGAGGCCGATGCCAGCATGGACGCCGTCACCATCGGCTTTGGCCTACGCAACCTGGTCAATCGTGACGCGGCCCTGCGCGAAATGCGACGGGTACTCCGTCCGGGAGGACGGCTGGTGATCCTCGAGTTCGCGCCTCCAACGGGACCCTTGCTGGCCGCCTACCGCCTCTACCTCGGGCGCGTCATGCCTGCGGTTGCCGGGCTTTTCAGCGCCAAGGAATCGAGCGCGTATCGCTATCTCGCGGAAACCGTGGCCGGCTTTCCGCCGCCGGCCGTGCTGGCCCGCGAGCTCGAGGGACTCGGCTTCCAGGTCAACGTCGAGCGGATGACGCTCGGGATCGTCGCGTTTCACATCGCGGTTCGGCGAGACTGAGCCGCGATGCCATCCCTATGGGCGCTGCCCAATCTCCTGAGCTTCTCTCGCATCGTGGCCGCGCCCATCCTCTATGTGTTGGTGGCGTCAGGTGGTCGTTACGGCTTTCTGGCCGCCGCCGTGCTTTTCGTCGCCGCCTCCCTCACCGACACGCTCGACGGCGAGATCGCTCGGCGTCGCCACCTCGTGTCCCCCCTCGGCATCTACCTCGACACCACCTCGGACAAGATCCTGGTTGCGGTGCTGCTGATCGCAATCACGGTGGCCCACCTCGCCCCCGGCTGGATGGCGGCGGTGATCATCGCCCGCGAGTTCCTGGTCACCGGACTGCGCAGCTACGCGGCGGCGCTCGGCATCATCATCCCGGCAGGCGGTTGGGGGAAGGCGAAGGCGTTGATCACGATCATCGCCCTCTTCCTGGTTCTGCTCGAAGGTGATGCGCGGCAGGGCGGACTGCTGAGCCGGAACGCGCTGCCCGGCAGCCTGCTCGTCAGTACCGTCGGTCCGTTCACGCTGGCCGTCTGGGCCCTGCTGATCGCCGTCATCTGGACCCTCGGCTCGGGCGCCGAGTACATCCGCGAGGCCATCCCGTTGTTGACCCACTCGCGGCCGGTGGTAATCAGCGGATCTGCGGGTGACCCGTAAGCCGACTGATTAGACGCCGATGTCTTTGCGGACGAAGCGGAGGGCGCCAAGACCCAATGCCACGGCGGCAACCGCGACCAGGCCGACGACGGACGTGAAGGCCAACCCGTGCAGGAGCGGCGAGCCGTAGTAGTAGAAGGGGGAGAGGCGCAGCGTCGCGTCCGGCAGCTGCAGCTCCGGCCCGATGAAGCTGATGAAGAACCAGATCAGCAGCAGGAAGCTGAGCAACCCGGTGTCGGCAGCCGTCCGCAGCCATCCTGCCGCGAGGTAGCCGACCGCGGCAACCAGGAGACCGAGCGGAATAATGCCGAGCGTCGCCGCGGCCAGGTTGCCCGAGTCGACGCGCACGCCCGTAATGATTGCGGCCCCTGCTGCGGCGAGAAGCGTGACCACTCCGATAAAGACCGTGCTGCTTGCGAGTGCGGCAAAGCGAGCGAGCAGCACCCCGAGGCGTCGTTGCGGAGCCGCGAGCACCAGTTCCAGGCGCCCGTCCTGCTCATCGGCCGTCCATCCATTGACCTGGGTGACCGCAAAGGCCATGAGAAGAAGGGGCAAGAGAACGAAGATCGCGCTCAAGAAGCCGGCTTCGAAACTGGCACTCCCGCCGCCGATGTTCTTGATCAGGTTCATGGCCGCGGGGGAGCTGGCGAGTAACGAGGATAGCCGCGATGCCATCTGTTGCACGGCAAAGACCATCCAGCCGGCGAAGCCGGCGATACCCAGGGTCCACCACAGGGTCGGCATCGCGATCATGCCGATGCCGCGTGCGTAGACCGAGCGAAGCGACAGGTCCCGGACCGGCAGCGCCTGACTTGCGGCTTGCTCCGGCAATCTGAGCCACCGAGGCACCGAGACCGTCCCGCCGACGTCGCGGCGAACGAACAGCCAAAGGGCCGCGCCGCTGAGTATCAACGTGAGCGCAAGGAGAAGCAGCATCGCACCAACGTTGACGCCGTAGCCCGGCACCAGCGCCTTGGTCTGGTTGTAGTAATAGATGGGCGAGAGGCGCGAGATCCATTCGCTGTTAGCGACGACGCGGTGCACCATATCGAGGACGACGAAGATGAGGAGGAGTCCCGCCGTCCAGCCCGCGGCGGTGCCGCGTTCCTGCGTGAACTGCGAGATCAGCAAGGCGAGACCACCGATGACCGCGCAGATCAGCGCTAGGTTCAGGCCGAAGAGCAACCCATTACCGAGGCCGAAGTCGGCGCCGAACTTCTGGCCGCCGGCGAAGACGATCAGTCCGATCAACAAGCCCATCGCAAGCAGCGCGGTCCACATCGCCGCCACCTTCTCCAACGCGACGCGTAACCGCGGGCGCGGCACCGAGAGCAGGACGTCGAGCGTGCTGGTCTCCTCCTCACCGCGCAACATGCGGCTGGCGGCGAGCAGCGGCCAGACTGCGATCAGGAAGATGAAGATGCCGATCTTGAAGGTCGCGTAACCGCCGATGGTGTCGACCGCGACCACGTCGGCGTTCCAGGCGAAGGTGGCAGCCAGGCTGGCCAGCTGCGCCCGCGCCTGCGGCGTGGTAACCAACGCGGCAACGCTCGCCATCGGCGAGACCACCACCAGCCCCATGCCGATGCCCCAGCCAAAGATCGGGATCCGGTAGTCGCGGAGCGTTTTGAGGAAGACGCTGCTAAGCCACATTGTCCTTGTCCGTGGCACGCGGGCCGTCCCCTTCGTAGTAGCGGAGGAAGATGTCCTCGAGGCTGGGCTCGTAACTGGTGAGCGACACCACCGGATAGTGCGCCGCCGCCTTGACCACCGCATCCGCGGGACCCTGCATGGTCAGGTGCACGCCGTGGCCATGGGGCAAGGTCTCGACATCGATGACGCCCTCCAGGCTCTTGAAGCTTTCTGTGGGAACCGCACTGGCGAAGGTGATCGTGATCTCGTAGCGCTTGATGGCCTTGACCTCGGCCACATCACCGGTGCGCACCAGGCGACCCTCGCGGATGATGCCGACGGTGGAGCAGGTCTTCTCGACTTCGCTCAGGACGTGTGACGACAACAAGAACGTGCGACCTTCGTTGCGGCCCTCGAGCACCATCCGATCGAATTCCTGCTGATTGAGCGGATCGAGGCCGTTGGTCGGCTCGTCGAGGATCAACAGCCGCGGCCGGTGCATAAAAGCCTGGATCAACACGACTTTGCGCTTGTTGCCGGTCGAGTACTGGCGGAATTTGCGGCTGGTGTCGAGTTCGAAACGCTGGATCAACTGCTTGAGGTACGCCTGATCGACGCCGCCGCGCAGGTGCGCGAAGTACTCGAGGATCTGCCCGCCGGTCAGGTTGGGATCGAGCGCGGGCTCGCCCGGCATGTAGCCCGTGAGACGCTTGATATCGACCGATTGCTTCCAGCAATCGAGCCCCGCGATCCGCGCCGAACCGGCGTCGGGGTGCAGTAGGGCCATCAGCAGCCGGATGGTCGTCGTCTTGCCCGCCCCGTTCGGCCCGAGGAATCCAAAGACATCGCCTTCCTCAACCTGGAAGGAGACATCAGTGATGCCGCGCTTGCTGCCGTAACTCTTCGTCAGAGCTTCGACATCGATCATGGCTGCCATGTGTTCCCTCTCTTTATCCAAACCAGAAATGGAGCGTCGCCGCGTCCTGGAGCGTTAACGACCCTTCCGGCACCCCGAGGATTCGCGCGAACGCGTCGGTGAATCCGGCAAAGGTTCGCTCAACGAGTTCGTACGGAATGGTGTTCGCCTGGCGGGCGATGAAGAGATCCGTCGCCTGTTCCTGCGCGCCCTGCATCAGCGCCACCAGCACGGTCGCCGTCTCGTCGGCGGAGGCGACATGGAACGTGCCCTCCTGGACGCCCTGGCGGATGACCGCCGACAGCAAGGGGACCATGAGGCGCACCGTCAAGCGGCGGAGCTTCTCCCGGACGATCGCGTTGCTATCCGAGTTCCAGACCTCCACGATGGCCAGCACCAGCTCCTTGCGCTCGGCTTTCCAGCCCGCGATCCCGGCGAAGACCCGCTCCAGCTTCGTAAGCGCCGGCAGGTTTGGATCGCGAAGGATTGGTGCGATCGCGGCCATCCCACCGACGGCGAAGCGGTCGACGACGGCCTCCAACAGGGCCTGCTTGGAGTCGAAGTAATGGTAGAACGCCCCCTTGGAGACCTCCAGCGCAGCCAGGACGTCCTGGACGCTCATAGCCTCGTAGCCCTTGGTCTCGACCAGCCGCTGGGCCACATCGAGGAAGGCGTCCCGGCGGACGCTGTGGAGGGTCGGGTTCATGGTCCGAGCCACGTCCCGGACTCTAACAGACCGGCGGTCGGTTTATTTATTAGCGGAGAAAGTCGACCGGCTCCTCACGTCCCTTCCAGGTGACGATATGCTCGGCCGGCTCGGTGCGGGCAACGACCTTGCCGCCCCGGATGACGAGGCGGCGCGGTGCCATGAGCCGGACGGCGTCGCTCTCGCTCGGGGCCTCGAACAGGACCAGGTCGGCGCGGCAGCCCGGCTCGAGGCCGTACTCGGTTAGCCCGAGGGTGCGCGCGCCGTTGACGGTGATCATGTCGATCAGCGTCCGAATCTCTTCGTAGCCCGACATCTGGCCGTAGTGGACCAGGACGAAGGCGGCCTGCAGGGGGTCGGCTTTCCCCAGCGGGTACCACGGATCCATGACCGAGTCGTGCCCGAGGCAGACGTTGACGCCCGCCGCCAGCAGTTCCTTGACGCGAGTGTGGCCGCGGCGAATCGGGTAGTGGTCGAACCGGCCCTGCAGCGTGGCGTTATCCAACGGGTTCGTCACCATGTTCAGACCGGCCCGCTTGACGTTGACGATCAGCCGGCCGGCATAGGCGTTGTTGTAGGAGTGCATCGCGGTCGTGTGGCTCGCCGTGACGCGGCCCTGCATGTTCAACCGGATCGTCTCCGCGGCGAGCACCTCGAGGAAGCGCGAGTGGTCGTCGTCGGTCTCGTCGCAATGGATGTCGACCTGTTTGCCGAATTCGTGGGCGAGCGCCATCGCAAACTTGACCGACTGCTCACCGTACTCGCGGGTTAGCTCGAAATGCGGGATCCCGCCAACGACGTCGGCGCCCAGCTCCACCGCCTGCCGCATCAAGCGCTCCCCGTCGGGAAAGGACTGAATGCCCTGCTGGGGAAAGGCCACCAGCTGGAGGGTGATCTGATCCGCAAATTCGAGCTTCAATTCCACAAGCGCCCGAAGGGCAGTCAGCTTCGGATCGCAGACGTCGACGTGACTGCGGACGAACAGGACGCCGTTCGCGACCTGCCAGCGCAACACCTGCGATACGCGACGCTTCACGTCGTCGACCGTCAGGTCTTTGACTCGCTCGCCCCAGATCGCAATCCCTTCGAACAGGGAACCACTGAGGTTCTGGCGCGGCTGGCCCACGGTGAGCACGGCGTCGAGGTGGATGTGTGGGTCGACCAGGGCGGGCGTGAGCAGGTTGCCGCGGGCGTTGATCACCTGGCTGGCGGGGGGCGGCTGGGCGCCGGTGGGTGGGGCAACGATCCGGCCTCCCTGGATCGCCAGGCTCACCAGGGCCTCCGACCGTGGCAGGCGGAATCGTGGGGAATGGGGAGAGACTGTGGCCACAACCACTGACGTCGAATCGGACGTACCCGTCCGAGAGGGGGAATACGGCTCGAAGGTCGCTGCCATCGAGCCGGGCGGTATCGAATATATCCCGGATCGTGAGCGGCATGGGACTCCGATTCGGCTCTTCTGGACCTGGATGTCGCCCAACATGGAGTTCGCGACCGTGTTCGTCGGCGTTCTTCCGATCGCCGTCTTCGGCGGCGGCTTTTGGCCGACCGTCTTCGGTGTCATTTTGGGAAGCCTTCTCGGCTCGATCACACATGCCATCGTCTCGTCGATGGGCCCGCGCTTCGGCGTGCCGCAGATGGTGGAAGGCCGCGCTGCGTTCGGCTTCTTTGGCAACTTCCTGCCGGCCGGACTGAGCTGGCTGACCGCGAGCTTCGGTTGGTTCATTGTCAATAGCGTCAGTGGCACGTTTGCCCTCGTGACCCTGACGTCGGTCTTGAGCAACCACGCGGCTACCCTCGATTTTCGCATCGCCTTCGTGATCGTCGTGGTCGCCCAGGTCATCGTGGCTTTCATCGGTCACAACATGATTCACTCGTTCGAGCGGATCATCTTCCCCTACTTGACGATCGTCTTCGGGCTGGCGACCATCATCATCCTGGCGCAGTCGCACCCCGGAGTTGGATTCAACGCCAGTGCGCCGGTCGCCTTCGGTGGGCCGTCGGGGGCCTTCATCCTGGCGGTGTTCATCTCCTTCGGCTACGCCATCGGCTGGAATCCGTTCGCCTCCGACTACAGCCGCTACCTGCCACGGAACTCCAGCTCGCTAAGGGTCGGCCTGGCCGCTGGTCTCGGTGTCTTCGTCTCCTGCGCAGTGCTGGAGATCGCCGGCGCCGCTGCAGCGACCATTTCGAAGCTAGGCGCCAATCCGACCGAGCAGTTCACGAATCCGCTGCCCACCTGGCTTCAGGTCCTCGTTCTCCTCGGGATCGCGGTCGGCGCCGTCGCCGCCAACGTCTTGAACATCTATTCCGGCTCGATGGCCTTTCTGACCCTGGGCATCAGGCTGCCGCTCGAGAAGCGGCGCGCGATTTCCGCGCTCGTCTTCGGCGCCATCGGCCTCGTAATCGGACTGGCACTCCAAGCCAATGTGGGGCCGGGAACCAAGTACGAGAATTTCTTGCTCCTGATCACCTACTGGATCACGCCGTGGCTGGCTGTGATCATCACCGACTTCGTGCTGCACCGCGGGCAGTACCCGGAGCAGACCTTCTACGACGTGGGCTGGGCGAACTGGAAGGGCTTTGTCGCGATGCTGGCCGGGATCCTCGCCACCATCCCATTCTGGGACCAGGGCGATCCCATCCCGCTTGGGTGGGTTCCCAAGAATTACCCACAGCTCGGTGACCTCAGTTTCTTCGCCGGCGCGATCGTGGCCACCGTTGTCTACCTCGTGCTCTACCAGGTCGGCAAGCGGCCGGCTCAGGTGCCGACTCGCGCCAGGGTCTGATCTAACAGGACTACGAACAGCGGCTGAAGGCTAAAGCCGGACCGCGGTCCGAAGCAAGGCCTTCAGCCGGTCTGGCTGGCGGCGATAGCGCTCCCACTCCGCGGGGATCTTGGTCGATTTCTCGAGGATCGCCCAGAGCACGGAGTTGACCGGCGTCGGCACGTCGACCCGGCGGCCGGCGTCGACCACGGCGCCGTTGAGGAAGGCGGCTTCGGTTCGCGACTTGCCACGGCTCAGATCCCACCACAGCGAGGCATCTTGCTGCCGCGCGCGCCTCCGAGTCGCGGCTCGAGCATCATCTGCGCGAGCAGCGACGGTAGACTCATCGCCCGCCGCAGCAGCGGCGCCGGTAGGCCGGGAAGGGCGACGACGTTCAGATGCATGCGGTCCATGACCGCGACCGCCTCACGAAACGCGGCCCGTTCGTAGCGGAAGAGCTCGCTATCGGCGAAGACATGGCTCGGCGGCAAGTCGAGGATCGCGCTTTGCGCGTTGCCCAGGATGTTGAAGAGGAGCTTGGACCATTTCATCGCCCGGAAATCGGTGTAGCGACGTGACTTGAAGCCGGCGGCCCGCAGCTTGCGCACGAGCGGCGCGACATTGACCTCTGGTGAGACCGGCGCCAGCGCCACCCCGCCTCGGCGCGAATGCAGCTTGATGGTGCCAGGCTCGTCGAGGCTGACCGGGACGGTTAGGCTGCCGGCTAGCAGGGCCTGCTCGGGCAAGGCGGCCGAAATCGCCTCTTCGTTGCCGACACCATTTTGAAAACTCCCGAGAATGGTGCCCGGGCGCAGTACCGGTTGCAGCTGCTCGATCGCGTCGAACGTGTCGTACCCCTTGACGGTGAGGAAGACGTAGTCGAAGGGACCACCGGCCTCCGCGATGCTCGGCCGCGCCGCCCGGACCGATTGGTTGCTGATCTTGCCGGCCGTCACCATGCGAACGCCGTCGCGCGTCACGGCCTCGACGTGCGGCTGACGTCCGACCAGCGTGACCTCGCTCCCCTCCTTGGCCAGCCGTGCGCCCAACAGCGAGCCGACCGCGCCGGCACCGAAGAAGAGGAACCGCAGGGGCGGCGGGGCTGGGGGTCGTTCCGGCATCAGTGCGCCGTGATCTTCAGCTCTCTACCCGTGGCGAGCCGCTCGATGTTGATCCGGTGCCGGAAGAGGATCAACGCCGCCAGGATGACGCCGAGCACGACCACGGACCATCCCACCGGACGCCAGGCCTGCCAGCCGACGAGGTGGAGGACGATGAGGCTGATGAAGCCGACCGCGACCGCGCTCAGCGAGGCAACCGAGGCCACCCGCGTGATGCGGATCACGAGGAACCACGCCAGGGCGGCCAGCACGATGGCAACGGGAGCCAGGGCCAGCAGCACGCCGCCCGACGTCGCGACGCCCTTGCCACCGCGGAAGCCGAGATAGAGCGGCCAGTTATGGCCGACGACGGCGGCCAGGCCGACCGCCGCCAGGGCGAGTTCATTGCCACCGAGCCCGAAGGCGATCCCCAGCATGACCGGGATGAAGCCCTTGAGGCCGTCGGCGATGAGGGTGAGGGCGAAGGCCCCCGGACCGCCGGCGCGGAAGACGTTGGCCGCGCCGATGTTGCCGCTCCCCAGCTTCCGCAGGTCCTGGTTCCGGTACACCTTCATAACCAGCCAGCCGGACGGGACAGAGCCCAGGAGATAACCAAAGGCCACCAACAACAGAACGTTCACCATGGGGGACGTCCTTAGGACGTCTCCATCATAACGCTGGATTTGGTGATCCCTAGCGCAATTCCAGTATCACATTCTGGGCAATTCGAAGCGGAATTCGCTGCCCACGCCCGGACGGCTATCTACCAGCACCCGGCCGCCATGGGCCCGCGCGACCTCCTGAACCAGGTAGAGACCGATCCCCAGGCCGATCAGGTGACGGTTTTCGTCGGTTTCAATACGGGCGAACCGCTTGAATAGCTGGCCCTGCGCCTGCGGGTCGACGCCGAACCCGTCGTCGAGGACGCGGATACTCCAGTGGCGATCCGCCTCCGCCAGGGTGACGTCGATTCGCCCGGTGGGGCCGGGTCGGAAGCGGATGGCGTTGTCGAGGAGTTCGCGAATCGCGAGGTGCAGCCAGTACGGGTTGCCCTGGACCGGCGCCGCCAGGACGTCCAGTCCCAAATCGATCGCCAGGTCGGGGAAGCGCCGTTGCTGGTCTTTGACCATCGGCTCGAGCAG